>NZ_JAAKUJ010000011.1:0-185321 GCF_049175075.1 Aeromonas sp. 600774
GGTCGTTACTGGGATCGAACCAGTGACCCCCTCCTTGTAAGGGAGGTGCTCTCCCAGCTGAGCTAAACGACCTGGGAATTCTGTCTCCACCGAGTGGAGAAAATGGTGGGTCGTGCTGGATTCGAACCAGCGACCAATTGATTAAAAGTCAACTGCTCTACCGACTGAGCTAACGACCCTCACCACGACCAGTTCCGACTGCATTACTGCTTCGGCTCTGACGGCGGCCTATATTACGGATTTAAATTTCCGGTGCAACAGAAAATTCGTAATTTAAATCCGTTTGCTCACTGTGCGTACAAATACGAGCTGTTTTTACAGTAGCGTTACGAAAACAGTGACATACAGCAATGTTACAGCTTGGCCAGACTCTGTTTGGCCAACTGGGCCGGCGAGGTGTTGGGATAGCCCTTGATCACCTGCTCATAGAAGGATTTGGCTTCCGCCTTCTTGCCATCCAGCTGCGCCAGCATACCCAGCTTCAGCAGAGCGTCGGCGCGCTTGGGGGATTTGCTGTATTTGTTGGCCACGGTCGAGAACTGGGCCGAGGCGCCGGCTCTGTCACCCTTGTTGAACAGCAACTGGCCGAGCCAGTAGTGTGCATTGGGAACATAGCCCGAATTGGGGTACTGCTTGATGAAGCCCTGGAAAGCCGGAATGGCTTTGTCGTAGTTCTTCTCTTTGAGCACCATGTTGACCGCTGCATCGTAGGCCTGATTCTCATCCTGATTGGTTGAGTAATTGGCTGCGGCGGCAGGTGTAGAGGCAGCTGCAGGGGCCGCGGCAGCCGGAGCAGCCTGCTGGCTGCTGGCGACCTTGTCGAGCTCCTGATAGAGCTGACGCTGGCGCTCTTGCGACTGTTCCATCTGGTAGGTCTGCTGCTCCAGCTGACCACGCAGCTCAGAGACCTCCCCTTGCAGGGAGTCGACCTGCTGCTGCAATTCAGCTTGCAGTCGCAGACGGGCATTGAGGGTGCGCTCCAGCAGGGCAACCCGATCTTCCAGGCTACCGGTGGGCACGATGGCGCCGTTGTTGCCACTAAGGACAACGCCACCACCCGAGTCACCGCCCAGATCGCTGACAGGAGCCGCAGCTTGCGCATTCAGAGCAACCAATACTGCCAGCGCAACGACAGCTTGCTTGTACACAGATTTCATTCGGATCAAACCTTAGCGTTTAGTACAGATAAAACGGCCAGCGCCATCGTCGCTCGCATATGCAGATTTCATTCGGATCAAACCTTGGCGTTTAGTGCAAATAAAACGGCCATCGAAATGGCCGCTTGCATATAAACGAACTTCGTTCGGTTTAAACCTTAGTAAACCAGAACCGCGCGGCGGTTTTTGGCAAAGGCATCCTCGGTGTGGGACATGTCCAGCGGCTTCTCTTCGCCATAGCTGACGATGGAGAGCTGCTCGGCCTGCACACCCAGGGTTTGCAGATACTTGGCAACAGCCTTGGCACGACGCTCGCCCAGGGCGATGTTGTACTCCGGAGTACCGCGCTCATCGGCGTGACCTTCGATCAGGACTTTAACGCTCGGGCGCTCGCGCAGGTAGCTGGCGTGGGCATCCAGCAGATCAGCGTACTGACCCTGGATATCGTAACCGTCGAACGGGAAGTAGATCACGTTGTCACGCTGCAGTGCTTCAAACTTCTGACGCATCTGCTCTTCCGGGGACAACATGCCGTTGGCGCCGCCGGTTTGTACACCGCCCATGCCGTCGGTCATACCTGATTCAGCGCCAGCAGCGTCGGAATCAGAAGAAGAACTACAAGCGGCCAGGGTGAACAGTGGCAGTGCGATGGCCAAACCCTTGAGCAGTTTATTGAGTTGCATGCTATTTCCTTAAACCTTTATAACAAAACAAAAAACAATTGGATTTTTATCAATTCAAGAAGGGCGACCAAGCTGGTGCACGAATTTCACCGCTACTGGTCGGAAGCACAGCCTTGAAGCGACCATCAGTCGACACCAACGCGAGACTCTTACGACCCTGATAGATGGTGGCATAAATGATCATGCTGCCATTGGGAGCCACACTTGGCGACTCATCCAGAGCGCTCTGGGTAAGGACCAACAGGGCATTGTTTTCCATGTCCTGACGGGCAATACGATACTGTCCCTGAACACGGGTCACCATCACCATGATTTTGCCATCAGGAGTGATGGATGCACCCTGGTTGGATTCACCTTCCCAAGTCATCCGGCGAGTCATACCAGTCGCCAAATTTACGCTATAAATCTGGGGTTTGCCACCACGTTCAGAGGTGAACAACAAATTTTGCCCATCCGGCATCCAGGAGGGTTCGGTGTCGATAACACGGCTGGTTGTGACGCGGGTCAGCTGCTTGCTAGCGACATCAACCACATAGAGGTTCGGTGAACCATCTTTGGAGAGAACGATAGCCAGACGACGACCATCCGGAGACCACTCCGGCGCCCCGTTGATACCGCGGAAACTGGTGATCAGGCTGCGTTGCTGAGTGTAGATATCCTGCACATAGATTTCGGACTTCTGGTTCTCGAAGCTCACGTAAGCCAGCTTGCTGCCATCCGGCGACCAGGCCGGAGACATCAACGGTTCGCGGGAGCGCAGCAGGGTCTTCTCGTTGTAACCGTCGTAGTCAGAAATACGCAGCTGGTACGGGAACTGGGTACCCTGCTGTACGGAGACGTAAGCCAGACGGGTCAGGAAGGCACCGCGCTCGCCAGTCAGACGCTCATAGACGATATCTGAGATACGGTGGGCAAACTGGCGCATCTGGGCACCCGGGATGGTCGCCATGCGGCTATCCAAAATGTAACCGTTGCTCTCGCCACCTTGCGCCTTGGCCAGCTGGCCTTTCAGCACATCGACCAGCTCGAAGTTGACCTTGTAGGTGCCGTCACCGACTGCCGAAATGGAACCCACCACCACGGCTTCAACCCCTTGGGAGGCCCAGGGAGCGAAGTTGATCTCGCTGCTGCTGCTCGGGGTTTGCGGCATCTGGCCACGGGCCAGCGGCTTGAACTTGCCGCTGCGCATCAGGTCGTTGGAGACCACTTCCGCGATGTCCTGCGGCAACTGCCCGTTACCTTCCCACTTGAAGGGAGCAACGGCGATGGGGCGTGCGCTATCAATACCGCCGGTGATGACGATGTCCAGGGCCGCCTGGGCACTCTGGCCCAGCAACAAACAGCCAACCAAAGCAAAAAATACTTTTCTGATCATGGCTTAAATACTCGGTTCCAATATAGATGAGAGGTTAAATTCCTTTCTCGGCGAGAGGTTGCCAACCGGAGGCAAGCAACCTCGTTTTATCACGCTTAGATACTCGGTTCTAACTTCAGGTTAAATTCCTTCAACATCTCGAATGCCGCAGGATCCTTGGGCACTGGCAGTTGATTGGCTTTCAGAACAGCCGCCTTACCCGAACGACAGACCGCCGGGTCACCCTGGCCGTTATCTACCGATATAACAAAGCCACTGCTCGCAAGACGTACGCCGATAGTACATGTTTTGCCCCGCATGGTGGGATCCAAAATCATATACCGCTCAACAGTGGCCTTGATGAGCGCCGCATACTTGTCGACCTCACCTTGTGCCGCTGCAGAGGCAGCCTGGCTGCGGGCATTGGCTTCAGCCGCCAGCTGCTGCTGCATCATGGCTTCCATCTCTTTTTGCAGTCTGGCCTCCTCGGCCGCTTTGCGTTTGCGTTCTGCCGCGATCTTGGCCTGCTTCTCGGCTTCAGCCTTGGCTTTCTTCTCTGCGTCAGCTTTTGCCTTTTTGGCTGCCTCTTCCTTGGCCTTCTTCTCAGCCTCGGCTTTGGCTTTTTTCTCAGCCTCTGCCTTGGCTTTCTTCTCTGCCTCAGCCTTGGCCTTCTTGTCAGCTTCCGCTTTCTTGGCTTTGGCCTCCTCGGCTTTAGCCTTCTCTTCCGCCTGTTTTTTCTCGAGCTCTTTCTTTTTCTTCAGCGCCAGTGCCTTGGCCTCTTCAGCAGCCTTGCGCTCGGCTTCCGCCTTCTTGGCCTTCTGCTCTTCCAGCTTGCGGGCCTCCTCGGCTTTCTGCGCCTTCTCTTCCGCCCGCTTCTGCTCGGCAACTTTTTTCTGCTTCTCAGCCTCGGCCTTGCGGGTCGCCTCTTCTGCTTCTTTCCGCTTGGCCTCGGCAATACGCAGCCGTTCCTGCTGCTGGGCTAGTTCGCGTTTGGCAAGATCCGTATCTTCCTTATCCTTCTCTTTCTCTACCTTCTGCGGCTTGGGCTGAGCTTTCTGCTGCTGGATCTGCTTGGCCTGCTCGTTGAGGAAGTTCTCATCAAGCATGACGGCATTGACGATCTGCCCCTTCGATTCGGGTCGTTTCGGTTTGCTGAAATCGAGCCCGACAAACAGGATGATGCCGATGATCAGGTGCAGCAGAAACGACGCGATGAGATAACCGGAAATACCACGCTTCACATCCATCTCCGTTAGTTCACCGGATCTGTCATCAGGCCAACCTGAGGCACACCCGCATTCTTGAGGGCCACCATCAACAGGATCACCTCTTCGTAGCGCACGGCCTTGTCACCCGCGACCACCACGGGGGCATTCTGGTTGATCGCCAGATAGCCCATGGCTTTTTCGGTGATGTATTGCTGCATCGCCTCTGGCGTGCCACTTGGCACCGGCTCGTCATCGGCTTCGCCAGCCTTGATGACATACTCGCCTTCGGTATTGACGCTTACGATGAAGGGCGGCTTGGCATCTTCCGGCAACTGCTCGGACTCAGCCTGCGGCAGATCCACCTTGACCCCTTGCGTGATCACCGGCGTGACCGCCATAAAGATGATAAGCAGCACCAGCATGACGTCGATATAGGGAACCACGTTGATCTCGGCCACCTTCTTGCGCCGGATCCGCTGATAGGTTTGCATTACTGATCACCCTGCTGCTGAGCAATTTGACGGTTCAGAATGGTGGTGAACTCGTCCATGAAGTTGGCGTAGGCGTTCTCCAGCCGCTCGACCTTGTTGGAGAAGCGGTTGTAGAAGATTACCGCCGGGATAGCGGCAAACAGACCCATGGCGGTCGCAATCAGCGCTTCCGCGATACCCGGTGCCACCATCTGCAGGGTGGCCTGCTGCACCTGACCTAGGGCGATAAAGGCGTTCATGATCCCCCATACGGTACCGAACAGACCGATATAGGGGCTGATGGAGCCGATGGTCGCCAGCACCGGCAGGTTGGATTCCAGATCATCTACCGCGCGGGAGAGGGAGACGCGCATGGCGCGGTAGGTACCATCCATCACCGCATCCTGACCACGGGCACCGGCCTTGAGCAAGCGAGCATACTCCTTGAAGCCGGAGTAGAAGATATCTTCCATGCCTTCGATGTCATCGCGGCGGGAAGAGGACTCCTGATAGAGGCGATTGAGATCGACCCCTGACCAGAAGCGATCTTCAAACTGTTCCGATGCGAGATTGGCCGCCTTGATCGCCTTGGAACGCTGGATAATCAGCGCCCAGGAGACAATAGACATGCTCATCAGGGTGATCATGACCAGTTTTACCAACAGGCTGGCTTGCCAAAACAGGCCAATAAACGAAATTTCAGCGTGCACTTAACAGCACTCCCTTGATTTTTTCAGGTATAGCTACAGGTTTCATTTGCGGACGACTCACACAGGCTATCTGTACCAAAGCCTGGGTGACGAGTCGTCCATCAGCCGCCAGGATCTGCTGCGAAAAACGCAGGGATGCGCGTTTCACTTCAATCACTTGCGTTAATACATTCAATAGTTCATTAAAACGGGCCGCCGAGCGGAAATCGATCTCAGTTCGGCTCACCACGAAGGCATATCCCTCCTGCAGCCAGACGTCCTGTTCGACCCCTTTGGCACGAAGAAACTCGGTGCGAGCACGTTCCATAAACTTGAGATAATTGGCGTTGTAGACGATGCCCCCGGCGTCGGTGTCTTCGTAGTAGACACGCACCGGAAACTCAAAGACTTCCCCCATAACAATCTGTGATCCATTCGACAGTCAGATGGGGGGCTATCATAGCGCAGGGCTGAATAGGAAAGAAGCAGGGGGAGGCAGGGAAATCCTGCCTCCCCCCGTTTTTTATGAAAGGAAATATGAATGTGTCAGCCAGAGGCCATACAACAAACTGGGCCAGGCGAGCCAGGGATTGAACAGCACACGTCCGGGCAGGCTTTTCAGATGAAAGCCAAGCCCGTTAAGTACGCCACAACAGACGGCCCACATCAGCCAGGGAGCAAGCCAGAGACCATGCTCGCTGGTGTTGGCCGCGATCAGATTGGGGGCCTGTAAAATAGCGACGGCCAACAAGGCCGCCGCGAGTAACATCAACCCCTGCCACGGCTGCCGCTCCAGTGGAGCGGCGAGCCTGGCGAGTCGATCACTTGTTTTCATCGATCTGACGATCCATGTTCTCGGTGTGTTCCAGCCACAGCGCATTGATGATGCCAAATGCACAGGCCAGCAACAGCCCCAGGATCCAGGTGAAATACCACATTGTCAGCGCACCTCTTAATAGAGAGATTGTTGGTTATCTTCGATGTGCTTGTTGGTTACCCGGCCAAACATCTTGATGTAAGTCCAGATGGTGTAACCCAGCACAATCGGTACGAAGACTGCTGCAGCCACGGTCATCACCTGCAAGGTGTTGAAGGAGGCGGTAGCATCCCACATGGTCAGGCTCAGTGACGGCTCAAGGCTTGAGGGCATCACAAACGGGAACATGGAGAAACCGGCAGTGAGGATGACCCCGGCAATCGCCAGCGAGGAGCTGGTAAACGCCAGCCAGCCGATGTTCATACGGGCAAACAGCGCAGTCAGCAGGCTCATGGCAAGACCCAGTACAGGGGCAGCCACCATCCACGGATAGAGGGTGTAGTTGTTCATCCAGGCGCCAGCCTGCAGGACAACTTCCTTGTTCATCGGGTTGGATACTGCGTCAGTCGCGGCAGCCTTGACGATGACATACCCTTCCATACCGCTTACCCACCAACCCGCGGCAGCAAACAGCACCAGGGTCACCAGTGAGCAGATCATGGCGGCAGTGCGGGAACGCGCCAGCACTTCACCATCGGTCTTCATCATCAACCAGGTTGCACCCTGGGTGAGCAGCATGAACAGGCTCACAAGACCAGCCAGAATGCCGAACGGGTTCAGCAGGCCAAAGAAGTTGCCGTGATAGGTCAACATCATGAACTGGTTAAACTCGAATGGAACGCCTTGCAACAGGTTGCCAAAGGCCACACCAAAGACGATGGGCGGTACGGCGCTACCGGCGAACAAGGCCCAGTCCCAGTTGCTGCGCCATTTGGCATCAGCACGCAGCGAGCGGTACTTGAAACCGACCGGACGCAGGAACAGCGCCATCAGCGTCAGGATCATCGCGATGTAGAAGCCGGAGAAGGTCGCGGCATACACCATCGGCCAGGCGGCGAACAAGGCACCACCGGCAGTGACCAGCCAAACCTGGTTACCTTCCCAGTGCGGCCCCATGGTGTTGAGCATCACGCGGCGCTCGACATCTTTCTTGCCGACGAACGGGAGCAGTGCGCCTACCCCCATGTCGAAGCCGTCAGTGATGGCAAAACCGATCAGCAGTACGCCGACCAGAGCCCACCAGATGACACGCAGAGTTTCGTAATCAAACATGGTCGCTCTCCTTATGCCTTGATCTGTTCAAAGTGATACTTGCCAGTCTTCAGGCTGCTGGGGCCAAGACGGGCATACTTGAACATCAGGTACATCTCGATAACCAGAAGTACGGTATAGAACAGGCAGATACCGATCAGAGAGAACCAGATCTCGGCTGCAGGCAAATTGGATGCAGAGAGGGAAGTCGGCAACACCTCTGCAATGGTCCACGGTTGGCGACCATATTCAGCAACAAACCAGCCAGCTTCGATCGCGATCCACGGCAACGGGATACCCCACAGCAGAGCCTTGAGCAGCCACTTGCGCTTGCCGATCTGGTGACGGGCACTGTCATAGAAGGCCATACCAATCAGTACCAGCATCAGCATGCCGACGGCAACCATGATGCGGAAGGCGAAGAACAGCGGCAGTACCTGCGGGATGGAGTCATCCACAGCGGCCTTGATCTGCTCTTCGGTCGCATCGGTCACGTTGCTGGTGTAGCGCTTGAGCAGCAGACCGTAGCCCAGATCCTGCTTCACTTCGTCGAAGCGAGCACGGGTCTCGTCAGACTTGTCACCGGATTGCAGCTTGGTCAGCAGATCGTAAGCGGTCATACCGTTACGAACGCGCAGTTCGTGCTCGCTCTTCAGATCCTTCAGACCGGTGACCTGACCGTCCAGAGAACGGGTCGCGATAATACCAAGCGCATAAGGGATCTTGATGGCGTAGTCGGTGCGCATCTCTTCCTGATTCGGAATACCGAACAGGGTAAAGGCGGCCGGAGCAGGTTCAGTTTCCCATTCGGCTTCGATAGCGGCCAGTTTAACCTTCTGCACTTCACCGGTCTCGTAACCGGATTCGTCACCGAGGATCAGCACGGACACGATGGAAGCCATACCGAACGCGGCGGCAATGGCGAAGGAGCGACGGGCAAACGCCACATCACGATTCTTCAGCAGGTAGTAGGAGGAGATACCCAGCACAAACATGGCGCCACAGGTATAGCCAGCCGCCACAGTGTGGACGAACTTGACCTGGGCAACCGGGTTGAGCACCACGTCAGCGAAGCTCATCATCTCCATCCGCATGGATTCAAAGTTGAACTCGGCACCGACCGGGTTTTGCATCCAGCCGTTGGCAACCAGGATCCAGAGGGCGGAGAGGTTGGTACCCAGTGCCATCAACCAGGTGGCAGCCAGATGCTGATGCTTGCTCAGACGATCCCAACCAAAGAAGAACATACCGACGAAGGTGGACTCCAGGAAGAAGGCCATCAGCCCTTCAATGGCCAACGGAGCCCCGAAGATATCGCCGACATAATGGGAGTAATACGCCCAGTTCGTCCCGAACTGGAACTCCATGGCCAAGCCTGTGGTAACCCCCAGGGCAAAGTTGATACCAAACAACTTACCCCAGAATTTGGTCATATCCCGGTAGATGGTGTTGTTGGTCATCACATAGACGGATTCCATGATCGCCAGGAGAAAAGCCATTCCCAGCGTCAGGGGTACAAACAAAAAGTGATAAAGGGCCGTCGCAGCGAACTGGAACCGCGATAGGTCTACCACATGCTCAGCAATCATGATGTTTCCTCACCGATTATTGGCACGGCTATTTTAAGTTTTAAGGACAAAGCTTCCGTTGGGGGTTATCGAATGGGCCCCATTGAGACGCATCACAACAAAACACTTTCAGTAACCACCAATATTAACAACAAGGCAATACAGGAAAACAAATAAAGCTAATGTTTAACAATTACAAAACAATCAGCTTCAATTTATTCTCGCCCATTATGACCGGGTTTTTATATCACCTTTATTTGATTGAAATCAATGTAAAAGGACCCGAAATACATGGCTTTCAAAGCCATGTTTAATCTATTTCACGATTATTGAAGAGAGCCAGATCACAAAAGATGATAAAGCGTAAAATATTGATTTAAATCAATTTAAGAATTTAACATCCGGCTACCTCGTTTAATTTGAAAAGTGTCGATAACGCGCCTTTTTCCATGTTATCCGGGTCAGTCAATCTGATTCAAAAATCCAATTTAAAACTGCAAATAATGCATACTCATGCGAACCAATTTCATCAAGCGAGGCATTAGATAAACTAATTTGAAGGTTGCAATTTTTCTTGTTTGTCCAGGTCGATTCGAACTCCTACAATGCGCCTCGCAGTGAGGGCATCCCCTTGGATACAGGCCGGTTAATCCGGGTTCACGGTACGTATTCGACCATCAATTTGAACCTGTCTATTGGAATCGAAGATGAAAAAGTTTGTTGCTAAAACCATCCGTTACTACAAGCTTTCCTTTGTGCAGCTCTATCAACTGAACCGACTCTGAGAGCTCGCGACGGCTCACCTGTTTATTTTCCGGTCTGTGTCCAGACGCACTCACTGTCTGTGAACATCCATCCTGAATTGTCTTTGCCCACCGCATCCGCCGTGGGCTTTTTTTGGCCCGCATAACAAAAAACCGCCTTTGACGGCGGTTTCATGTTCAAACGACTGTTTTTACTTCTCATCTGGTCGCTGAAGACCGAAATGAGCGTAGGCTCGTGTGGTCGCAATCCGTCCTCTGGGTGTACGTTGCAGATACCCTTGCTGGATCAGATAAGGCTCCAGCACATCTTCGATAGTATCTTTCTCTTCCCCGATCGCGGCGGCCAGATTATCGAGACCCACCGGCCCCCCCATAAACTTGTCTATCACAGCCAACAATAACTTGCGGTCCATAAAATCAAACCCCTCGTTATCGACATCCAGCATATCCATGGCGCGAGCCGCGATGGGACCATCGATGCGGCCATCGGATTTCACCTGGGCAAAATCGCGCACCCGTCTTAACAAGCGGTTAGCAATCCGCGGAGTACCACGGGAGCGACGAGCGACCTCGATGGCTCCATCCTCTGTCATATCGAGTCCCAGACAACGGGCGCTGCGGGAGACGATATCGGTCAAGTCCTTGACGTTGTAGAACTCAAGACGCTGGACGATACCAAAACGATCTCGCAGCGGGCTGGTGAGTGAACCAGCCCGGGTGGTTGCGCCGATCAGGGTGAAGGGGGGCAAATCCAGCTTGATGGAGCGAGCCGCTGGCCCCTCTCCGATCATGATGTCGAGCTGGTAATCCTCCATTGCCGGATAGAGCACCTCCTCCACCACCGGGCTGAGACGGTGGATCTCGTCGATGAACAATACATCGTTCGGTTCAAGGTTGGTGAGCAATGCAGCCAGATCACCCGCTTTCTCCAGCACCGGGCCGGAAGTGGTCTTGATATTGACCCCCATCTCGTTGGCGACGATGTTGGCGAGGGTGGTCTTGCCCAGACCGGGCGGGCCGAAGATCAGCAGGTGATCAAGCGCTTCACCCCGCTGACGCGCCGCTTCGATAAAGATCTCCATCTGTTCGCAGACGGTATCCTGACCGGTGTAGTCAGCCAGCTTCTTGGGGCGGATGGCCCGATCAATAATGTCATCCTCACGGGCGGCACTGGCCGAGATGAGGCGGTCTGCTTCAATCATCAACTACCTCACACAAGGCTACGAAGAGATTCACGGATGATATCTTCCACCGACATACCCTCTTTGGCGATCTTGCTGACAATCTGGCTCGCCTGTTGCGGCTTGTAACCAAGGGCAACCAGCGCACTGGCTGCCTCTTCGGTCACACCCGGCGCCCGCAATTCAGGCTCACTGGCTGGCAATGTGACCATGGCGGGGGAGAAGAGATCATGGCTGACCCAGCCCTTTAGACGATCCTTCATCTCGACTACCAGCCGCTCGGCGGTCTTTTTGCCGACCCCCGGCAGTTTGACCAGGGAGCTTATCTCTTCACGTTCGACACTCAGCACAAACTGGGTCGCGGTCATACCGGAGAGAATAGCCAGTGCCAGTTTGGGGCCAACCCCATTGGTCTTGATCAGCTCGCGAAACAGCGCCCGCTCCTGTTTGTGGTTGAAACCATAGAGCAGTTGGGCATCTTCCCGCACCACAAAGTGAGTATGGATGGTCGCTTCCCTGCCGATCTCCGGCAAATCATAGAAGCAGCTCATCGGCATCTGCACCTCATAGCCAACCCCACCCACTTCCAGCAGGACCTCGGGGGGCTGCTTCTCAATGACAATGCCTCTCAAGCGACCAATCACGGCTCTCTCCTCACCAATACAGCTATTCGTAAATTGGCTCATAGCATAAAGAATAACTGGATAAGTATCCAGCACATGGCGGCAACCTCAGAGTAGCCAGAAAGCTTTTTCGCCAATTGGCTACCATGCTTGATCTGGTTCAGCCGGAGTGTACGGGATGTTTCTGCACCGGGCCGGACTCCGAACGGGCATGAACACTACACTAAACTCGTTCGGAACCGAAATTGATGCAATGCAGATACCAAGGAAGGCCATCATATGAAAATTGTTACCACCGCCAATCTGGGTCTTGCCATCTTGCTCGGCTGCACGCTGGGGATGGGAGCCGTGGGCTGGTATGGCAGCCAGCGGCTTGCCGATCTGCTCGCCTATGTGTTGGGAAGCGCCTGGCAGACCGCTGACGGGGCCATGGAGGGCTCCATCGAACTGGGCAATCAACAGTTACAGATTCAGAAGATGCAAAACGGCACCCCGCTCAATCGTGCCGAGCTTGATGCCGCCAAAGCGGCAACCGATGAGGCACTGGCTCGGGTCAGTCAGGGGCAGCTCATTGATGGCGCAGCCCTTTCGTCCATGGAGCAACAGAAGCAGGCCTATCAACAGCAACAAGAGAAGCTGTTGACGCTCTATCACGCCTACACAGAGGCGGATCAGGCCCTGCATCATAACGCCGACCTGATGGCCCGTCTCTCGACGCAGCTGGAGGAGATCGGCGATGGGGCGGTAGAGACGCTGACCCAATCCCCCGACCAGACCATCAGCTGGAACAGTGGCCTCTCTACCCGCTGGGAAGCGGCCGACGGGGGGATGGAGTCCAACATCGGCTTTTTGCGCCAGCTCTATGCGCTGGAGAAGATGCGCAGACAGGGGGTCACGGCGGCGATCAAGGCCGAGCTGAAAGAGGCGACCGATTTCTACCACGGAGCGATCGACAGCATGCTCGGCACCGGACTGTTCGATATCGAGGGCTCCGGGGAATTTGCTGGCAAGACACTGTCCGCAGAGTATCGCGCCCTGCTGACCCGACATCAGCAATTGATGGGGCAGTGGATCGAGGCGCTCGGCAACTATCAGGCCCAGCAGGCTCTCTATGAGGCCAGTGCCGACCAGCTGAAACAACAACTGGTTGCCATCGAGGCGAGCGGTGATGCCACCGTCGAGGATCAGGTCGTCCAACTCAACGGCATCATCAGCCAGACTCGCTCCCTGCTGCTGGGCGGCCTGTTGCTGAGCCTGCTCATGGTCACCCTCTGCGGCTTCTGGCTGACCCGCAAGCTGGTCACCCCGCTGCTGCAGGTGGATAAACGGATGCAGGATATCGCCGCCGGCGAGGGAGATCTCAACGCCCGCATCAACCTGCAACGGGATGACGAGATAGGCTCGCTTGCCAACAGCGTGGATCGCTTCATCGAGAAATTGCAGAAGATGATCAGCTCCACCATGGACAATAATCGGCACTTCAGCGAGCACGTCCACACCTCGGTCAACCGGGTGGAGGCGATCAGCCAGAGCAGCCGCCAGACTGCCGAACATGCGCTGGCCCTGCACCACGACAGCGAACAGATGGTACAGGTAGCGACCACCATATCGGACAACTGCAGCATGGCGGCCCACAATGCCAATGAGGTGCGCCAGCTGACCACCGAGAGCAGCCAGTATGTCGCCTCCGCCAGCGCGGGCATGCAGCGGGTGGTGCAGGAGGTGGGCGAGTGCGCCGTCGCCATCAACGCCCTCAAGGAGCAGGCAGGCCAGATTGGCCAGATCATCTCCACCATCAGCGGCATCTCGGAGCAGACCAACCTGCTGGCCCTCAATGCGGCTATCGAAGCAGCCCGCGCGGGGGAGATGGGACGTGGCTTTGCGGTGGTCGCTGACGAGGTGCGCACCCTGGCCAACCGCACCGCGGCCTCAAGCGCCGAAATTAGCCAGGTGATCAGCAGCATCCAGCAGCAGACCGAGAGCGCCTATCTGATGATGCAGCGCAACCTCAAGACGGTGGAGTCTGGCATGCAAGACTCCGAGAACACCAAGCAGATCCTGTTCAAGGTGGAAGGGGCCATCGACCAGCTGGCCGATATGGTGCAGCAGGTGGCCGTGGCCACCGGGCAACTGTCACACACCCTCAGCCACTCCTCCGACAAGGTCTCGGGGATCAGCCTGCAGGCCAGAACCGGCGAACAGGAGGCGCAGGAGTGCCTGTTGCTGGCCTCCTCTCTCCATCAGGCCAGCCTGCAGCAACAGCGCCTGCTCTCCCAGTTCCGGGTATAGCCTCTGTATCGAGAAGCTGTAAAAACACCAGTCCGTAGAACGGACTGGTGTTTGACACTCAATCGCACGGAGCCTACCCTCGCTATCCGCCAATGAGCGTCACCGACATCACCATGGATACAGTCTGGCGGACTAGCCTCCAAACGCCAGCTTGCCCGCCAGACTCAGCATGATGATGCCGACCAGCAGATCGATCCCCCGCTGTACCCCCCCTCTCGCCAGCCAGGGCGCCAATGCTGCAGCTCCCAGCGCAAGTGAGTAGAACCACACCAGCGAGGCGAGCATGGCACCGGCCGCAAAGGCCGGACGCAGGTGCTCGCTCACCTGACTGCCCAGCGAGCCGAGCAGCATCAGGGTATCGAGATAGACATGGGGATTGAGCAAGGTGACCCCTAGCGTCATGGCCAGTACACTTCTGGCTTTCATCCGTTGCGAAGCGTCGGCCAGTCCTCCCTCCTGCCCATACCACGCGCTGCGCAGGGAGCGCACACCAAACCAGCCGAGAAACAGTACGCCCCCCCAGGTGAGCAATATCATGCCGATCGGGCTGGCGGCCAGCAGATTGGCTCCGCCAAATACCCCTATGGCGATCAGAATGAGGTCGCAAAAGCTGCAGAGTGTGGCGCTCAGCAAATGATGGTTGCGATGGATACCCCTGCTCAGCACAAAGGCATTCTGGGCGCCGATAGGGATGATCATGGCAAGACCTATGGTGAAACCTTGCAGGGTCGTGGTCAGCAGCATCGAAAATTCCGTTCGAAATGATGAATGAACGGCACTATAGCGAGTCCGGCTCCTTCTTAGAAATTCATTGATTTACTGGTTCATTCATTTTGCTAATGATGAAGCGCTTCTATTAAATCCCGTGTCAATTACCGGATCTGACAATTGTGACCCTCAGACAGCAGCAGGAGAATCTGTGGTATCTGAGACTCGGACTACTGAAGCACTCTGGGGAAATTGGTGACCACCACCTGCTCCAGATTGGGCAGCAGCAAGCCGGTTCCCACCCCTTTGGCAATGGCCTGGTAGCGGTTCATGGAGCCGGTTTTGCGGGTGACCTGATTGAGATGGTAATTCACTGTGCGCTCCGTGATGCCGAGAATGCAGGCAATCTCGCTGGAGGTCTTTCCTTCACTGGCCCAGAACAGGCACTCTGTTTCGCGCTCGGTCAGGGGCTCTTTGCCCACACTGTCCATCATGCTGAAACGCACCACCCGGATCGCGGCATCGAAGATGTAGTTGGACATCCATGAGAGGATGGGCGACGACTCCAACAGCAGATCGCTCGAGGCGCGTTCCGAGGTAATGAAGGAGAGAATACCGTTCTCCCCGGCGGCACCGTGCAAGGGGAAGGAGATGCCGTTGCGCAGCCCGAACTCGGCTGCCAGCCCCATCACATCCATGCTTCCCTCTTGCAGAAAGCTTGCTCGCTCATCGAGGCGATTCCAGTAGATGGGCAAGGTCTGCTTGCGCGCCAGCTGGATCACCGGATCACATGCCAGCATGTTGTTTTCGGTATAGGCCTGCACCCAGGAGTCAGGGCAGTGATTGAACAGCACCACCTTGGGTCTTTGCATCGACATCGGCAGGATCAGCGCGAAGCGGTAGTAGTCGTAGCCCATCCCGAGCGTGAAGTGACCGATCAGCTCGGCCAGACGGTTGCCATCCGTCACCGAAGTGAAATGTTCGAGAT
This sequence comes from Aeromonas sp. 600774, assembly GCF_049175075.1. Taxonomy (NCBI): domain Bacteria; kingdom Pseudomonadati; phylum Pseudomonadota; class Gammaproteobacteria; order Aeromonadales; family Aeromonadaceae; genus Aeromonas; species Aeromonas sp. 600774. The sequence continues at coordinate 15,751 of NZ_JAAKUJ010000011.1, forward strand.
ACTCAAGCAGTTGGTCTCTTTTCATATGAAAGCCCCCTTGGCCAGACATGTGATTATAACGGCGAATAGCAAGACAGAGGGCCCATAATGTTGGTTTTCAAAGGAAAATTGAGAGAGCATCCACGAAATGAGGTAGAGGATGAACTCTATCGCTTTCGAAATCGCGTCTTTTCCGACCGGCTCGGCTGGGATGTAGAGTCCCATCGGGGACTTGAGCGTGACAGTTTTGATACGCCAGACACCCATTGGGTGCTGATCGAGGATAAGCAAGGGCTATGCGGCTGTATTCGCCTGCTCAACTGTGCCGATGCCTATATGCTGCCCACCATCTTCCCCACCGCCCTTGCCGGTGAAAGTGCACCGCGTACCCCCGATGTCTGGGAACTGACCCGTCTTGCCATCGATGCCAGCCGTGCTCCGCGGATGGTCAATGGCGTCAGCGAGCTCACCTGCGTCATCTTTCGCGAAGTCTATGCCTTCGCCCATGCTCACGGGATCCGTGAGCTGGTCGCTGTCGTCAGCCTGCCGGTAGAGCGCATCTTCCGCCGCCTCGGCCTGCCCATCGAGCGCCTCGGCCATCGCCAGGCGGTGGATCTGGGGGCCGTGCGCGGGGTGGGGATCCGCTTCCATCTGGATGAACGCTTCGCCCACGCCGTTGGCAAACCTCTGCTGGGCCACTATCAAACCAGCCACTCTCTACTGCAGCAACCATCACCGGCGCTGGCAACGCAGCCATAAAAAATCCCGGGAAAACAGACCCGGGATAAACAGATCGCTATGAGCCCGCAGGCTAACCCATGGGTCAGCGGGCAGTATCCTCCCTCAACAACCTGATCACTACTGTCAGAAATCACAGCGTAACGGCCCTGTCACCACCCATTGTTGTCCCCTGCCGAGTGACGTAGAGTCAGCCCAGAAGCAACGCAAGGGAGGGAAGATGAAAGAGCTGGACTACAAACTGCTGCGGGCACTGGATGCGGTATTGCAGGAGCAGAACTTCGAGCGGGCCGCCAAATCACTGCACATGACCCAGTCCGCCATCTCCCAGCGGATCAAACTACTGGAGCAACAGTTTGCCGAGCCGCTGCTCATCCGCAGCCAGCCGTTGCAGGCGACCCAGCTCGGCCAGAAGCTGCTGGCACACTATCGTCAGGTCCACCAGCTCGAGCTGGAACTGGCTGGTGAGCTGGCTCCCGCCACACCACAAGCCCCCATCCGGATCAGTATCGCCGTCAATGCCGACAGCCTGGCAACCTGGTTTTTGCCCGCCATCGCCCCCTTGCTGGAGCAGCATCCCATCGAACTCAACCTGCTGGTGGATGACGAATGCCGCACCCTCGACAAGGTACGCGAGGGTCAGGCCTTTGGTGCGGTCAGCTTGCATCCCCAGCCACTGGCCGGTTGCTGCGTCGATGATCTGGGCGAAATGAACTATCTGCTTACCGCCAGCCCCGCGTTCGTGGCGCGCCACTTTCCCCACGGTCTGACCCGGGAGGCGCTGGCCAAGGCTCCGGCAGTGGCCTTCGATCAACGCGACGACATGCATGTCAGCTTCATGGCGAAACACTTCGGGCTAGAGCCCGGCGGTTATCCCTGCCACACGGTTCACTCGTCCGAGGCCTTTGTCGCCATGGCCGAACAGGGCCTGGCCTATTGTCTCATCCCCGAGTTACAGATCAGAGGCCAGCTCGCTGGCGGGTCACTGCTCAACCTCAGTCCCAACCATGTTCTGACAGAACGCCTCTACTGGCACCGCTGGGTACTGGAAAAGGGGGTACACAAGCAGCTATCCCAACGTCTCATTGACCATGCCAGATCGCAGTTGAAACCACGCTGAGCAGGCCATTCACCTTGGCTTTGCAGGGCTAAAAACGTATAGTGCTGGGCGATCCTTCATCAGGTCTTCACCCAGGTTTTCACTTCAGGTTCCTCACTTATGTTCCAAGACAATCCGCTGCTGGCCCAGCTCAAGCAACAAATCCGCGAAAACATCCCCAAGAAAGAGGGTGTTATCCGCGCCTCCGATCGGGGCTTCGGCTTTCTGGAGGTCGATGAGAAGACCAGCTATTTCGTGCCGCCTCCCTACATGAAGAAGGTGATGCACGGTGACCGGGTGAGCGCCCTGATCCGCACCGAAAAAGAGAAGGAAGTGGCCGAGCCGGATGCCCTGCTGGAGCAGTCCGTCACCCGCTTCGTGGCCCGGGTCAAGATGTTCCGCGACCGCCTCAACGTGGTCGCCGACCACCCGCTGATCAAGGATGCCATCAAGGCCCGCGTCAAGAAGGGTCTGGACGAAAAAGAGTTCAAGGAAGGGGACTGGGTGGTCGCCACCCTCAAGCGCCATGCGCTGGTAGACGGCAACTTCTCTGCCGAGATCATCCAGAAGATCGCCGCACAGGAAGATCACAACGTGCCCTGGTGGGTGGTGCTGGCGCGCCACAACCTGGCCCAGGTCGAACCGGCTGATCTGCCAGAGTGGAAGGTCATCGAAGATGAGGAGCTGCCCCGTCGTGACCTGACCAAGGTGCCTTTCTTCACCATCGACGGTGCAAAAACCAAGGACATGGACGATGCGCTGGCCATCACCAAGCTGGATAACGGCTGGGAGCTGCTGGTCGCCATCGCCGACCCGACCGCCTATGTGGCCGAAGGGAGCGAGCTGGACAAGGAGGCCGCCCAGCGCGCCTTCACCGTCTACATGCCGGGCCGCAACGTACCGATGATCCCGCGTACCCTCTCCGACGAGCTCTGCTCCCTGAAGGAGGGTGAGGAGCGCAACACCCTGTGCGCCCGTCTGCTTATCGCCGAAGATGGTCTGCTGCTGGAGGAGACCGAGTTCTTCGCCGCCCGCATCTGCTCCCACGCCCGTCTCAACTATGACGACGTCTCCGACTGGGCTGAGCATGGCAAAGAGCTGGCCATCGACGCCGGCGTGCTGGCCCAGCTGCCGCTGATGAAGGCAATGACCGAAGCGCGCATCAAGTGGCGCACCGAGCATGCCCTAGTGTTCCCGGACAGACCCGACTACGACTTCGAGCTGGGCGAGAATGGCGAAGTGCTGGCTATCCACGTCGAGCCACGCCGCATCGCCAACCGCATGGTGGAAGAGTCGATGATCGCCGCCAACATCTGCGCCGGTCGCGTGCTGGGCAAGAGCGTCGGTTACGGCATCTTCAACGTTCACACCGGCTTTGACGAAGAGTCCCTCGACGGCGCCATCGACCTGCTGAAAAGCGCCGAAGCCCCGTTCGAGCGCGACGAGATCGCCAGCCTCTCCGGCTTCTGTGCCCTGCGCCGCTGGATCGATAACCTCGACACCCGCTGGCTGGATGGCAAGATCCGCCGTTTCCAGAGCTATGCGCTGATGTCCTCCGAGCCGGGCGCCCACTACGGCCTGGGTCTGGATGCCTACGCCACCTGGACCTCCCCGATCCGTAAATACGGCGACATGGTCAACCATCGTCTGCTCAAAGCGGTCATCGCCGGCAAGACCCCGGGCGAGCGCCCGAGCACCGAGCTCACCGAGCATCTGACCGCCTGCCGCCGTCTGCACCGCATGGTGGAGCGCGACATCGGCGACTGGCTCTATGTCCGCTACCTCAAGGCCGATGCTGGCACCGACAAGGTGTTCAACGCCGAGATCATCGACGTGATGCGTGCTGGCCTCAAGCTGCGTCTGCAGGAGAACGGCGCCGTGGTCTTCATGCCTGCCCGTCATATCCTCGACAACAAGGATCGGCTGGAGTGCAACTGGGACAACGGTCGCGTCTATCTGGACAAGACCGAGGTGGTCTACGAGCTCGGTCAGATCATTGAGGTCAAGCTGACCGAAGCGGTGGAAGAGACCCGCTCCCTCATTGCCAAGCCGGCGGTGGAGCTGGTGCCGGGTCCGGCACCGGAAGCCCCGTTGGCAGAGAGCACGTCAGCCGATAGCAGTGAAACGCCAGCGCAGCCAGCCTCCCAGGCTGAGTAAGCCACGCAGAGTCATCGAATCTGCCCGAGAGCCCGCCATCGTGCGGGCTCTTTTTTGCTCCACATCTGCCATGCACGCTGCTACAGGTGGCGCAACTACGCACAGTTTTCGCCATAATTGGCAATAAAAGCAGTGAATGTTTCCACACATAACCTGGAATGCAACCAATATGTGCGACACATCTCCTTTCTGACATATTAATCAAAGAGAAATATGTTTATACTCGCTTGGGTACAATCCAAGGGATACTGGTATGCAGGAATGGGACCCGGAACACTTCACCAACTTCGCTCAGTTATGCGAAGTGAGCCTCGCCACCATCCGTGAAAAGACCGATGCAGAACGCCTTTACCTCTGGCTGAGAGCTCCTGAAGCACAGCTCTACAGTTTTCAGCTGGATCAGGGCGTGATCGAACTGGATCTAGCCCAGCTAGAACAGCTAACACTACCCCACCACCTGATCGACAAGGCAATGGACAAGGGACAACTGGTGATCGAGCAGCTCCAGCCACCGCCAGATCCTGGCGAAAATGTGGAGCCCGCCCAGCCACAGCTACGCGCCTGTTTCCCTCTCAAACGTCACATGAAACTGGAAGGGGTCATCTATCTGGAGACCCGCCGCCGCATAGACCGCCTCTCCTCCCACCAGCGCCAGGGCATCCAGCTCCTTATTCACTATCTGACTGCCGAGCTCAGCAATCACCTGCTCTCCAGCCAGGTCAATCAGGAGCGGGACCAGCGGCTCCATACCCAGACCGATCTGGTACAGAGTCAGGCACTGCAGGGCTCCTTCCTCACCATGTTGCAGGCGCTGCACATGGTCAGCGTCACCCTCTCCCGCTGTCGCAGCGAGAACGATCTGCTGCGGGACGCCGTGCTGCTGGCCCGCAAGGAGCTGCAGTTCGATCGGGTCGCCATCTTCCTGATCGAACCCGATGGCAAAACCATGCGCGGCACCTGGGGCACCAGTGAAGAGGGAGAGCTGGTAGACGAACACGACTTTGTCAGTCCTATCCCGGATCACCCCACGGTGCAGGAGGCGCTCAAGCGCAAGGATTACGTGCTGGTGCTGGAAGATACCCCTCTCTACTACGAGAAACAGCAGGTGGGACAGGGCTGGAACGCCATGGTATCGCTCTGGGATGGCGCCATCCCCATCGGCTGGATCGCCGCCGACAACCTGCTGTGGCACCGCCCGCTCAAAGCCTATCAGAGCGAGATCTTCAAACAGTACGCCGCCATCCTGTCACAGTTGTTGATCCGCCAGCGCACTCAGGAGCAGCTGGAGCAGCTCAACCGCCAGCTGGAAGCCCGGGTCGCCGAACGCACGATACAACTGGCCGAAACCAATAGGGCGCTGGAAGAGGCCAATCACCGCCTCTCCCTGCTCTCGCTGGAAGATCCTCTGACTGGTATCGCCAACCGGCGCCAGTGGGACATCACCATGCAACGGGAGTGGGAGTGGGCACGGCGCACCCAGAATCCGCTGGCGGTATTGATGATCGATGTCGACGACTTCAAGGCCTATAACGATCACTTCGGTCATACCAAGGGGGATGAGTGCCTGCAGCAGGTAGCCCGCGTACTGCGGGAGGCCGAGCGACGCTCTACCAATCTGGTGGCTCGTTATGGCGGAGAAGAGTTCGTCATCCTGCTTTGCGCCCCACAACCCGGTGAAGCCGAGCAACTGGCCGAGAGGATCCATGCCGGACTGGCGCAATTAAAACTGCCCCATCCCGCCTCGCGGGTTGCTGATTTCATTACGGTTAGCATAGGCTTTAGCTATCTGGTCCCCTCCCTGGACGAGGCGTGGCAGAGTCTGACCGAACAGGCCGATCAGGCGCTCTACCACGCCAAGTCTCAAGGACGGGCACGCACTCTGGCCTATCGGTGATCCCATGCTGTTGCGTCGCTACCCCATCTTCAATCGTCGCCTGGCTCTGGTGGCCTACGGCATCGACTATCAGCTCAGCTCACCGGCCGAATGGCCTTCACTGGCGCAACATTGCCGCCTGCTGGCACAAGGGCGCCAATATCTGGTGCCTTTCACCCACGAGCAGCTCGATGAACAGCGCCCCCTGCTGTTTGATCAGGATGCGATCCCGCTGGTAGAGGCTTCCAGCGAACGGCTGCCCGCCTCCTTTCCGGTGTTGGAACAATGGCGAGACAGTCGACGCCGGCTTGCTGTACATGGGGTCAGTCGTGAGCCACGCTGGCTCGGTGCCAGCCGTCTGCTGGTATTCTGGATGGGGGAAGAGGGGATCTGCCAGCCCACCGAACACAAGCGGATGGCCCTCGATATCGAAACCTGGGAAGATTTTCTCCCGCTGCGAGAGGCCGGAGTCGACTTCTTTGCCGGTGGTTTTCTCGCCCGCCCCGAGCTGGTCAATCAACGTGCCACCCAGCCCGACATGGCACTTGTGCAGCAGATCCTTCAACTTATCTGCCACGAGGAGTTCTCCTTTGCCCAGGTGGCTCGCCTGCTGGAGCAGGATGCCTTGCTCCCGGGCCAGCTACTCACCTATGTCAACGCGCCCGGCTTCGATCATGCAGCCCCCATCACCTCGGTTTCCCGCGCCCTCTCCTATCTGGGAGAGCAGGAGATCCGCAAGTTTGTGCTGATCAACGGCCTGGCCCGGGTGAGCCAGCATATGCCGGAGGCCTCTACCCGAATGGCCATCGCTCGCGGCCGCTTCTGCGAACTTATCGCCCTCACCGCCCTCGACAAACGCGAAGCAAGCTGGGCTTTTCTGGTAGGGCTGGTACTCGATGGTTCCCTGCTATCAGAGTCGCTGAAGGCCCACCTGCCCAACAACGTAAAGCGAGCCATCGAGCGGCACGAAGGGCCGCTGTTCCACCTGTTCCAGCTGGTCAGGACCTATGAACAGGGCAACTGGGCTCTGCTGGAGCAGCTGGCACCGAAATACCAGCTCGACCCGACCAGGCTCACCCCCGTCTATTTTCAGGCGCAAATGTGGGGGCAAGCGTTTCTCACCAGCTAGGTGATGGCAGGCCGGGGAGGCTCTGGCTAGAATGGGCTCCCTTTTTTCAGAGACTGACCCGCACCATGACACTTTCCGGATTCCAAGGCCTGATCTTTGACCTGGATGGCACCCTGGTCGACTCCATGCCGCTGCATCTCGCCGCCTGGGAACACACCGCCCGTGAATTTGGTTTTCGCTTCGATGCCGACTGGTTCTATGAACTGGGCGGTATGCCGAGCCGCAAGATCGCCCTGCTGGTGACACAGGAGCAGCAGATCCCCCTCGACCCGCTCGAAGTGAACCGCTGCAAGACTGCCCACTATGTGGCCAACCTGCACAAGGCGACCGTGTTTCCCGCCATGCAGACACTGGTCGAACGCTATCAAGGTGTCATTCCGATGGGGATCGGTACAGGTTCTCCTCGCATCAACGCCGAAGCGGTGCTGCGCAATACCGGGCTGGATCGCTACTTTAAGGTGGTGGTCACGGCCGACGATGTGGAGCTACACAAGCCCAATCCGGACACCTTCCTGCTGGTCGCCAGCAAGCTGGGGGTCGAGCCATCAGGCTGTCTGGTGTTTGAAGATACCGGTATCGGGGTACAGGCCGGAGAAGCAGCGGGTATGCAGACCTGCATGGTCAAAGCAGGTAAACCGATCGGCATAGCGATGTAGTGCAGAAGAATATCGCCCAACAAGGGGCGATAACCGGAGCTGGATCTCATACGGGACAGGGTTGAGAATGAGAGCCAGCTCCGTCAGTCGCTGACGCTGGACGCGTCGGCGCAGAGGGTCGGAAAGAACGATTACTCGTTGTTGCCACCGCCCTGATTGTCATCATAGCGGCCCGGCGCACCATGGGGGCGCGGCGCCATAGAGACACGTGGCTTGCGGGCACGCTGGATGTTCACTTGCGGACGGCCGGTGTGCATGGCGATGGTAGAGATCTTGGCTTTGTAGACCAGTTGCTGGTTGCCGTGTGCATCGGTCAACAGCACACTGTACTGATCAAAACCGCTGATAGTGCCTTCCAGCTTGATGCCGCTCACCAGAAAAATGGCGACCTGACTGCGGTTCTTGCGCAACCAGTTGAGGGCAGAATCTTGCCCATTCCCGAGGGAGAAGGCTTGCTCAATCGTGGAGTAGCTTGGGGATTCAGTTGTCATAAATTATTGTCCCGCGGAAAAAAGTGGCGTTTGATTGTGCTAAATGGGCACAGCCTTGTCAAAGTCATTCTCACTCCCGCCAATAATCACGCCACCGCAGGACTGGTCGCAGACCGGGACAACTGCGATAATCGCCGCTTCCGGTTCTCTTGCGAGCCAAATCTGGGGTTTTATCTTGCATTCGGCTTCACACCAACACCACGCCAGCTATGTTCATGATGCCACCGCCTGCGAAGAGTGTGATCTGCTGATCCCGGCCACGCCGCTCGAGGTGGGACAGGCAAGCAGTTGTCCTCGCTGTGGTCACACCCTGAGCCGTCATCTGCCGCAGCAGGAGTTGCGTCCCATCTCCTACGGGTTTGCGGCGCTCATCATGTTCGTACTCTCCAACTCCTTTACCTTCATGTCCTTCTCGGCAAAGGGGATAGGCCAGGAGATGACCTTTATCCAGTGCATCTCGACCCTAGTAGACGAGGGCTACCTGTTTCTCGGCGCCGTACTCAGTATCACCCTGATCGGCCTACCGCTGGTCTACATGGGCTCCATCATGCTGGTGCTGTGGCGTATCGACAAGGATTTGCACAACAATGCCCTGCGCTCTCTCGGCCGCCTGCTCTGCCGGATCAAACCCTGGCTGATGGTGGATGTCTTTCTGGTGGGGGTACTTATCTCGCTGGTCAAACTGATGGGGATGGCCGACATCCATATGGGCTTGTCGTTCTGGGCCTTCGTCGGCTACACGGTGCTGCTCATCAAGATGATCTCCTCGCTTGATCAGATGTGGCTCTGGCAGCGGCTGTTCGGTCCCACCGAGCCACGGGAGATAGACCCCGAAGCCGGGGCGCTGGAATCCGGTCTGGTGGGCTGCCATATTTGCGGCGCCCTGAGCGAGGCTGGCACCCACAGCTGTTCCCGCTGCGGTAGTCACCTGCACGCCCGCAAGCCGGGCGGCCTGAACCGTACCTGGGCGCTGCTGTTCACCTCCGCCATTCTCTACATTCCGGCCAACGTCTATCCCATCATGGATACGGTGTTTCTCGGTGATGACAGCCCCTCCACCATCCTCGGCGGCGTAGTGCTGCTCTGGGCCATGGGATCCTATCCCATCGCAGCAGTGATCTTTTTCGCCAGCGTGGTAGTGCCGCTGGTAAAAATCGTGGCGCTGTTCTGGCTCTGCTACATGGTACAACGCGGCCATGCCGAGTCGCCGCTCGGTAAACTCAAACTCTATCGCATGACCGAATTTGTCGGACGCTGGTCGATGATCGATGTCTTCGTGGTGGCCATCCTTGCGGGCCTGATCCGGCTCGACAACCTGATGACCATCTACCCCGGCCCTGCGGCCGTCGCATTTGCTGGTGTCGTGCTGATCACCATGGTTGCCGCCATGAGCTTCGACTCGCGCCTGATCTGGGATTTACAACAAGGAGAACGCGAACGTGAGTGAGCGTAAAACAAGGTGGAAACCGGGCTCTGACTTTCTGAGCTCCGCCGCCGCAATCTGGATGGTGCCGCTGCTGGCGCTCTTCATCGGTCTCTGGATGCTGTTCCAGCACTGGTATTCGCAAGGCCCCAGCTTCACCCTCACGGTCGCCACCGCCGAGGGCATAGTCGCAGGCAAGACGGTGATCCGTTCACGCGAGGTGGATGTCGGCCGCATCGAGGCCGTCGAGCTGAGCGATGACTACAGCCATGCAGTGCTGAAAGGACGGCTGACTAATGCGGCCTCCGGCATGCTGCGCGATGACAGCCAGTTCTGGGTAGTCAAGCCCAGAGTGGGCCGTGAAGGGGTCTCCGGCCTCAGCACGTTGCTCTCAGGCGCTTATATCGAGCTTGCCCCGGGCAAGAAAGGTCGGGCGCGGGACGAATACGTCATGCTGGACAAACCGCCCCTCGCCTCGCTGGATGCCAAAGGGCTACGGCTCTCCCTCACCAGCCGCGACGCCCGAGCTCTCGGGGAAGGCTCTCCCATCAACTATCAGGGCTTTACTATAGGTCAGGTGGAAGAGGCGAAGTTCCTGCCCGAGAAGAGCGAGATGCAGTATCAGATCTTCATCAACGCCCCTTACGACATTCTGGTGAGCAGCAACTCCCGCTTCTGGCTGACCCCGGGCTTCGAGGTCTCCATGAGCAGCGAGGGGATGAAAGTGAAGATGGACTCGCTGGAAAGCCTGGTCGACGGCGGTATCACCATGGGCCTGCCTGCCGGCTGGTCTCCGGGTGAGCCGGTCAAGCAGCACGACGAGTTTACCCTGTTCCAGGATGAGGCTAGCGTACTGGCCGGTAGCCTGGATCAGTTCATCGACTACGTCTTCCTGTTCGACGACAACGTGGCGGGCCTTCACCCGGGCGCGGCGGTGCAGTACCGCGGTATACGGGTCGGCACCGTCATCTCGGCCCCCTACATGGTCGAGGAGAAAGGGGTTCGCATCTTCCAGAACCGACAGATCCCGGTGCTGGCCCGCATCGAAGTGCAGCGTCTCTCCCACCGCTATGCCAAGGCGGAGAAGGATCAGTGGCGCGCCCTATTCAGCAAGCAGTTCAAGGAGGGATTGCGTGCCAGCCTCAAGACCTCGAGTCTGCTGACCGGTGGCAAGATCATCGATCTCAACTTCTACCCAACAGCTCCCCGCTTTGATCAGGTCAAGCTGGCCGGTTATCAGGTCTTTCCCACCGTGCAGGGTGGGCTGGATCAGATCGAGCGCAAGGTGAACCTCATCCTCGACAAGTTTGTCGACATGGACATGGCGACTACCCTGACCAAGGTCAACAGCTCCCTCTCCACCCTGGATGGCACCCTGAAAAACATCAGCGCCCTCAGTGCCAATCTGGACAAGCTGACCGGCAAGGAGGCGACCCAGCAATTGCCAGCCTCGCTGAACGAGAGCCTCAAACAGTTGCAGGAGACCCTGCAGGCCTATGACGCCCAGTCGCAGACCAATCAGGATCTGCGTCAGTCGGTGCAGACTCTCAATCAGTTGATGCGCGAACTGCAGCCGCTGGTGCACTCCCTCAACGAGCAGCCCAGCTCGCTGATCTTCGATCGCGCGCATCCATCAGACCCTGAGCCCAAGCGAGGCAAACAATGAAAAAAGAGATCCTGACGCTGGCTCTGCTGGGCCTGCTGGCGGGTTGCAGCAGCCAGCCAAGCCTGCACTACTACTCGCTCGATGCCGACAGTCAGCAACCCGTGACGGCCCCGGCCCAACCGCAGCACCAGCTGGTGCTGCGCCCGGTGGCGCTGGCCAGCCAGCTCGACCGGATCAGTCTGGTCTATCAGCTGGAAGGGCAAGAGCTGCACTTCACCGAGTACCATCGCTGGGCCGGTGCGCTGGACGATCAGCTCAACCAGCTCACCCTCAATGGCCTCTCCAGCCGCCTGCCGGGCTGGGTGGTGCGGCAGGATGGCGCCCGCAAGGGGCCGGTGCTGACCATTCTGGTGGAGCGCTTTCAGGGCCGTCATGACGGCAGCGCCGTACTGAGCGGCCGCTGGCGCCTGCTGGCGGAAGATGGCACCGTGTTGCGCGATGCCCCCTTCCGTCAGGAGCGGGGGCTGCCAGCCGATGGCTACAACGCACTGGTGAACGAACTGGGTCAGGGCTGGCAACAGCTGCTCGACCAGATCGCCGCCGAGGTGCGCCAGAGCGCCAGCTAATCGCCCATCCGCCGATTGCAGAGATAAAAAAACGACGCCAGCTGGCGTCGTTTTTTATGGGCAAGAGTCGGGGGCGACTTATGCCTTGGCAGGCAGGCTCAGGCGGGCAACCGCTTCCACATGCATGGAGTGCGGGAACATATCGACCGGCTGCACCTCGTCCAGCACGAAGCCCTGCTTGACCAGCCAGGCAAGATCGCGGGCCAGGGTCTGCGGGTTGCAGGAGACATAGACCAGACGACGGGGCGCCATAGCGACCAGGGTCTGCAATACGGCCTTGTCACAGCCTTTGCGGGGCGGATCCATTACCACCACGTCAGCGGTCACGCCCTGAGCGTGCAGCTCGGGCATCAGCTGCTCGGCCTTGCCGACGTGGAATTCGGTGTGCTCGATGCCGTTGAGGGCAGCGTTGCGGCGGGCATCGCTGATGGCGCTCTCCACCGACTCGATCCCGACGACCTTGGCGGCCTTGCCAGCCAGGAACAGGGAGATGGTGCCGATACCGCAATAGATGTCGAACACCGTCTCGTTACCGGTCAGCTCGGCATACTCGAGGGCGCTGGAGTAGAGCACATCGGTCTGGGTCGGGTTGTTCTGGAAGAAGGATAGCGGCGAGATCTCGAACTCGAGTTCGTGGATCTTGTCGCGGATCACCCCTTCGCCGAGCAGCACCCGGTTGGTGGCGCCCAGAATGCGGTTGGTGCGCTCATCGTTGATGTTCTGCACCAGGGTAGTGACCGGCAGATCGCTCAGGGCTGCCAGCAGCTCGGCTTCGAACGGCAGCTCCTCGCCCAGGGTCACCAGCACCACCATCAGCTCGCCGCTCTTGAAGCCCTTGCGGGTCATCAGGTTGCGCATACAGCCTCTGTGGTTCACTTCGTCATAGGCGGCGATGTCATGCGCGCGCATCCAGTTGCGCACCCGGGCGTTCAGCTCCACATGCAGCGGATCCTGCACCGCACAGTCATCGGCGGTGATGAGATCGTGGGAATGCTTGCGATAAAAACCGATCTCGGCACCGGCGTCACAGCCACGCACCGCATATTGCGCCTTGTTGCGATAGGCGAACGGGCTCTCCATGCCAAGGATATCCTTGACCGGGGTGTCACCCAGCCCGACCTGTTCCAGTGCGCTCTGCACCAGTGCCTGCTTGAGCTTGAGCTGGGCCGGATAGGCCAGCGGGCGCACCTGACAGCCACCGCACTCGGTGTTGGGGCAGAAATCGGCAACCCGATCGGCGGAGGGCTGGAGCAGCTCGGCAACCTTGCCGTGCAGATAGTTCGGCTTGACCTCGGTCAGCTCCACCAGCGCCTGCTCACCGGGCAGCAGACCTTCGACAAACAGGGGGCGATCGAACAGGCGTCCTTTGCCATCTCCTTTGTCGGTCAGTTCCAGGATCTCGATCTGGTGTTGATGTCCCACTAACGGCATGAGCGGCTCCAAAAGTACTAAAAATGGGGGGTGATGAACGCGGCAAAGCCATGCCCATCGAGAAAAGGTGGCAGAGTTTAGCGGAGATCCGGCCAAATTGCAGGCATAAAAAGCCTGCTTGTTGCAATGGTCATTGCCCTGACCATCTGCCGGGCGTGGCCACCTTTCGGGTTGCGGCAAATTTAGCCCTTGGGCCATAACGCCCAGCCTGTTAAAATTCCGCCCTTGAAATTATCCTGGGCCCCGCGCCCGTTCTAGCTAAGGTCTACCGCGATGCGTACCAGCCAATATCTGCTTTCCACTCTCAAGGAAACCCCCTCCGACGCTGAAGTTGTCAGCCACCAGCTGATGCTGCGCGCCGGGATGATCCGTAAACTGGCCTCCGGCATGTATGCCTGGTTGCCAACCGGTCTGCGGGTACTGAAGAAAATCGAGAACATTGTTCGCGAAGAGATGAACAATGCTGGTGCCGTCGAAGTCTCCATGCCGGTGGTACAACCCGCCGAGCTGTGGCAGGAGTCCGGCCGCTGGGATGACTACGGTCCCGAGCTGTGCCGTCTGACCGACCGCCACAACCGCCCCTTCGTACTGGGCCCGACCCACGAAGAGGTGATCACTGCGCTGGTGCGTTACGAAGTGAACAGCTACAAACAGCTGCCGCTCAACCTCTACCAGATCCAGACCAAATTCCGCGACGAAGTGCGCCCCCGTTTCGGCGTGATGCGTGGCCGCGAATTCCTGATGAAGGATGCCTACTCCTTCCACATCGACAAGGAATCTCTGGTAGATACCTACGAGAAGATGCACGCTGCCTACTGCAAGGCGTTCACCCGCATGGGTCTGAACTTCCGTCCAGTGCAGGCGGATACCGGCTCCATCGGTGGTACCGGTTCCCACGAATTCCAGGTGCTGGCAGAGAGCGGTGAAGACTTGATCGCCTTCTCCGACAGCTCCGATTACGCCGCCAACATCGAGATGGCCGAAGCACTGGCGCCGGCTGGTGAGCGCGCTGCTGCCACCGCAGCACTGACCAAGGTTGCCACCCCGAACGTCCACACCATCGACGAAGTAGCCGCTTTCCTGAACGTGGCACCGACCGCCATTGCCAAGACCCTGCTGGTACTGGCAGAGGAAGATGAGCACGGCAAGCAGGCCGTCATCGCGCTGGTACTGCGTGGCGACCACGAGCTGAACGAAATCAAGGCCGAGAAACTGGCTGGCGTGGCCAACCCGCTGACCTTCGCCAACGACGAGCAGATCAAAGCTGCCGCCGGTTGCGATGCAGGTTCCATCGGCCCAGTCGGCTTTGCCGGTCGCATCATCGTCGATCGCAGCGCTGCCCATCTGGCGGACTTCGTCTGCGGCGCCAACGAGACCGGCTTCCACCTGACCGGCGCCAACTGGGATCGCGACATCGCTTCTTACGAAGTTGCCGACCTGCGCAACGTAGTAGAAGGCGACCCGAGCCCGTGCGGCCAGGGCAAGCTGCTGCTCAAGCGCGGTATCGAAGTGGGCCACATCTTCCAGCTGGGCACCAAGTACTCCGAAGCGATGAAGGCGAGCGTGCTGAACGAAGCTGGCAAGTCCGTCACCATGGAGATGGGTTGCTACGGTATCGGGGTTTCCCGTCTGGTGGCTGCGGCCATCGAGCAGAACAACGACCAGTACGGCATCATCTGGCCGGACGCCATCGCCCCGTTCGAAGTGGCCATCGTGCCAATGAACATGCACAAATCCGAGCGCGTGGCCGAGCAGGCACAGCAGTTCTACGCCGAGCTGAAAGCGGCCGGTGTGGACGTGCTGTTCGACGACCGTAAAGAGCGCCCGGGCGTGATGTTCGCCGACATGGAGCTGCTGGGCATCCCGCACGCCATCGTTATCGGCGATCGCGGTCTGGACAACGGCGTGGTGGAGTACAAGTGCCGCCGTACCGGCGAGAAGCAGGAAGTGGCCATCAACGACATCATCGCCATGCTCAAGGCCAAGCTGGGCCGTTAATTCTGCTCCCTTACCTGAATAAAAAGCGCGCCATTTGGCGCGCTTTTTGTTTCTGTGTGCTCTGACGACAACAACCGGATGACGGAGATCCGCCTCAGGGATTACGACCAATAAAGAGATCGGTCACGTGGCAGCTGCTTCTGGCTTCCAGTGCGTCGAGCATATAGGCCGCCGCATCTTCAGGAGTCATGAAACCACTCGGGTCAACATGATCCGAGTTATCCCAGAATTCGCTGCGGATCCCGCTCGGGTAGAGGTTGACCAGCCGCAGCGGTGAGCCTTTCAGCTCGGCGCGCAACGACTCCAGAAAGCCGCGCATCCCCCATTTGGAGGCGCAGTAGAGGCTCTCGTTGGCTTTGCCTACCTGAGCGGCGGAGGAGAGCACATTGGCCAGTACTCCGCCTTTCTCACCGATAAGCCGCACCGTCTGCTGGGCCACCAGAATGGTGGAGATGAGGTTGCTCTCCACCACCCGGCGGATCTGCTCGGCGGTGTAAACACCGACCGGGCCAAACTCGCCCACCCCGGCGCAGTGGATCACCATGTCGGGCAGGCCGCCCCACTCCACCGCCGCGGCGAAGGCGACATCGACCTCTTCATGGTGCGCCAGATCGGCTGCGATGCCGATCACCGCGCTGCCGAGCAGTTGTTCCTGCTCCTGCAGTCGCTGATAACGGCGCCCCATCATGGAGACCTGATGACCCCGCTCAACCAGTCCGATGGTCAGCGCCCGGCCGAGACCAGAACCGGCACCTGTCACTATGATGTGGCCCATTATCGCTCCTCGTCGTCAGTCGACGGTCAGATTAGAAAGTGAATTCATCGCCCATGAACCATCCATCGACAGAATGCTCTGATAGATGTTGGCGAAGAATATCACCCCCGTTGTCAGACAACGTCAGATTAGAAAGTGAATTCGCCACCCATGAACCAGCCATCGACAGACTGGTTGATATTGGCGAAGTCGACCTTGGCTTCACGCCAGCCGGCACGCAGCTTGATCGGCATGGAGGAGAACTTGTAGGAACCACCCAGACGGTAGTCATAGTTGTCCGCATCGTGAGTGCGCAGATCGCCGAAGAAGGCGATGCCGGTGCCCGGGATCTTCACTTCGCTGCCGGCATAGGCCATCAGGGTATCTTCGTCATAACCCTTGCGACCGAAGTAGACCTGCTCGCCATCGTAGTGACGACCGGTCATACCCAGATCGATCTTGAACAGATCGTTGTTGAACAGACGGTAGTAGAGGCTCAGATCGTAGGCGGTCAGATCGTTTTTGAAGTTGCCGCCGGAGGTGCTGAAATCGGAGACTTCAAACTTGGCGTTCGGCAGGAAGATGATACCGTGTTCCAGTTGCAGATAGCCGTTCCAGTTGTAGCTGTCGTCATAGCTGCCATCAGCACTGGTGCCATAAGCCTGACCACTGCCCTTGGCGGCCCATACGTCGGCACCGGCGGCAAAACGCCAGTCGTCAGCGGCCATGGCACTCTGGCTGCACAGAGCCAGCACAAAACCGGCAATCAGCGTCTTTTTCATTACGTCACTTCCTCTTGCATACATGGAAAAGAGCACTATTTTACTCGGTGCAGCCAAAATACCCAGCGTCAATCCTGAACAAACGACGACAAATGTCAGTGCTTCATATGCTTCATCTCTGCCATCGGCTCAATCGGCTTCACCGGCAGTGACAGCTCCAGCTTCTGACCATCGTCCATGGTGAGGGTGAGCGGGAAAGGGGTCTGCTCGGAGAGCGTGCCCACCTCGAACAACATGATGTGCAGGCTGCCCGGTTTCAGCACCGCCTCGCCCTTGGCCGGGATCTCGATATTCTCGACCTGACGCATCTTCATCACACCATTTTCGTGCAGGTGGGTGTGCAGCTCGGCACGCCCCGCCGCCGCAGAGGCCGCCGCCACCAGCTTGACCGGCTGGTCGGCGTCATTCTTGAGCACCATAAAGGCGGCAGTGTTGGGGGAGCCCGGCGGCAACAGGCGCACATAACCGTCGACGGCCTCGACCTTGGCCAGTGCAGGCGCAGCTATCCCCAGAACCAGCAGAGAATAAAACGCACGTTTAAACATGGTTGAAATCCTTTTATGATGTTGTTAAACGGCGCCAAGGTTACCCCAACAGCAACCTTTTTTGCACCTTTCAATAACAAGGATTTAGACATGCCCCCCATTCTCATTGCCGAGCAGCAGGATGGCTTGCTCACCCTGACCCTCAACCGCCCCGACAAGCGCAACGCTCTCAATACCGAGCTCTATAAGCAACTGGTGGCAGCGCTGCGAGAGGCGGCAGCCGATGAGGAGGTGCATGTCCTGCTGTTGCAGGGGCAGCAGGATTGCTTTACCGCGGGCAATGATCTGGCCGATTTCATGGGCAAAAGCGCGCTGGAGCCCGACGACCCCATCCTGCAGTTCCTCCACACCCTGGCCGACTTCCCCAAACCCGTGATCGCCGCTGTTGGCGGTCCGGCGGTGGGGATTGGCACCACCATCCTGCTGCACTGCGATCTGGTCTATCTAGGGGATAACGCCCGCTTGCAGCTCCCCTTTGTCGAGCTGGGACTGGTGCCGGAGTTTGCCTCCAGCCTGCTGCTGCCACGTCTGGTGGGACACCTCAAGGCGGCAGAGCTGTTGCTGCTGGCCGAGGCGATGGATGCCGAGGAGGCGCTGCAACTCGGGCTCGCCAACAAGGTGGTGGCGGCCGATGGATTGCTCTCCTTTGCCCGCGAGCAGGGGCTGAAGCTGGCGGCCAAGCCGCCCAGAGCGCTGCAAAAGAGCAAGGCGCTGCTGAAACAGGAGCTCAAACAGGCGGTGCACTTTGTCATCGATCTGGAGGCGCGCGCCTTCGCCCAGGCACTGCAAGGGGAAGAGGCGCAGCAGCGGATCGCCCAGAAACTCAAACGGCGGGGCTGAGCCGCGCCCACATCCGTTCAGTTGAGGCGAAAACGGCCGATCAGCTCGCAGCCCTGCACCTTGTCCTGCAACTGGATCAGCCGGGCAATTTCCGGATTGGGGTGACGCTTGAGAAACGCGAGCAGGGCTCCTCGACAGCAACCCAACTCGCTGATCAGCGCCTCGCACTCCCGGTTGGGGCATTGTGGCACCAGCGCAGTGACCAGCTCGGAGGCGAGTTTCAGGTAGCGCAGCTCGTAAGTCGGCTCATCCATCGCCCGCCAGAAGTCGGCCAGCCGGTGACAGGTGGCGACTCGCATGGTGGCCAGTTCGGTCAACTCGACCTGGGTCATCTCGTAAACATCCCCCAGCGCCTGCTGATAAAAGCAGATCGCCGCCCCCAGCGAACCGGCCTGCCAGGCACGCTCCGCCTCCAGCATGTATCGTTGCCAACTTTGCGGTGTCATTTCGCTCTCCCGAATCCGTTATGGTGGGAGTGTTATCATGGCTAATTGAGAATAAATATCAACCAGAGGGTTAGTGCAGGATCTCTGCGCAACCTTGGCAAACCCGGCGCCCGACCTTATGATCGCGCCCTTCCCTCTTCTTTGGAGCACACCAGAATGCGACCACGCCTCCCGCTGATGCTGGGTTGCTCCCTGCTCTGCGTGCCCCGCATGCTGGTCTGGATCTATTAGCTGCGCTCACGCGAACGCAACCCACCGATCCATTCAGCAAAGGAGTACCAACATGAACCCCTGCCAACACTGGTCGCAGGTCGAATACCTGCACCTGACGGTGACCAACCCCAATATCTGCCTAAAGGGGCAGCACAGCTACTACTCGGGCACCTGGGATGGCCCCTTCGAAGAGGTGGCAGTGCGCTACCTCCATGGCGATCCCTTCAGCCGCAGCCCGGAAACCGGCTGGGAGCCGCTCTGGCATATCGACCGTCTCCATATCGGCGACTATGTGCAGATTGCCGCCGGGGTAAAGATCATCATGGGTGGCAACCACACCCACAACACGGCCTTCATCAGCACCTATCCGTTCGCCGATCTGGCGGCGCTCCAGCGCAGCTACCGCCCCGCAGGCGATACCCGCATCGGTAACGATGTCTGGATCGGCATGGAGGCGATGATCATGCCCGGCGTCACCATCGGCGACGGTGCCATCATCGCCGCCCGCTCGCTGGTCAATCAGGATGTGCCGCCCTATGCCATGGTGGCGGGCACCCCGGCCAGGGTGGTGCGAATGCGCTTTGGCGAGGAGGAGATTGCCCGGCTACAGGCCCTCGCCTGGTGGGATTGGCCGGATCAACAGGTCAACGATCTGCTACCGCTGATCCAGCAAGGCGAAGTCGCCCTGCTTGAGCAGGCGGCTGCCCGCTGGGCGGAGCGCCATGAGTGACCACCGCTAACCAGTAGCTGACAGCAGAAGGGCGACCCTGGGGTCGCCCTCTTTTATCTCCGGCATGCTCTGGATGCCGTCATCGCACATCCACTCATTGCGCGCTTTTGGACTGGTTGAGGCTGCACTGCTTGCCGGGATAACCGGGTAGATCCTTGGCATCGCTGCCGCAGGCGAGCCGTTTGGCCTGTTGCAGGCGGGCCGCCAGATTGGCGCTGTCCACCGGCATCCACTGCATCTGCTTGCCGAGCCAGCTGGCCCAGGCAAACTCGACGAAATAGACCTGTTTATCCTTGCGAAAGTAACCCGCGTTCTGCAGCAGTCCGGCGAGGGTGCGATAGGGGTAATCAGGCAGCTTGTCGATGCTGGTCGGCAACTGCTCCGGGGTCAGCGGCTGCCCCTTCTCATCCTTGAGCCAGGCCCAGTGGTTGTTCTGCATCTGGCTCCAGAAGTTAGCCTTGTCCTGCAGGCGGCCAATCACCTTGACCCGGGCATCCTTGACGCCCTGCTGCCACAACGCCTTGGTGAGATGGTGCCTGTCCACCAGCCAGTAACTGCCATCCGGCGCAATCACCACGGGGATCTCTTTCTTTTTCATCAACTTGTCGAGCTGCTTTGCGCTCATGCCAGCCAATGTGGCCTGGGTCTCATCGACCTGGATCTGGCCGACGCCCCCCTGAGTCGGGTGCAAGGCATCGATGCCGATCTCGCACCAGTTGCCCACCGCCGTGTCGCTCTGGCACGGGGCCAACGCCCAGGCACCCTGGCTCAACACACAGGCCAGCACTAACCATGCTTTCATCGTTTGACACTCCTCACCACATTGAACTGCACAGACGCCGGGAACGCTCTTCTACCCCGATTGGGAGTGAGAGTCGAATGCTGGCGGTCAGACCAGCAAACGGGATATCATGATTTCCCATCTGTCGGCGATATTTTCTCGCCGAGTTTTCTCCCCGCTTCACACTATTTGAAGGATCCGACCCATGAAAGGATGGACCCCCTTGCTGGCCCTGCTGGGCTGTGCTGCTGTCCAGGCTGCCGATATTCCCGCCGGAACACAACTCGCCGCCGAGCAGATTGTCGTTCGCCACCTCAAGGATGAACCTGCAAGCCTGAGCCCACTCAAGCTGGTCGGCCTGCCGGAATTGCAGGTACTGCGGGATCTGTTCGAGGGGCTGCTGACCCAGGGGCCGGATGGCAAACCGGTTGCCGGGGTGGCGGCCAGCTGGGAGAACAAGGGCAACCAGTTCTTTACCTTCCATCTGCGCCCGGATGCGCGCTGGTCCAACGGCGATCCGGTCAAGGCCGGTGACTTCGTCTACGGCTGGCGCAAGCTGGTCGACCCGAAAGAGGCGGCCACCTTCGCCTGGTTCGCCCAGCTGGCCCGTTTCGACAAGGTGGACGAAATAGTCGCTGGAAAATTGCCTGCCAGCGAACTGGGGGTCAAGGCCCTTGATGACCACACCCTGAAGGTGACCCTCTCCCAACCGGTGCCCTACTTCCTGAACCTGCTGAGCCACCCCAGCCTGTCGCCGCTCTATCAGGCCAGCATCGAGCAGTACGGCAACCAGTGGACCCAACCCGGCAAACTGGTGGGCAACGGTGCCTTTGTGCTGAACAACCGGGTGGTCAACGAGAAGCTGGAGCTGACCCCCAACCCATATTACTGGGATCGGGCCCATACCGTATTGACCAAGGTGATCTTCATGCCGATCAATCAGGAGAGCGCGGCCACCAACCGCTATCTGGCGGGCGATCTGCATATCACCGAATCCTTCCCCAAGGAGCAGTACGACAAGCTGAAGCAGCAGATCCCGAATGAGGTCTACACCCCGGATCAGCTCGGCACCTACTACTACGCCTTCAATACCCGTCAGGCGCCACTGAACGATGTGCGGGTGCGCAAGGCACTCTCCTACACCATTGACCGCGCCCTGATCGCCGACAAGGTGCTCGGCACCGGCGAGAAACCGGCTTATCACTTCACTCCGGATGTGACCGCCAGCTTTACCCCGGCTGCCAACCTGCTCTCCACCAGCAGCCAGCCGGAGCTGGACAGCAATGCCAAGGCCCTGCTCAAGGAGGCCGGTTACGGCCCGGACAAGCCGCTCAAGCTGACCCTGCTCTACAACACCGCGGAAATTCACAAGAAGATGGCACTGGCGATTGCCAGCATGTGGAAGCAGAAGCTGGGCGCCGAGGTCGAGCTCACCAATCAGGAGTGGAAAACCTATCTCGACAGTCGCCAGAGCGGTCAGTTCGAGGTGATCCGCTCCTCCTGGGTCGCCGACTACAACGACCCTTCTGCGTTCCTTGGCCTGTGGGGCTCCCGTCACAGCGGCAATATGGCAGGCTTTGCCAATGCCCGTTATGACCAGCTGCTGGCAGAGGCGGCCAGCACTCAGGATGCCGCCAGCCGCAGCAAGCTGTTTGGCGAGGCGGAAGCGATCCTGCTGGATCAAGCCCCCATTGCCCCCATCTACCAGTACACCAATGCCCGGCTCATCAAGCCATGGCTCAAGGGCTACCCCATCAACAACCCGGAAGATGTGGCCTACAGCCGCCAACTCTACCTCGTCAAACACTGACACCGGCCACAACGATGCGAGACCCTGCGGGGCCTCGCTATTGATACTGTTCACATCCCGATTTCCAGCCTAAAATGCCGCCCCTTCTGTTCAATTAATCTTCAATATCCAGTCAGACATGCGTTATTTGATACTGCTCTCGTTGTTGTGGACCCTGCCTGCCCAGGCCAACAGCGAATCCCAATGCCAGCAAGAGTTTGTCGGCTGGATGCTGCATCAGCAGCAACAGTTCAGCGATCGCAAGTCTGACAAGATGGAACGGCGCCGGGCCGAACGGGCCATCGAGTTGGCTCGTCAGGAGTACGACAAGCAGGCCAGCTTCTGCAAAACCATGCAGCTTGTGCATGAGTACAAAGATGATGATCCTCGCCTCGCCCCAAGAAAGGGTGAAGTTCACGATTTCACACCGGCCAGCTGACCCTCACTCCATCAATTCATTGTGTTGATTAATTGACCCAAGCCAAGTTCGGGGCACTGAAGAGCCTTAGAATGATTAACTGAGAACGACAATAAAAAATATATTTATCAGTTAGTTGGCTTTTCAGGAACGACACATGACCAGACTCCATCAGGAGGGGGAGATACACTTCCCCGACAACATTGCACTCATCTCGACCACGGATCCCGCCAGTCATATTACCTACGCCAACCAGCACTTCTGTGATGTGGCCGGGTATGATGCTGCCGAAATGGAAGGGGTACCCCACAATCTGGTGCGACACCCCGACATGCCCAAGGCGGCCTTCGCCGACATGTGGCAACGGCTGCGACAGGGCAAAAGCTGGATGGGGCTGGTCAAGAACCGCGCCAAAAGCGGTCAGTTCTATTGGGTAAACGCTTACGTCACCCCGATCCTCAATGCGCAGAAGGAGATCGTCGAGTTCCAGTCGGTGCGCACCAAACCCGCCGCCAGCGATGTGGCCTGGGCCGAGCAGCTCTATGGCCTGCTGCGCAGCGGCAAGGCGCTTCCCTGGCTGAGCCGCTTTCACTTTGAACCGGGTCAGCTGACCCTCTGGCTCTCCGCTTCTGCCTTGCTCACCACCCTTGCTACCTTTGCCACCGGCAACATGTTATGGCTGCTGCCCACCGCCTTGTTGCTGTTGGCACAGGCAATCCACGGCTGGCGATTGCAGCAACGGCTGGCTCATCTGCTCACCCTTGCCGATCAAGACAAGGGAACCCGCCTCTGTCAGGTGCTCTACACCCGACGGCGCGACACTCTGGCGGCCGTCGAACTGGCCCTGCGGATGAAGCAGGCCGAACTCAAGGCCGTGGTCGGGCGCAGCGCCGACACCAACCAGCAGATCCTGCAGGCAGCCGAAGATGACCGGGGCAATATCCAGACCATTGATACTCATCTGCAGCAGCAGCGCGCCCACAGCGAGCAGCTGGCGACCGCCATCACCGAGCTGAGCCACTCAATTCGGGATGTGGCCCACAGTGCCCATGAGGCAAGCAATCTGGTCATAGAGGTACAGCAGGTCTCCGACGAGGGGCTGCAAGCATTGGCGACCACCCGATCTGCCGTCAACCAACTCCATCAGGAGCTGGATGCCAACCACGCCGTGCTGGCCCAGCTCACCAGCGACAGCCAGAAGATCAGCGGTATTCTGGAGGTGATCAGTCAAATCGCCGACCAGACCAACCTGCTCGCCCTCAATGCGGCCATCGAGGCCGCCCGGGCGGGTGAACAGGGGCGCGGTTTTGCCGTGGTGGCGGATGAAGTGAGGGCGCTGGCCCAGAAGACCCGTGCCTCGACCAGCGAGATCCACGAGATGATCCAGGCGCTGCAACAGACTACACGACAGCTGTCGGACGGGATGACACAAGGGGCGCAGACCTCGGTACGCTGCCAACAGCACGCGGGCACCACCGCCGACGTGCTCACCCAGATAAACCAAATGTTGGGGCAGGTGACCCGCACCAGTGACGAGATCGCCCAGGCGGTGAGTCAGCAGGCCGATGTGACGGCGACCCTCGATGAAGGGGTGCACCAGATCCACCAACTTGCCAGCCACACCGCCGACAACAGCAGGCAGGCGCTAGATGGCATCACCCTGCTGGTAGAGCGGCTGCAGGATCTCTCGCGGCTGATCAACCAGTTCAGATATTGAAGCGACAGCGATCAAAAAAGCGCGTCAACTGACGCGCTTTTTTCGCTTTGCCTGACAGGAGAGTTATTCGCCCTGCTCGCTGGCGGCAAACTCCGGCACCTTGGCCATGGCATCCAGCACCACCCGAATACCCGCCCCCGGCTTGCAGGCGTTCTCACTCAGGTGACGGCGCCAGGCGCGGGCCCCCTGCATATTCTGGAACAATCCCAGCATGTGGCGAGTCATGTGAGAGAGATAGTTGCCCTTGGCCAGCTCCTGCTCGATATAGGGCAGCATCATCCGCACCACTTCATGGCGGCTCGGCACGGCGTTATTCTGGCCGAACACCAGATTATCCACCTGCGCCAGAATGTAGGGGTTCTGATAGGCTTCACGCCCCATCATGACACCGTCCACGTGTTGCAGGTGCTCCAGAGTCTGCTCCATGGAGGTGACACCGCCGTTGAGGGCGATGGTGAGATCCGGGTAATCCTGCTTGACCCGATAGACGCGAGGGTAATCGAGGGGCGGGATCTCGCGGTTCTCCTTGGGACTCAGGCCACTCAGCCATGCCTTGCGGGCATGGACGATGAAGGTGTCACAACCGGCATCGCGCACCTGCTCGATAAAGGCCTGCAGAAATTCGTAGGAGTCCTGATCGTCGATGCCGATACGGGTCTTCACCGTCACCGGAATATCGACCACATCGCGCATCGCCTTGACGCAGTCCGCCACCAGCGCCGGTTCACCCATCAGGCAGGCACCAAAGCGGCCGTTTTGCACCCGATCGGAGGGGCAGCCGACGTTGATGTTCACCTCGTCATAGCCGCGCTCCTCGGCCAACTTGGCACAGCGCGCCAGATCGGCCGGATTGCTGCCACCCAGCTGCAGGGAAATGGGGTGCTCCTGCTCGCTGTAACCCAGATAATCCCCCTTGCCGTGGATGATGGCGCCGGTGGTCACCATTTCGGTATAGAGCAAGGTCTGGCGGCTCATCAGTCGGTGAAAGTAACGGCAATGCCGATCAGTCCAGTCCAGCATGGGGGCGATGGAAAAACGCTGCGCCTGCATAAAAATCATCCGGGTTGGCTAAAGAAAGGGGCGGATTTTATCACAACGTGAAGCAGCCCCAGAAAATGAATTTTGTCGCCGCGCCATGCGAGGCCCTGTGATAGTATCCGGCTAATAGAAAGGGTATCTGCGCGATCATGAATCAAGACCAACTTTTACAACGAGCCGAGCGACTCTGTATACAGCGAGGGATCCGCTTCACCCCGACCCGGCGTCAGGTATTTCGCCTGCTGGCGGCACACGGCAACGCCATCAGCGCCTATGATTTGTTGGCCCAGTTGCAACAAACCGAAGCCAATGCCAAGCCGCCAACCGTCTATCGGGCACTCGATTTTTTGCTCGAACAGGGCTTTGCTCACAAGGTGGAATCTCTCAACGCGTTTATCTTCTGCTGCCACTTCGATCACGCTCACCCGATGCAGTTGCTGATCTGCGACGAGTGCGGGGATGTGGTCGAGCTTCACGATACGGCGATCGATAGCGCGTTTTCCGAGCAGGCCCACTTGCATGGTTTTACTATTACCAATAAGACGATAGAGGCACATGGCCAATGTGCCCGTTGTACGCCCACTGTAGGAAGTCATCATGAAGGCTGATTTTGTAAATCCGTTCCTGCTATCCCTGCTCAATGTGCTCTCGACCATGGCACAGCTGGAACTCAAACCGGGCAAACCGAAGCGTAAGATGGATGAGTTGGCGCGCGGCGACGTCTCCGGCCTGATCGGCATGGTCGGCCCGCAGACCCGTGGTTCCCTCTCCATCAGCTTCGAGAAGGGGCTGGCGCTGGAGATCATGCGCCGTATGCTGGGGGAAGCGCCCGCCTCCATCAACGAAGAGGTGACCGACATGGTCGGTGAAATCACCAACATGGTGACCGGCGGTGCCAAGCGGATGCTAGGTGAGAAGGGCTACGAGTTTGACATGGCGACCCCCATCATCGTCTCAGGCCCCAACCACACCATCACCCACCGTGCCGATGGCACCAAGATCATGATGCCGTTCGAATCGGATTTCGGTCGCGCCACCATCGAAATCTGCTTCGAGTAACCCTATGTGGAAAGCATTGAAATGGATTTTCATCTGCTGGGCCCTGCTGTTGATCCTGTCGGACATTCAGATCAGCACCTCCCTCTACAAATACGAGGATAACCGGGTACTCATCAACTTCCCGCGCTGGGAGACCAAGCAGCCTTGGGGCACCTTCGAGTGGCATGCCGGACGGGTGGAAACCCACTGGTATGGTCTGGAGGGTAAACCCAAGCCGTCAGGCCCGCAAATCTGATCCGGTAACGGATTCGGCAGAAACAGAAGAGGCCAGCAGATGCTGGCCTCTTTGCTATCTCGTTGTTTCTGAATCAAGCCGCCTCGGCAGCCAGCTTCTCGGGCGGGCGAACCACCATCCCTACCACGCAAGCCAGCAGGGTCGGCATCAGCCAGGCAAGGCCATTGTCGAACAGCGGCAGGAAAGCAAACGCATCCATCTTCATACCGGCAGCTCGCAGCCCATCCAGACAGCCAAACAGAAAGGCGACCGCCAGCACGCCGCGAAACACCCGCCGTGGATGGGCAAACCACCCCTTGAGGAAGGTGAGCAGCACCAGCGCGATGGCGACCGGATAAATGGCCACCAGCACCGGGATGGAGAGGCCGATCAATTCGCTCAACCCCACATTGGCCACCAGTGCACAGAGCGCCCCCAGCAGCATCACCCAGTTGCGATAGGCCCAACCTGTCAGGCCATGGAAGTAGTCAGCACCGGCACAGAGCAGGCCGACCGCACTGGTAAAACAGGCCAGGGTGATGATGGCAGCCAGAATAAACTGACCCGGTTGGCCAAACAGGCTCAGGACGTAGGCATTGACGATAGCGCCGCCATTGCTGATATCGCTCGCAACCCCACCGGCGCTGTTGCCCAGCTGAAAGAGTGAGACATACACCGCCGACAACCCGACCGCCGAGATCAAGCCCGCAATGGTCAGATATTTGAACTGGCTGCGATAATCCTCAATCCCCTTCTGGCGCAGCAACCCGATGATCAGGGCGCCAAACATCAGGGAGGCCAAGGTATCCATGGTGTTGTACCCCTCCAGCATCCCCTTGGTCAGGGCTGCATCTATGTACTCACCGCTGGCATCAGGCATGGTGCCCTGCGGCGTCATAAAGACCCCGACCGCCAGAATAAGCAGCATCGCCATCAGGGCTGGAGTCAGATACTTGCCGACCGCATCGGGCAGTTTGCCCCGATCGAGCGCCACCAGGATCACCAGCGCAAAGAAACTCAGGGTGTAGATCAGCAGCCCCTCATGACCGACATCGCCGAGCCAGGGCTTGAGCCCCATCTCGTAGGCGACCAGACCGGTGCGGGGAATGGCAAAGGCGGGCCCCATGATGATATAGATGACGATGGCCAGCGCCGTCGCCACCCCGGCGGGCAGATAGCGGGTCATTCCGGTCCAGCCACTCGCGCCGCCCCCCGAACTCCCCTTGGCCACCGCAATCAGGGTGATCAGCGGCAAGCCCACTGCCGTCAGCAAAAAGCCGCACATGGCGGCCAGCAGATGCTCACCAGCCATAAAACCGGCCAGCGGCGGAAAAATGATATTGCCAGCCCCCAGATAGAAGGCAAACGTCATAAACCCCAATCCGAATACGTCGGACAACTTCAATGATTTCGTCAAACTCAACCTCATCTGCCTTATCAGCTTGTTATTGATTGCACCCACTGCCTGGCAGATAACCGGTAACAATACCTCTCGCCCCCACACGGCCCTCGGACCGGATGAGGCGCACCATCTTTAGCATAAAGAAGAAGAGTTCGATCTCAATCACCAATTAATATCTTGAAACAATTTACTGCTGCGGAATTAATCGCCGAACAACTCGGCGTTCCATAAACAGGTGTCACACGTGGCGTATGGGAGGTAAGAAGGGGGGAACAGGTTATAGCGGCCAAATACGGCTGCTCAGATGCTATCTGCGAACGGTGACAACTACGGCAGTGTAAAGCGAGGCGAGAAACGAAGCTCACAGAAAACAAAAGAGCCTGCACGGGGCAGGCTCTTGCTCTTGGCAATATCACATCGGGCGTGATCAGGCAGCTTCGGCAGCCATCTCGGTCGGACGCACCATCATGCCAACTACGCAGGCCAGCAGGGTCGGCATCAGCCAGGCGAGGCCCTTGTCGAACAGCGGCAGGAAGGCAAACGCATCCATCTTCATGCCGGCAGCACCCAGACCATCCAGGCAACCAAACAGGAAGGCAACCATCAACACCCCACGGAACACCAGACGGGGACGGCCGAAATAACCCTTCAGGAAGGTGACCAGTACCAGCGCCACGGCAACGGGATAGATGGCAACCAGCACCGGAATGGAGAGGCTGATCAACTGGCTCAGACCCACGTTGGCCACCACGGCACAGATAACGCCCAGCAACACCACCAGTTTCTTGTAAGCCATGCCGGTCAGATTGTGGAAGAAATCGGAACAGGCGGAGATCAGACCGACGGCAGTGGTGAAGCAAGCCAGAGTGATGATGGCCGCCAGAATGAACTGACCCGGTTGACCAAACAGACTCAGTACGTAGGCGTTGACGATGGCGCCACCGTTGCTGACATCGGTCGCCACACCGGCTGCAGTGTTACCCAGCTGGAACAGGGAGACGTACACCACGCTCAGACCAACGGCAGAGATAAGGCCGGCAATGGCCAGATACTTGAACTGGCTCTTGTAATCGTTGATGCCTTTCTGGCGCAGCAGATCGACGATCAGGGCGCCAAACATCAGGGACGCCAGGGTGTCCATGGTGTTGTAGCCTTCCAGGATCCCTTTGACGAAGGGGCTATTCTGATAGTCACCGGACGCATCAGGCATGGAGCCTTGCGGCGCAACAAATACCCCGATCGCCAGAGTCAGCAGCAGCAGCATCAGTACCGGAGTCAGGTATTTGCCGATGGCGTCCATCAGCTTGCCCTGGTTCATGGAGACCAGAATGGCCACACCAAAGAAGATCACGGTATAGGCAGCCAGACCCGCTTGCCCCATATCACCGATGAACGGCTTGAGGCCCATCTCGTAGGCAACCAGACCGGTACGAGGCGCGGCAAAGGCCGGGCCTATGATGATATAGATGGCAACAGCCAGCGCAGTCGCGACACCTGCAGGCAGCAGCTTGGTCATGCCAGCCCAACCGTTACCGGCTTTCGCCACGGCCAGAATGGTCACCAAAGGCAGGCCCACGGCAGTGACCAGGAAGCCAAACATCGCCAGGGAGAGGTGCTCACCAGCCATGTAACCGGCCAACGGCGGGAAAATGATGTTACCGGCGCCCAGATAGAAGGCGAAGGTCATAAACCCTAATCCGAGTACATCGGACAATGTGAGTGATTTCGTCAAGTTCAACCTCGTCTGTCTTGTAAATTATTGCTTGTTATAGTTTTTATCGGTCGCTGACCGGGTGTGTTCAGGGGGTATAAAAAAAGAGCCCCGCATGTTTTTTCATCGCAACCAGTGGTTTTAGCTGGTCTGGAGCGGGCGCTCGATCTGGAACCAGCATAATGGCGTGAAAAAATAGTTCAAGACGAAATTTACATCTTCAAATAGAAGGGGTTGGTCAGTTGGATATATCTGTCGGAATAGGCCCCATCAGCAGAATGGATAACAATTTCATCCCTCTCACACCTGTTTAATCCTCTGCCAAGTAGCAATAAAACACGATTTGCCTCTTTACCCTCTCTGGTGATAACAGCTGTATAACAAATGCCATGCAGATCATAATTCGCCGAAATGCATAAAATTTCATCGGCCATCGCCGTCGGCAGCACCAGCGCTACCTGCCCGTTCGGGCTCAGCAAACGATTGCAGGCCGCCAGTAATGCGTGGCTGTCGAGGGCGCCGGTATGGCGGGCCAACGCCCGCGCCGGATCGCTAAATGACTGGCCAGCCACGAAATAGGGAGGGTTGGAGACGACAAGATCGTAAGGGGCTGCCTGATAATCCTGAATGGCACTCTCTATGATGGTCACCCGATCGCCCCAGGGAGAGGCAGCCGCATTCTCCCGCGCCTGACTGGCCGCATTAATATCCAGTTCGACCGCATCAAGACGGCAGTCAGATCTGCTGCGCTGGGCCAGCATAAGAGCGATCAGGCCGCTGCCGGTGCCGATATCGAGCACTCGACGCGCCTGTTCGACCGGCGCCCAGGCACCGAGCAAAATGCCATCGGTGCCCACCTTCATGGCGCAGCGATCGTGATTGATATGGAACTGTTTGAAGGTAAATCCGCGACTACGTCCCATCTGGCCCCCGTCATCTGCAAAAATGGTGGGCGATTATAGCGGCTAAGACACACTCACCAATAGGAGCCGACGAGATAATCGCCTATAATCTGCCGTTTCCTTAATGACCGAGTATTGCCATGAGCCAGTCCTTTGATGATTTCGACCTGCACCCAGCCCTCAACCGGGCCTTGGCCGAGATGGGATTCACCCGCCCCACCACCATCCAGCAGATGGTGCTGGAGCCAGCCCTGGACGGCCGCGATATTCTGGCATCCGCTCCGACCGGTACCGGCAAGACCGCCTCTTTCCTGCTGCCGGCACTCCAGCACCTGCTGGACTTCCCGCGCCGCAAGCCGGGCCCCTGCCGCATGCTGATCCTGACCCCGACCCGCGAGCTGGCGCTGCAGGTGACCGCCCACGCCAAGGCGCTGGCGGCACACACCAACCTCAGCATCGAGACTATCATCGGCGGCGTCAGCCATGAAGAGCAGTTGCCTGCCCTGACCAAAACCACCGACATCGTGGTGGCCACCCCGGGCCGTCTGCTCGAATACATCGAGAAAGAGGAGTTCGAGAGCCACGACATCGAAGTGCTGGTGCTGGATGAAGCGGACCGCATGCTGGACATGGGCTTTATCAAGGATGTGAACCGCATCGTGGAAGAGGCGCGCTACCGCAAGCACACCATGCTCTTCTCCGCGACCCTGGAAGGGGCCGGCCTTGAGAAGTTCGCCAACGAGATCCTCAAGGATCCGGTGGAGCTGCATGCCGAACCTCCCCGCAGCGAACGTCGCCCCATTACCCAGTGGATCCATCTGGCCGATGACGCCGCCCACAAGCTGGCGCTGCTGACCCACATCCTGAAAGATCCGGAAACCCAGAAGGCCATTATCTTCGTCAAGACTCGCGAGCGTCTGGCGGAGCTCTCCGGCCAGCTGCAGGCGGCAGGTATCTCCTGCGCCTGGATCCGTGGCGAGATGGAGCAGAGCAAGCGTATCGAGTCGATCCGCAAGTTCCACGAAGGGGAAGTACCCTTCCTGATCGCCACCGACGTCGCCGCCCGCGGCATCGACCTGCCGAACGTCAGCCATGTCATCAACTACGACATGCCCTACGGCGCCGATGTTTACGTCCACCGTATCGGTCGTACCGGCCGCGCCGGCAACCGTGGCTGTGCCATCAGCCTGGTAGAAGCCCACGACATGGCGATGGTCGCCAAGATCGAACGCTACACCGAAGAGCGCCTCAAGCGCCGGGTGATCGACGAGCTGCGCCCGAAACACAAGGAAGCGCGGGTACCGGTGAAGAAGAAAAAGCCGGTCGACAAGAAGAAGTCCGCCAAGAAGAAAAAGAAGAAGTGATCGCCTGGCGATCAAGAGAAGGGCCATCCCGCGGGATGGCCCTTCTGCATTCTGAATCACTCTGACGAGTGGTTATGCCGCCACTCTGCGCATTCCCATATGGGGGATATCATCTTCGAGATAGCCTTCCCCTTCCGCCACAAAACCGTGCTGGCCGTAGAAGCCTTGCAGATGGGCCTGCGCCCCCAACCAGATGCTGTGAGTCGGCCAGCGCGCCTCACACGCCTTGACCGCCTCGCTGATCAGCTTATGACCAAGACCACCGCCGCGCGCCTTGGGTGAGGTCACCACCCGGCCGATGGCGGCGCCGCTCTCATCGCCGATGCCGGGCGCCATAATCCGCGCGTAAGCAGCAAGCTGGTCGCCCTGATACCCTAGCAGGTGCCAGACCCCTTCGCGGCGATCCAGCCCGTCCAGATCCTGAAAGGGGCAGGTCTGCTCCACCACGAACACCTCGGCCCGCAGCGCCAGCAACTCATACAACTCGTCAGTGGTCAGTTCAGACCAGGGTTTCAGGATCCAGTTCATCGGCAACTCCTTATCAGTTCGGCCTGCCAGCATAATCGTGGCGCCCGCCCCCTGCATTAACCTTTGTTAAGTTCTTTCAGCCGTTTGCGAATGCGGCTCAGGCTGATGGGAGTAATGCCAAGATAGGCGGCGATCTGGTGGTCGGGCACTCTGGCATCAAGCGTGGGAAAACTGTCGAGAAAGTGCTGATAGCGCGCCTGCGGGCTGCCGGTCAGCAGCAACTGCTCCTTCTCCTCCTTGATGCGCAGCTGCACCTCCAACAGGTGCTGGTACCAGCGCGGCCAGCCGGGCAGCTGGCGCAAGTCGGCCAGACTGAACAGCTGCAGATGGCAGGGTTCCAGCGCCTCCACGCTGTAGCGGGCTGGCTCGCCACTAAGCAGGTGGTGGAAGTCGAGAAACTCGTCCCCCTCCCAGTAGAACTCCTTGATGTACTCGCGGCCATCCTCCAGCACCAGCTTGGCCCGCAGCAGCCCCTGCTCCACCCTGACCAGCAGATCCGGGCTGTCGCCGGCATGCCAGAGGCAGCTTTTCGGGCTGAGGGTCAGCGGGCGGGCAAAAGAGAGGAGGCGCGCGGCCTCCTCTCTATCTGCGACCTGCGCCCAATCGAAGGGGGGTCTGTCAGTCAGCATGATTAACAGCGACGCTGACGCACGGCTTCAAACAGGCAGACGCCGGTCGCCACCGAGACGTTGAGGCTGGATACCGCCCCTGCCATCGGGATGCTCACCAGCTCGTCGCAATGTTCGCGGGTCAGGCGACGCATACCTTTACCTTCGGCACCCATCACCAGCGCCATCGGGCCGGTCAGTTTGGCCTGATAGAGGTCGTGATCGGCCTCGCCAGCGGTGCCGACGATCCAGACGCCGCGCTCCTGCAATTCGCGCAGGGTGCGGGCCAGGTTGGTGACCTGAATGAGCGGCACCACTTCGGCCGCGCCACAGGCAACCTTGCGCACGATCGGGGTGAGACCCGTGGCCTTGTCCCGCGGCACGATGACAGCATGAGCCCCGGCAGCATCGGCGCTGCGCAGGCAGGCGCCGAGGTTGTGCGGATCGGTCACGCCATCCAGCACCAGCAGGAAGGGCTGGCTCTGTTGTGCCGCCAACTCGTCCAGCAGGCTGGCCAGATCGTGCTCGGCGAGCTTGGGCGCCTCTTTCACCCGGGCCATAATACCCTGGTGATTGTTGCCTTCCGCTTTGTCATCAAGGGTCTTGCGGTTCACGCTCTGCACCTTGAGGCCGAGGGACTCCAGCTCGGCCAGCAGGGGTTGCAGCCGGTCGTCATCCCGCCCTTTCAGCGCCCATACCTCGATGAAACGCTCCGGGGTGCGCTCCAGCAGCGCGGATACAGCGTGAATGCCGTAGATCAGTTCAGTACTCATTTAGTGCTCTTGGCCTTGTCGTGAGCTTTTTTGCCCGGTCGTCTGTTGCTGGGTTTGGCACGGCCACCCTTGGCGGGTTTACCGTGGTCCTTGCCCCCTTTCTCCTTGCGCTTTTCGTGGCGCTCGGCACTCTTGGCCTTCTCTTTCTTGATCTCGGCCTGCTTGCGCGCCATCTCTTTGGCGTTCTTGCCGGTGGCCTTGAGCGGCTCTTCGACCATCACGAAGTCGATCTTGCGATCATCCAGATTGACGCCCATCACCTTGACCCGCACCTTGTCGCCCAGACGGTAACGGCGGCGGAAGTTCTCGCCGATCAGCTGCTGGTGCAGCGGGTCGAACTGGTAGTAGTCGTTGGTGAGGGTGCTGACGTGCACCAGACCGTCGATGTGGATCTCCGCCAGGCGGACAAAGAAGCCAAAGCCGGTGACGCTGGCGATAACGCCGTCAAACTCGTCACCCACATGATCCAGCATGTACTCGCACTTGAGCCAGTCGGCCACATCGCGAGTGGCATCGTCGGCACGGCGCTCGGTCATGGAGCAGTGCTCGCCCATTGGATCCACTTCTTCCAGCTGGTAGTGGTAACCACCGCTCGGGGTCCACTTGTGGCGCAGGTTGGCCTGCTGCTCCTTGGCGGTCTGATACTTGATCGCACGGTGCAGGATCAGGTCTGGGTAACGACGGATCGGCGAGGTGAAGTGGGCGTAGGACTTCAGGGCCAGGCCGAAGTGACCGATGTTGTCGGCCTGATAGATGGCCTGACGCATGGAGCGCAGCAGCATGGTGGAGAGCAGCTCCGCATCCGGGCGCCCTTCAAACTTGGCAGCCAGCTCGGCGAAATCTTTCGGCTCGGGCTCGAGACCGCCCTTGAGCTCCAGACCCAGTTCGGCCAGGAAGTCACGGAAACCGGTCAGACGCTCTTCACCCGGACGGTCGTGCACGCGGAACAGGGCGGCGGCCTCGTTCTTCTCGATGTAGCGGGCCGCGGCCACGTTCGCCTGGATCATGCACTCTTCGATGATCTTGTGGGCGTCGTTGCGCACCAGCGGCACGATACGGTCGATCTTGCGCTGGGCGTTGAAGATGAAGCGGGTCTCTTCACTCTCGAACTCCACAGCACCGCGCTGATGGCGGGCATGCTTGAGCGCCTTGTAGAGGTTGTTGAGCTCCTCGATATGGCCCACCAGCGGCTCGTACTGCTGACGCAGCTTGGGATCCCCGTCGAGGATCGCCGCCACCTTGGTGTAGGTCAGTCGGGCATGGGAGTTCATCACCGCTTCGTAGAACTTGTAGCCGGACATGCGGCCAGCGGCGGAGATGGTCATCTCGCACACCATGCAGAGACGGTCAACTTGCGGATTGAGCGAGCAGAGGCCGTTGGAGAGCACCTCCGGCAGCATGGGCACCACGAACTCGGGGAAGTAGACGGAGTTGCCGCGCTGATACGCTTCGGCATCCAGCGCCGTGCCCGGCTTCACGTAGGCTGAAACGTCGGCAATGGCGACCCACAGACGCCAGCCGCCACCGCGCTTGGCTTCACAGAAGACGGCGTCATCGAAGTCACGGGCATCTTCCCCGTCGATGGTGACCAGCGGCAGGGCACGCAGGTCTATACGACCCTCTTTGGCCTTCTCCGGCACCTGCTCGCCCAGACCGGCAACCTCCTTGATCACCTCTTCCGGCCAAGTGTGCGGAATGCCGTGGGTACGCAGGGCTATCTCGATCTCCATGCCGGGCGCCATGTTTTCGCCCAGCACTTCCAAGACGGTACCGACCGCATTGAAACGGGCGGTGGCGCGCTGATTGATGCGCACGACTACGACCTGGCTCTGGCGAGCGCCCTTGTTCTCCCCTTCCGGGATGATGATGTCTTGGCCGATGCGGCTGTCGTCGGGTACCACAAACCCGACACCGTTTTCGACGAAGTAACGACCGACGATATCCGCTTCGCGTGACTTGAGCAGACGCACCAGACGTGCTTCCTGACGCCCCTTGCGGTCGATCTCGGTCGGTTGCACCAGCGCATAGTCGCCGTGCATCAGGCGTTGCATCTCTCGGTTATTCAGAAACAGATCCGGACCACCACCTTCCGGACGCAGGAAACCGAAGCCATCCTTGTGACCAAGTACATAGCCTTTCACCAGATTCAGGCGATCCGGCAGGGCGTAGCACTGGTTGCGGGTAAAGACCAGCTGACCATCGCGCTCCATGGCGCGCAGGCGGCGGCGCAGGGCCTCCAGAGGCTCTTCTTCCGTCAGCTTGAGGACCTTTGCCAGCTCTTCCCGTGACATCGGCTTTTCATGGCCCTTGATGAGGTCGAGGATCATCTCGCGACTTGCAATGGGGTTTTCGTATTTTTCGGCCTCGCGTTCGAGGAAAGGATCTTTTTGAGACATAAGCAGGCCTTAGGATTGGTGGTAACGGTGCCATTATATCGGAGGGGGGGGCGAATGGCATCCATCGGCTGCCTTTTGGCCAATCTCTCTGTCATACTATGTGCAGTTCGCTGGCATGATGAGACATAGAACTCATGAGTAAGGATACATTTGCCCAATCTGCCGCCTATCTCAAGCAGGCAGTTCCCCTGATGATCAAGTACCAAATCCCAACTACGCCGGACAACTACCACCTCTGGTACAACTATGTCTCGGCCAGCATGCCCGAACTCAACCAGGCGATCGATCAAGCCATCAAACTGCAGGGAACCTGCTCCCTCACTACCTGCGAGCGCCTCTATCACCAATATCTGGCTGCGCAGGACGAACAGCAGATGGAGGCGATGAAGCTCAACCTTGCCGCCATGGCCAATGAACTGGGTCACTCGATGCAAGATGCCATCTCCGATACCGGTATGTTTCAGGAGATGCTCGACAAGAGCTTCGACAAGTTAAGCAAGATCGACGATGAGGGGCTGAGCCTGGAAGATACCATGGGCATCTTACGAGACTTGGTGCGCGAATCGCGGGATGTACGCATGTCCACCATGCACTTTCGCAGCCAGCTCAGCAATGCCGAGAAGGAGATCAAGGAGCTGCGTGCCGCGCTCAACGAAACCCGCAAACTGGCCAACGAGGATGCTCTCACCAACCTGCTCAACCGCCGAGCCTTCGATCTGGAGCTGGAGGGGTTGATCCGCAGTCAGCACCCCTTTTCACTGATCCTCGCCGATATCGATCGGTTCAAAAATTTCAACGACGAGTACGGTCACCTGCTCGGCGATCAGGTGCTGCGTGCCTTTAGCAAACGGCTGCGCGATGCCTGCAAGGAGGGGGTCACTGCCTATCGGCTGGGTGGGGAGGAGTTCGCCATGCTGGTCCCCCATCGCTCGCTGGCGCTGGCCAGACAGATGGCGGAAAGCATGCGCCGCGCCATCGAGCGGATGTCGATTCTGGATCGCAAATCGGGCCGCCGCATCGACCACATCACAGCTTCGTTTGGCGTGGGTGAGTTCAACGGTCAGGAGAGCGCAGACTGTCTGGTCGAACGTACCGACAAGCTGCTCTACAAGGCCAAGGAGCTGGGGCGCAACCGGGTGATGCCGCTCCCTTCCTGATTTGTCCCCTGCCCGACCGCAATGCCAATGTAAAAAGCCAGTCAGCTCAACTGACTGGCTTTTTGGTCTCTCTTGCACCGACAGGGGCTGTTCATTCCAGCCCCAGTGAAGAGCAGCTCAGTGTGAAGGATTACTCCTGCACCTCGCTGACACCTTCGACTTTCACATCAACACGGCGATCCGGAGCCAGGCAGACGATCAGCTCACGCTTGGACTTGCTGACGCAGCTGTCGCCGGTAACCGGTGAAGATTTACCACGCCCTTCCACATTGATCTTGGCGGCCGGAATCCCTTTACCAACCAGATAGTTGGCAACGGTCTGGGCACGCTGCTCGGAGAGTTTCTGGTTGTAGGCATCGGAACCGATACGGTCGGTGTGACCAATTACGGTTGCCACGCCATCTTTGGGTCGTGCTTGTTCAATCTGACTATAGAGGCTATCAAGTGCCTGACTGGCCTCTGGCTTGAGAGTCGCCTTGTTGAAGTCAAACAGCACATCGGAGCTCAGGGTGAACTGCTTCTCAACCATCACAGGTGCAGGAGCAGGTTCCGGAGCTGGGGCGGGCGCCACAGGGGCAACCTGACCAAAGCGATAAACCGCAGCCAGCGAGAGCAGGCCGTTATCCATTCTCAGACCGGTATCATCGCGGCTGCCATACGGGGTGGTGTACTGGTACTCCAGGCGAGCAGCCCAGTCGAGGTTGAATGCATACTCGGCACCCAGTGCTCCGACCATGACAAAGCGGCTGTCATCTTTGTAGACATCGCTCTTGGTATCAGCCCAGCCATAACCGCCACCGACACGACCATACAGATCCAGATTATCGGTAACTGGGAAACCCAGTTTCAGGGTCAGTTGAGCCAGCTGTGCAGTCACCTCATCGCTAAAAGCTGCACCGCTCTTCACTGCGTCGTATTTATATTTGCCCAGGTAGTCGTAACCCAGCTCCAGTCCAAGATTCTTGTTGATCTGATAACCGCCAAACACGCCTGCACCCAAGGCATCGTTGGTCTCATTGCCAAGGGTCAGGGCATTGCTTTCATCAATGCCGTAGAAGTTGGACCAACCCAGTTTGGCACCGCCATACCAGGTGTTGTCTTGACCGGCAGCCTGGGCATTGGCCGCCAGCAAGCCGGTAACCAGCAAGGTAATCAATGATTTTTTCATGTTTGAGCCTCTGCAACTTTATGTAGGAGGAGGTTGATTGATATCACCTCGTCTTATAGGTGCAACCACCCAAAAGCGATCGCAGCATATCAACGTTAGCCTATTTTCAAGTCACTGATATCAATTAACAAAAAACACTCTAACGCAACCACGTTACAAAAACAGCAACAAACGTTTGTTATTTGAACTGAATGTGACGCAAAAAGACGCACAGATGAGGGCAGATATGAGAAAAAGGCCAGCAACATGCTGGCCCGAAGCGATATCAGTGACGAACAAACTCGTAGTGCTGATCGATAAAGTCAGCAACACGCTGGCTCAGTACCTTGTGCACCGTCTTAGTCGGATGCACCTGATCCCAGAACATATGCTCATCGCAGTTGAGAGTCGCTGCTCGTCCTTTTGCCTGCCCGCTCACCACCGCCTGCGCCAGGATCGGGTTACCGGCAATAGCCACTCTTTCGGAGACACTCAAAGCCGGGGTCGCAGCCACCTCGGCGGCGCTGCCGGAGAACGGCTTCCATGTATAGCCACCACCGTAGCAGGCGTGTTCTGTGTCACTCAGCCCGAACTGCTGAGGATCGCGCATCATCTCGTCAAACTGCTTGTCCACTTCGAACAGCTTCACTATGCCGAGGGGAGCCAGCTCGCGAGTGAGGTTCTGCAACTTCTGGTTGTGGTAGCTGGCCACATGGCGCACCTTCTCCACCACCTTCATGCTGCGGGCTGACGGGGTCTGCCCCAGATCAGGAATGTTGAACAGCAGGATCTGCTGCGCGCCGTTGAGCACCAACCGGTTGGATGCCAGCCGGATGGTATCGATCACCCGATCCGCATCCCGCTCGGTGTTCCAGCCATAGGCCAGATAATCGTTGGCACCGACCCAGATCACCACCAGATCATCGGGGCGGAACTTGTCCTTTTTCAGGAACTGGTCGATCTCGTAATCGAGGTTGTTGATCACCTGATATTTGGGATCCCAGGACCAGAAACCGAGCCAGCCATTCAGGGCACCCAGATGGTTATAGGCCACCGCCGTTGCACCGCCTTCCGCCTCGTTGGCCACGACCAGACCGGGGAAACGCTCGTCACCCAACTGCTCCAGCCACACCGGGCCGTTGCTGAAGCGCCCGTTGAAGTAAGGTGGGCTGGAGGGGAGATACCCCCGCATCTTCTTGTACATCTTGCCGGTATCGGAGAGGCTGTCACCAAACATCACGACCCGGGAAAAAGGTTGGCGTCCCTCTGCCGCTTGCGCAGTCAATGCCATTAACCCCAATAAACAAACAAGCCATTTTTTCATATTGTTATGCTCTTCGATTAAGCAGGTGAGACCTGCGGGCTTCTCCTCGAATGGCGACAGGCATGGGAAGAGTCTGCTGCCACTGACTTCTGGTGAAGGCGACAGATTACAGTTCCATATGAAATCACACATGTTCCGCCATCGATGAAATCGCTTGCGCTCACAAAACAGCCAATCACAATGGGTTTATCTTTCACGCTTGTTTCACGCCCTGCACAGCACAATGCCCTCATACCAACGACAGGAGTATGAAATGAACAAGGCAAGCGCAAGCGTAATCGGACTGTTAACCCTGATGTCTGTCTCCTCTTTTGCCATGGCGGCCTACACAGGCCCGCAGGAGCAGAACAAGGTCTCCGTTGCTCAACTGAAAGATCTGGCCGATGACAGCTGGGCCACCCTGGAAGGGAAACTGGTCAAGCATCTGGGCGGCGAGAACTATCTATTCCGCGATGCCAGTGGCGAGGTTGAGGTCGAAGTGGATCAGGATGTGTGGCGCGGCACCGAAGTGGGTCCGGACGACCTGATCCGCATTCGTGGTGAAGTGGACCACAGCTGGAACAAGACTGAAGTGGAAGTAGAAACCCTGGAAAAGGTGGGCGCAGCGCCCAAGGCCAAAGGCGGCTTTATTGCCAAATAAGGCCACTTCTACGATGAACTGGCCAGACGTAAAAAGGGCGCTGTTGAAAGCGCCCTTTTCTTTTTTCTGTCGACGACTGCAACCAGTTAACCGGAGCGGCTGGCAAAACTGCGTTTGAATCCCTTCTCGGCCTGATTGACCTTGTAGAGATAGCGCCGTGCCTCTGCCTTGGGATGCTGTTCGGTCAGTACCTGATAGACCGCCTCGGGGGAGAGCTGGTTGATCATGCCGGGGGCCGCCTTGCGATCGCTGGAGAAGGTGTTGAGCACCCCGCCAGCACCGCCGTTATAGGCGGAGATCACCGCATAGCGGCGGGACTGGGGATCCTGGATATCTGCCAGATAGACGGTCTGCAACAGGTGCAGATAGGCGGTACCGACATCGATGTTGTAAGCCGGATTAAACAGGTCTTCCCGGGTAGGCTGACCACTCTTACCCTTGACCCGCACATAGACATCACGACCCGCGGTAGCCGGGATCACCTGCATCAGTCCATAAGCATTGGCATGGCTCACCGCATAGGGGTTGAAGCTGCTCTCGGTCTTGATCACCGCATAGATCAGGCTTTCAGAGACCCCGTATTTGCGGGAAGCTTCACGGATCAGGCTGGCATACTTGTAGCCCCGTCTGTCTTCGTGGTTGGCCACCATGGGAATATCGACGAAGAAGATGGTGCGAATCCCCAGTGTACGCTTCTTCATCGCAGTGTTGAGTAGATAGTCGGCGTAGCGCTCGGCACGCCAGGATGAACGAATAGGCTGGCGCTGATTGTCCAGCACCTGACCGTAGAGGAAAGGCTCGCCACCGGGCATGATTTCCCGATCGGAGTAAAGGTCCACTTCGGCTGGATCGTCCGGAGTAAGCAGGGTCTCGATAATGGCGCGACGCAGGTGAGCGCGCGGGTCGATGCCGGAGACAGTCTCGACCATGATATGGCCGCTGGAGAAGTCAATATGGGCCCGGCTCTTGTACTGATCCGTGTATTTGACGTAGTCAAACTTGCCCGCAAACAGCGCCTCTCGTCCCCATATCTCGTTCACATTATGGGAAAGCGCACTGATCATGTGTTCAAAACCGCGGATGTCCTTGCCGTTGACGAGATCGTCATCCTCACTCCCGCTGGGCTTGGGGGAGGATGAGCAGGCAGAGAGAAACAGCAGGGTGCACAGCAGCCAGAAAATTCGGCCCATAGGATCCTCAAACCGGGCGGCACTGCCGCCCATCATTCATATGCCGCGAGTAAACAAGGGGAGGCTAGCCACCTTTGGCCCAATCCCCGCTCACAGGTACTACAGTTCAATCGTTTACTGGCTGGGAGGGGTGTAACCTTCGATCTGCACTTCACCTGCATCAAACAGATAGCTGACCATCTCTTTTTCCAGCAGTTGGCGATGCTCAAGATTCATCATGTTGAGCTTTTTCTCGTTGATCAGCATCACCTGCTTCTTCTGCCACTCGGCCCAGGCTTCCTTGCTGATGTTGTCAAAAATTCGCTTGCCGAGCTCACCGGGATAAAGTTGGAAGTCCAGACCCGGGCCCTCTTTTTTCAGGCGTTGGCAAAATACAGTACGGCTCATGTTGACCTCTATGGTTGTAACTCTGGATAGGCGAGCAGACGGGCCGTGGCGGCCGCCAGCCCCACCTCGGCAGGATGGCGTAAGTTATACCAGAGTCGGTTATCTGCTTCCATGAGCCGCAGCGGCTGCGCCTCATCAATGTCAATCAGCAGCGGCCGAATATCGAGGTGGAAGTGACTGAATGTATGGCGAAAACCGGCTAGTTCCCGATAACCGTGATGACTCAGGCCAAGGGACGCCAGCAGACCCTCCACCTCCGCCAGCAAAGCCGCCTGCGGGAAGCAGTAGAGCCCGCCCCAGATCCCCTGTGGCGGCCGCTTCTCCAGCAGCAACTCATCGCCATGGCGGA
Source organism: Aeromonas sp. 600774 (assembly GCF_049175075.1). NCBI lineage: Bacteria > Pseudomonadati > Pseudomonadota > Gammaproteobacteria > Aeromonadales > Aeromonadaceae > Aeromonas > Aeromonas sp. 600774. The sequence continues at coordinate 58,161 of NZ_JAAKUJ010000011.1, forward strand.
TCAGCAACATGATGCCATCCCGTGCCGGAATGCTCTTTTTCGGCTTACTATTGGGGTAGGCGGTGGGCTTGCCTTGCGACAGCCCCTGGCAATCGGTCCGCACCGGACAGCGATCACAGGCAGGCTTGCTGCGGGTGCAGATCGTCGCTCCGATATCCATCATTGCCTGATTGTATTGCGCCACACCCAGCTTGGGAGTGAGCCGGATGGCAATCTCCCACAGCTCGTTCTCCACCTGTTTCTGGCCGGGCCAGCCCGGCAGCGCCAGCCAGCGGGTGAGCACCCGCTTCACGTTGCCATCAAGGATGGCGTGAGGCTGACCAAGAGAGAGCGACAACACGGCCCCGGCGGTTGAGCGACCAATGCCCGGCAGCGCCACCACCTCGTCAAAGCGCTCGGGAAAGAGACCATGGTGATGATCGCGGATCTGCTGGGCCGCCTTGTGCAGGTTGCGGGCCCGGGCGTAGTAGCCAAGCCCGGTCCAGTGGTGCAGCACCTCGTCGACAGGGGCATCGGCCAGTGCCATCACATCGGGGAAGCGCGCCATAAAACGCTGGTAATAGGGGATGACTGTGGCGACCTGGGTCTGCTGCAGCATGATCTCCGAGACCCAGACCCGGTAAGGAGTCTTCTCCTGCTGCCAGGGCAGGGTTTTGCGGCCATGAAGCTCATACCACTCCAGAACCCGGCTTGCGAAGGTTGATTGATTCACGTTGTTCTCATGTCGTTGATATAAGGGGAACTCTGCGGCTCCTTCGGCTCATCTGGCCTGCGCGGGCATAAAGTCATCCCGCAGCATAGTGCCAGCTGTCTGGTGCGGCAGCGTAAGGCCTCGTCACGCCCAAGTCAAAGCCGCGCTGACTGGCGCTGCGGGCAGGTGGTGGTCAGGCAGCAAAGCGGTAACAAAGACGATATACTCGGCCCCACGATTTATGACGGGAGAGACGGTTTGCAGACTTATCTGGTTGGGGGCGCAGTGCGGGATCGCCTGCTGGGATTGCCGCAGGGCGACAGGGATCATCTGGTGGTCGGCGCCACCGTGGAACAGATGCTGGCGCTGGGTTTTACCCAGGTCGGTCGCGACTTTCCCGTGTTTCTTCACCCCAAAACCCAGCAGGAGTATGCCCTCGCCCGTACCGAGCGAAAACAGGGTCAGGGTTACACCGGCTTTGTCTGCCACGCCGCCCCCGATGTGACGCTCGAGCAGGATCTGCTGCGCCGGGATCTCACCATCAACGCCATCGCCGAGGATGATCAGGGCCAGCTCCATGATCCCTACGGTGGCATCAAGGATTTGGAAAAACGGCTGCTGCGCCACGTCTCCCCCGCCTTTGCCGAAGATCCGTTGCGCATCCTGCGGGTCGCCCGCTTCGCCGCCCGCTTCCACGCTCAGGGCTTTACCATCGCGCCGGAAACTCTCGCCCTGATGAGCGAGATGACGGCCGCTGGCGAGCTGGCCCACCTCACGCCGGAGCGAGTCTGGAAGGAGCTGGAAAAAGTGCTGCTGGGGCCGACCCCGCAGATCTTTATCGAGGTGCTGCGCCAGTGCGGCGCCCTGAAGGCGCTGTTCCCAGAGATTGATGCGCTGTTTGGCGTCCCCGCCCCGGCCAAGTGGCACCCGGAGATCGACACCGGCATCCACACCCTGATGGTGCTGGAGCAGGCGTGCCGGATCTCCCCGGAATTGACCGTCCGCTTTGCCGCCCTCTGCCACGACCTTGGCAAGGGAGTGACCCCCAAGGAGTTCTGGCCAAGCCATCACGGTCATGGCCAGAAGGGGCTGCCGCTTATTCGCGCCCTGTGCGAGCGGTTCCGGGTACCCAATGAGTGCCGGGATCTGGCGCTGCTGGTGAGCGATCTGCACACCCACATCCATATCGCCTTTGAGCTCAAGCCCGCCACCCTGCTCAAGGTGTTCGACAAGGCTGATGCCTGGCGTCGCCCCGAGCGCTTTGCCCAGCTGCTGGATGCCTGCCGCGCCGACTTCCACGGCCGCACAGGTTTCGAGGAGCGGGTCTACGCCGAGCCGGACTATGTGGCCGAAGCGCTGGCTGCCGCCCAGGCGGTGCCGGTGAAAGAGATAGTGGCGGCCGGTTACAAGGGAGAAGAGATCAAGGAGCAGCTCGCCAAAAAGCGGACCGATGCCATCGGCCGCATCAAGGATGAGTGGACCTTTATCGAAGAGTAACCTCGGCCCCATAACAGACGGCCGCCCTGATGATGAGCTCCGCAAGGAGAACATCGCCAGGGCGGCCGTTTTGCATCCAGATTGATATGTGAGGGGGCGCTAACCCCTGCTGGTGCCGTTATGCGGGACCAATTCGCTCCATCAGGCTCATATGGGATGAGCCATCGTGGCGCTTGAGATTCTGGCGATACTCAAACTGGCGCTGGCTCTCCTGCTTGAGCCCCAGCATCAGCGAATAGCACATCGCCAGCATAATCACCGAGAACGGTAGCGCCGCTATGATGCTGGCCGCCTGCAAGGCTGCCAGGCCGCCGGAAACCAGCAGGATAGCGGCAACCAGCCCCTGCCCCAGACCCCATACGGCGCGGTGCAACACCGGCGGCTCCTGATCACCGATGGAGAGCAGAGTGGTGATGACCAGCGTGCCCGAGTCACTGGAGGTGATGAAGTAGGTGCAGATGAGCAGGGTCAGCACAGCCTTGGCGATCCAGCCGAAGGTATCCCAGTGCAGCAGTTCGACCGTCTTGTAAAGCGCCAGCGTCACATCCTGATTGACCGCAGCCACCACACCGCCACCACCAAACAGCTCCAGATTCATCGCCGTACCGCCAAACACGGTGAGCCAGAACATGCCGAGCAGCGAGGGCACCAGCAGCACGCCGAGCACAAACTCGCGGATAGTACGCCCCTTGGAGATGCGGGCGATAAACATGCCGACAAATGGCGCCCAGGCAATCCACCAGCCCCAGTAAAACGCCGTCCAGCTCGACTGCCAGGCCGAAGTGCCGTTGGCCTCGGTGTTGGTCCAGAAGCTCAGTTTGACGATGTTCTGCAGGTAATCACCAATGTTCTGCACATAGGCGTTGAGGATATAGGTGGTCGGCCCCAACACCAGAAAGAGCGCAAGCACGAATACGCTCAGCCAGATATTGAGCTCGGAGAGGATCTTCACCCCGCGCCCGACCCCGGAGACTGCGGACAGAGTGGCGATCAGGCTAATGCCACCAATCAGCCAAAGCTGGTTGGATTGCGATACGTCCATGCCGAACATCTGGTTGAGACCGGTATTCATCTGGGAGACCCCCAGACCGAGGGAGGTCGCCACCCCGAACACGGTACCGAACACAGCCAGCACATCGGCCGCATGGCCCCAGAAGCCGTAGATCCGCTCGCCAAGGATGGGATAAAGCACAGAGCGGATCGCCAGCGGCAACTTGCGGCGATAACTGAAGAAGGCCAGCGACAGGCCAACGATCACATAGATTGCCCAAGGGTGCAGACCCCAATGGAAGAAGGTGAGGCGCATAGCGATCTGGGCCGCTTCCGGGGTCATCCCTTCGGTAATGAATGGATTGCCCTGCAGATGGTTCATCGGCTCGGCAATGCTCCAGAACACCAGACCGATACCCATGCCCGCGCTAAAAAGCATGGAGAACCAGGCGAAGTAGCCGAACTCCGGTACCTGGTCGTCGTCACCCAGCCGGATGCTGCCAAAACGGCTGAACATCAGGTAGACAGCGAAGAACAGGAACAGGGCGACTACCAGAATGTAGTACCACTTGAACCCGGCAATGATCTGATCCTTGGCACCGACAAACCAGGCGGCCGCGGTATCGGGAACAAATACGCCAAACAGCAAAAACAGGGTGATCACGGTGAGGGCCGTCATGGCCATGGTGGGGTTGAGGCCTTTCAATAGCCCTTTGCTTGCTCGCATCCAGCCTCCTTAGTCGTTGTTGAAAAAGTCTTCGCCTACATGATCACCGGCACCGCCGATGGCGCGATAGACCAGTTTGCCGGCTGCCTGTTCGCGGTGATCCACCAGCGAAACCGAGGGCTGGCCGTTCACGGCGTGACGCTTGCCAAGGAAGATGGCCATGGGGACGCCCAGATTGGAGATACCGCTGGTGATCCAAAGGCGGTTGAAGTCGTAAGAGCCACCGATAAACTCCAGCTGGGCCAGGCCGGTATCGAGGCCGGTCAGATAGAAGTTCATGGCACTTTCGTCAGGAAAGAGGTGCACCAGCACATAGGCGTAGCGCAATTCATTTACCAACTCCTTTAGGTTGAAAGTACCTGTCTCGCTGCAAGAGAGGGGTAACTCACCATCATAGTGGTGTACTTTAAGGTTGTTGGGGTCTTCATCATAGGCAGGCTGATAGCGCACAAAAGCCGAGGTATCCGGCAGTTCATAGCGCACTCTGACCACACGTAACTCGGCCACCAGAGACTTGATATCCAGCTCGTCATTCATCATTTCGCTCCTCAAATGTCAGGGTGAATTCCGTGAAATGCCCGTCAACCTAACACAAAATTAGTTAGAGCAGAAATTATTACATCAAAAACCATATTGACCTTGTGACGAATTAGGCGGAAAATTTTGCTCCTCTCCATAGCCCTCCAATGACGCACACCCCATGGAAAAACATGATGAAGTGCTGGTCGCCCTGCGCCAGATTATTCGTGCCATCGACATGCACTCCAGGCGCTTGATTAAAGAAGCCGGGCTCACCTCCCCGCAACTCTTGCTGCTCAAAGGGATCGACGAGCTGGGACAGATCTCCATGCGCCAGCTGGCCGATCACACCAACATGAGTCAGGCCACCGCCACCACCATCATGGACCGATTGGAGAGCCGCCAACTGGTGCAGCGCGTTCGCAGCAATACCGACAAGCGCAAGGTTCACGCGACACTGACTGACGCAGGCCGCGCCCTGCTGGCCCAGGCCCCCACCCCGCTACAAGAGCGCTTCATCCAGCGTTTTCAGGCGCTGGAAGCGTGGGAACAGACCCTGCTGCTCTCCTCCCTGCAACGCATCTCCTCCATGATGAATGCAGACGAAATCGACGCAGCCCCGGTGCTGAGCGTCAGACCCCTCACCGAAGAGCAGGCATAAGCTGCTGAACAATTTCAGGCATAAAAAAAGCTCCCGAAAGGGAGCTTTGTTCTATCAGGGGTCGTAGAGGATTACTCTTCCAGGCTGATCCCGATATTGGAGACGCCATCCTGAGAGGCGAATGCTCTGATGGCCAGGATACGATCGCTGTCGCGCTCATGGGCAACCCGCTTGAGCAGTTCAACCTGGAACTCCAGCTCAGCTTCCATGTACTCGTGCTCGTAGAGCTCCTCTTCGGTCAGATCCCGCTCTTCCAGCAGCTCGATAAAACCGGCCACGGTACCGACTGACGCATGGCTGGCATCGTTGGCCTCTTCGCCGACCCGGCAGATCACCGAGTTGTAGGCGCAGCCCAGCGCAACACAGGCATCCAGCGCAGGATAGGCACCGTAGGATTCAAACTTGCGGGGATCCGGAATGTGAGACTCGAACTCTTCGAGAATGGCACCCAGATTGACCCTGGATCCCTTGACGGTGAGGTAGACCCACATCTGATCCAGCGCATGCCGGAAAGCACCAGCATTGCCAAAGCCGGAGGCCTGACAGAACAGGGCATAGTTGGGGTACATGCGCTCTGCCAGCGCCAGGGTGTAGACGGTCTGTTGCCAAGGCTGTAGCTCGGCCAGTCGCTTATAAAACTTGTCACCAAACACTGGAGTCGGATCCTTTGCAAAATGTGGGGCAGATTGTAGCCCACGAGGGGCGTGGCGAAAACGAAAAAGCGCCCTGGTCGGCTATGTTGCGCTGGCAACTCGGGTAAGATGGGACGAGAGCGGCATCTTGTCGCGCCGCAAATTCTGATAAGGAACAAGAGTATGAGCCAACGTACCCTTCTTTTGCTCAGCCAGGATAATGCTCACTACGAACGTCTGCTAAAAGCGGCCAACCTCCCTCATCTGCGCATTCTGCGGGCCGACAACCCGAGCGATGCCGAACAATTTATCGGCGAGGCCCATATTCTGCTGGCCGAGCCAGCCCGCGCCAAGCCACTGCTGCCCAAAGCCAACAAGCTGAGCTGGTTCCAGTCCACCTATGCCGGGGTCGACGTGCTGCTCGATCCGGACAGTCGTCGCAACTATCAGCTCACCAACGTGCGCGGCATCTTCGGCCCGCTGATGAGCGAGTATGTCTTTGGTCATCTGCTTAGTCTGACACGCCAACTTCCTCTCTATCGGGAACAACAAAGACAACGACTCTGGCAGAGTCACCCCTATCAGGGGCTCAAGGGGAAAACCATGCTGCTCCTGGGTACGGGCAGCATTGGCCAGCATATCGCCCACACCGGCAAACATTTTGGTATGAAGGTGCTGGGCATCAGCCGCAGTGGTCGGGAGCGTGCCGGGTTTGACCAGGTTTATCAGCTGCCTGCGCTCAACAAGATGCTGGCGCAGGCCGATGTGATCGTCAGCGTGCTGCCTGCCACCCGCGATACCCGTCATCTGTTCAATGCCACTCGCTTCGAACACTGCAAACCGGGCGCCATCCTGTTCAACGTCGGTCGCGGCAGCGCCGTGCACTCGGGTGACCTGCTCACCGCGCTGCGTACCGGCAAGCTGGCAATGGCGGTGCTGGATGTATTCGAGCAGGAGCCGCTGCCCGCCGACAGTCCACTGTGGGGACAACCCAACCTCATCGTCACCCCCCACAACAGCGCCTACAGCTTTCCAGAGGATGTGGCCCAGATATTTGTACGCAACTACATTCGCTTTATCGATGGCCAGCCACTGGATGGCAAGATTGACTTCGACAAGGGTTACTGACCAGCACTACGCATGCAAAAAAGGCCCCGCCAGTCTGGCGGGGCCTTTTAATTTCAGCTAGTTGCTACAGCGATTAACCGGCGGCCAGCTCCTTGCGGTAGCTCTTCACCTTGGCCAGGAACTGGCGACGCTCCTTGCCACTGAGCGGTTCAGCCATCGGCAGCTTGGCGGTCATGGCATTAACCGGACGGTTGTTGATCCGCAGCTCGTAATGCAAGTGAGCACCAGTCGAGCGACCGGTGTTGCCGGAAAGGCCGATCTTGTCGCCCATCTTCACCCGCTGACCGGTTTTGACCAGCAACTTGCTCAGGTGCAGATAACGGGTAGAGAGGGTTCGACCGTGCTTGATGACGATATAGGTACCCGCCAGCGGGTGGCTGGTCGCCTTCTGGACCACACCGTCACCCGTGGCCAGTACCGGGGTACCCACCGGAACGGCAAAGTCGGTCCCCTCGTGGGGACGGATAGCACCAGTCACAGGATGCTTGCGCGCGGGGTTGAAGTTTGAGCTGATCCGGTAACGACTGTGGGTCGGATAACGGCGGAAACCGCGCTCCAGGCTGTTGCCCTGACCATCGTAATAGTTGCCATCATCGGAGAGCCAGGCCGACACCGTCTTGCCCTGACTGATCATTTCCACACCCAGCAACTGGCTGTTACCGGTGCTCTTGCCCTCGACCGTCTCCTGGCGTACCAACACCTTGAATTTATCGCCCTTTTTCAGATCCTGAGCAAAGTTCATCCGCCACTGGAACAGGTTGGCAATCTTCTGGATATGAGTGGCAGGAATGCCTGCATTGCGGGCACTGACATAGAAACTGCCGTTGATCACGCCATTGTAACGCTGCGGCTGCCACTCGACCTTCTCGTTGATCATGGAGGCAGTATAAGCATCGTCACTGCGCGACATCACCAGCGTCTGCTTGATGTTCAAGCGGATCTTGAGTTGTTGCAGAATGTTGTCCTGATCGATCAGTAGCTCTATGGTCTGGCCCGGTTTCAATCTGGCCAGATAGTTCTTGCTGTCCGCATCAAGTACTTTGTAGAGAGTAGTGGTAGAGAGTCCCAGATTGTTAAAAATGGCGGTCAGGTTCTCACCATTACGCACTCGGTAATCCTGCCACTGCGGTGCGGTATCAACAGGGATATCGTCCTCTGCCGCACTCTGATCAACCAGTTCGTGGTCGGGGATTTCGTTAAAATCGGTGTTGTTTTCGTTGGTTGCTGTACCGGCGGTATCAATGGGCAACTCAAGGCGAAGAGGCCGCTCCAGGATATCCCCCGGCGCTGGCAGCAATGCCACTGCTGACAGGGTCATGGCCGTCAGCATCAGCATGGCGTAAAAATGTTTGCGGGGAACCGGTGGTTCCCAATTGGCAGCCTGTGCTACCAAGGGACGGAGACGTTTCATCCGCTATCCTGTATTTAGATCCAAGAGAGAGTATTGCGATGTCAGTTGTGACAAAACCGTATAAAACTGTTTTTTGGACAAAACAAATTACAAATAGTTCATCACAATCTGCATGAACCTCACATTTTATGCATAACACGCCCTGATGGGCAGAAATGATCGCCTTTTTTAACTATTTTTTCCTATTTTTAAGAGCTGGGTCGGACTCGATTCGGCATTAAAAACTCAAATGTTGCGATAATTTTTCCATGGAGTGGATATGACGTTATCAAAACTGTTGCGCTGGATAATCCTTGTACTGTTCCTGATTGGTGCAGTTATGTTGTTCGTTCTTGAAGTCTCCACGGTCCGCCAGTCAATCCTTGATCAGATGTCGGCCAATCTGGAGACCGCCATCACAGCCCTTGGACTGGTACTTCAAGGCACCCTGCTCAATGATGATCAGGTGCTGGCCGAAACCATTGTCAATGCCATGTTTGACGGCGGCTTCGTCAGCTCGGTTATTCTGGTTGATCCGGATGGCCAATTGCTGTTTCAGAAGGTATTCCACTCTACCCAGCAAAATGTCCCTGGCTGGCTCCCTTCTGTTATCGGCATGCCACCCGTCAAAATTGAGCAAGAGTTGACAGATGGCTGGCGCATGCTGGGCACTCTGACCCTTGAGGGGCATAGCGGCTACGCCTATCAGCACCTGTGGAATGCCATCAGTCGCACCGGTCTGGCGCTGTTGGCGGGCCTCGTCGTATTTACCCTGATCATCTCCCTGGTGTGCAAACGCCTGCTGCAGCCCCTGGAGCAGATCAACCTGCAGCTGATCCGTATCCGCAAACACCAGTTCAACAGCACCCTGCCCACTCCCTGGTTGCAAGACCTCAAAGAAGTGGCACTTTCCATCAACCAATTGGTTTCCGAACGCAAACGGGATCTGCTGCAACAACGACTCAAAATCACCCAGCTGGGAAAACAGCTGCCACTGACGCCCCCACAGCCGCTGCAAGGAGTGAGCCCACTGCCGGAAGGCGGGCAACTGCAAAAATTTGTCTCCACACAAGGGGAGATCGCGCTCTATCAGCGTTTCTTGCCCAGTCAGCCCCTCGGTGCCGACAGCGCTCTCGCAACCATCCAGAGCGCCCTGCAACAGTGGCAGCACTCTCACATAGAGGGGATCTTGCTGCCCCTCTCCCTGCTCAATCACCCGCAATGGTCCGAGATCTTCCCCCTGCTAAGCCAGGGCCGCGGCAAAACACTGGATTGGCGCTGGGATGTGGTCACCTTTCCCGCCCACGGCCAAGCCATATTGGCTGCGTTGCAGGAACAGGGGTGTGAGCTCGCCTTCAGCGCCATTCCCCTCAATGCGGATACCTTCAATCAACTTGACCCGCTCAATCCCATTTTTATCAGCTGTCAGCTGACCGATGAGCCGCTCTACTGGAATCTGCTCTCCCAAACCATGCATGCCGCCGGTTATACCCTGCTGGCAGAATCGGGAGAGTGTCGCGACATCGACAAACTACGGACCTGGGGTATCGATGGTTATGCCAAGGAGGCGCAATCATGAGGAAGCTCGCTATGCTGTTGCCTCTGCTGTGGCAACCCTGCTTGATGGCTGAAACCGTCACTATCGCCACCGGGGGTGAGCAGGGGATTTATCACCAGATAACCAAAGAGTTTTGCCGTCTGGCCCATGAGGTCGATGAGCAACTTGCGTGCACACTGCAGAGCTCATCGGGTTCAATAGAAAACCTGAAGCTGCTGAAGAGTGGCGAGACCTCCTACGCCATGGTGCAGTCAGACTGGCTGTATCAGGCAAGCAAAGGCTTGGGCCCTTTTACCACCCAGCCGCAACCTGAGCTGCGCGCCCTGTTTGCCACCCATGCCGAACCCTTCACCATAGTGATTCGTGCCGATGGCGATATCACGTCACTGGAACAGCTTAAGCTCGCCCCCATCGACATGGGGTTGAAGAACTCGGGAACCCGCCAGACGGCGCTGGCTCTGTTCAACATCTTGGGAGCGAAAGAGCAGGAGCTCGATCTGAAGAGCATGGCCAACCTGCCGGATGCGCTCTGCAGCAAGCAGATCGACGCATTTGCATTGGTGATGGGGCATCCCAACCGGATTGTGCTCGACACCGCCAAACGTTGCGCGGTCAGTTTCCTCCCCGTCGATGGGGCCACCCGGGATCAGCTACTCAGAGGGGTCAAATATTACCAACGCAGTCAGGTGCCCGCCCGCATCTACCCCGGCAATCTGAAGGCGACCCCCACATTTGCCATTGCCGCCACCCTGGTCACCAATGCCAGCATGCCGGAAGAGTCTGTCTATCGTCTGACCAAGGCCATGCTGACCCAGCAGACCAAGTTCAATGAGCAGACTTATGGCTACGCCAATATGTTTCACCGGGCACGCAATAAAACCGGTCCGGTGCTGAGTATTGAGCAGCATCCGGGCGCGGCGAAATATTTCGAGGAGCTGAAAGCGGCAGGCAAGCTATAACTGACGACGGGGAGAGCGCAGTTGCTCGCTGGAGAAACGGGTCTTCATCGATGTCCACTGCGCCAACCGATCGGCACTCCCCGCCAGCGTCCCTTCCCGCCGTGACTTCATGATCCAGATGCTTTTGGCATCGAAACTGTAAACGGGAATGAGATCGGTACGCTTGCTGCCCGGCAGGATCCGGCTGTTGATGTTGTCGAGCACCAGTGGATCAGCCTTGGGCGTCGGGAAGTAGAGCGTCACCATGTGGAATTGGTTGTAACGCACCGCCTTGACGTAGGCCAGCCGCAGCTTCTTCTCATCCACCCCCAGCTCCATCAGGGTGTAGTACTTGGAGATGCTGTAATCCTCGCAATCCCCACCCCGGGCACCGATGAACTCCAGCGGATTGGCCCAGTAATCCTCATCCCCCCACAGCTTGGGATCCTCGCTGTAGGTGAGATTGTTGAAGTAGTTGTTCACCAGCTCGATCTTCTGCTGGTCGGTTGTACCCGATCTGGGGGTGAGCAAGCGAGAAAATGCCTCGGCCCGCTGGATGGCCCTGCCACCATACACTTCCTGCAGCTTGGCCCGCAGGTCCGGACTGGCAATATATTCGGAAAGGCGCGAAGCCTGCACACTGGCGCAACATAGCGCCAGTGTGCAGGCCGGGATCAACAACCATTTCATACCGGACACTCCATGTCAGATGCTGGAGGTCAGTATAGTCCGTCCGGATGAGAGACTCAGCCGCTAATCAGCGACATTGGGCAAATGCGTCCGCCAGTTGTTGCATGAATTGGGGATAACCATCCGGGCCAAGCGGCACCTGTTCACCCACCTCATCAAGCAACAGCACCTTGGCGCCAGTATTGCGTGCCACCGATTCGATCACTGCCGGTGAAAATTGCGGCTCGGCATAAATGCAGCTCGCCTGCTTCTCTTCCAGTGCCTTGCGGATATCCACCAGGGTCTTGGCGCCCGGGCGACGCTCAGGGCTCACGGTAAAGTGACCTTTTGAACTCATGCCGTAATGGCGCTCCCAGTAGCCATACGCCTCGTGGAAGACAAAGTACCCCTTCTCATTCACTGCCTTCATCTGGCCGGCAATCACCTTGTCCTTGGCATCCACCTTGGCATCAAATGCCGCGAGGTTGGCGTCATAGCGAGCCTGATTGGCCGGATCCAGCTTGCCCAATTCACTTGCGATCGCCTTGGCAATCACCTTGGCCTGCGTCGGGCCAAGCCAGATATGGGGATCGACCCCTTCGTGATGATGTCCCTCATGCCCTTCATCATGATCATGGTTGCCGTGCTCGTGGGCGGCATGATCGTGATCATCATGGTCATGGGAGTCATGACTATCCTGAGTCGCGTAGTTGAACAGCGGCATTCCCTCAACCTGAGTCAGGGCCAAAGCATGGGAATGATTGGCCAGCGGCTTGGCCATAAACCCTTCCAGCTCGGGGCCAACCCACACCACCAGCCCAGCACTGTTGATGCTGCGAATATCGGACGGACGCAGGGAGAAATCGTGGGGAGAGGCACCGGTCGGCAGCAATACCTTGGGCTCGCTCACCCCGTCAGTGATCGCCGCAGCGATGAAGCCAAGGGGCTTGATGGTGGTCAGTACCTCAATGGCACGAACAGGCAAACTCACCGCCAGCAGGGCAGTGAAAAGCGCAATAATTCTCATTGGTGAATCTCGTCAGGGGGTGAGTATGTGATAATATAACAGCTGCTTTTTGTTATATTATAACTCTCACTGGCTGTAAACCCCGGAGTTGTCATGAGCCAACTGGTAGAGCTGAAAGAGGTCTCTCTCTCGTTTGATGGACGCTCTGTGCTCGACAAGGTCTCCTTTACCCTCAATAAAGGCAAAATCACCACGTTAGTCGGCCCCAACGGGGCAGGCAAGAGCACCCTGAGCAAGCTGGTGCTGGGTCTGCTCACGCCGGATTCGGGCAAGATCACCCGCAGCCGCGATCTGAGAGTCGGCTATGTGCCCCAGCGCCTCTACCTGGATCCCACCTTGCCGCTGACGGTGCGCCGCTTCTTGCAACTGGGCAAAAACAGCCGCCTCTCCATCGAGGAGGCGCTGACCCGGGTGGGCGCAGAAGGATTACTTGAGAACCGGATGCAGAAGCTCTCCGGAGGCGAGATGCAGCGGGTGCTGCTGGCTCGCGCCCTGCTGGTCAAGCCCGAGCTGCTGGTGCTGGATGAGCCGGTGCAAGGGGTCGATATCACCGGCCAGATCGAGCTCTACGCCCTGATCGGCCAGCTCGCCGCCGAATTCAATTGCGCCGTGCTGATGGTCTCCCACGACCTACATCTGGTGATGGCCAGCACCCACGAGGTGATCTGCCTCAATCGCCACGTCTGCTGTCATGGCGAGCCGGAAAGCGTGGCCCGCCACCCCGAATTTGCCCGTCTGTTCGGGCGACCGGAGCAGGAGGTGCTGGCGGTCTATACCCACCATCACCACTGCGATGGCGAACACCATCATCATGAACCGCAGGCCCCCATCATCCGCCTGCCTTCTCGCAACAACGCTCACAGCAAATAGCGCAAGCAACAGGACATTCAAGTGGACAGCTTTCTGTTATACGCACTCGCGGCCGGTCTCGGCATCGCCCTGCTGGCCGGTCCCCTCGGCAGCTTCGTGGTATGGCGCAAGATGGCCTATTTTGGCGACACCCTTTCGCACGCCTGCCTGTTCGGCATAGCACTGGGCATTCTGCTGCAGGTCGATCTCACCCTGGCGGTAGTGGTCTGCTGCCTCGCCATGGCGATGCTGCTGGTGATCATGAGTCGCAACCAGCAGGTCGCGACCGATACCCTGCTCGGCATTCTGGCCCACAGCGCCCTGTCGCTCGGTCTGGTTACCTTGAGTTTTATGGATAATGTGCGGGTGGATCTGATGGCCTACCTGTTTGGCGACCTGCTCTCGGTACAACCGATGGATCTGCTCTGGATCTACGGCGGTGGCGCGCTGGTACTGCTCACCCTGTGGCGCTTGTGGGATCCACTGCTCTCCATGACCATCTCGGAAGAGCTGGCGCGGGTAGAAGGGATCCGGGTCGATATGTTGCGCTGCGTACTGATGCTGCTGATTGGGCTGGTGATCGCCGTGGCGATGAAGTTTGTTGGCGCGCTGATCATCACCTCCCTGCTGATCATCCCCGCCGCCACCGCCCGCCGTTTCAGCCAGACACCGGAGCAGATGGCTGGCTTTGCCGCGCTGATCGGCTGTCTCGCCGTGCTCGGCGGGCTGACCCTCTCCTGGTACCAGGACACCCCGGCTGGGCCTTCGGTCGTCGTCTGCGCCACCAGCCTGTTTGTACTGAGCCAGTTCAAGAGAGCGTAACGGTGCAGGCTAGAGCGGCATGCTCTGGCGTGTCTCCATCATCAGCCACTGGCGCAACCGGCTGATGGCGGGCTCATGGGCCCGCGAGCGCTTGCAGGTAAAGTAGAAGGCATCCCCCGTCTCCAGCTGGTGTACCGGCAAGGCCACCAGCTGGGGATCATCGGGTCGCAGCATATAGTCATTCACAAATGCCACCCCCTGATCCCAGGCCGCCGCCTCCATCGCCAGCAGCACATGGCTGAAATGGTGCATCCGCGCCTCGTCCGGAATCACCAGCCCACCCGCCTTGGCCCAGCGCAGCCAATCCTCCCCCCTCGCCTTGTAGATGGACTGCACCGAAAGCAGCGGCAGCTGCCAGATGGCATCAGGCCACTCCCCGCTGACCTGCTGCAACAGACGGCGACTGCAGACCGGAAAGAGCCGCTCCTGATAGATAAGATCGTGACAGTAACCACGCCCGTGGGGTGAGACGGTGATAAAGCAGTCCGCCACCCTATCGGAGAGTTCGGGATCCTCCGCCACCATCTCCAGACTCAAGTCCAGCTCGGGGTAGAGCTGGCGCAATCCGGCCAAGCGGGGGATCAGCCATTTCACCGCAAACGAGCTGTAGACCGCGAGGCGCAACCGCATCTCGCCGCCACCGCGCAGCTGTTCGCTGCTCTGGGCAATCTGGCTAAGCCCGGCAGCAATCCCTTCGAAGTAGCTCTCCCCCTGGGTTGTCAGCGAGAGCAACCGCCCCTGACGCAGCAGCAAGCGCTCACCCAGAAAATCCTCCAGCAGACGAATCTGGTGGCTGACCGCACTCTGGCTGACGTTCAGTTCCAGAGCGGCGCGGGAGAAGCTGAGCAGCCGGGCCACCACCTCGAAATATTGCACCGCACGCAGGGGAGGAAGCTTCATTATCTAAATATCTCATGAATGGTCATTTTTTATCATTTTACTGGATATCAACCGGCACGCTACCCTCCCCTCATCTGAAGTGGGAGGTGGTATGAATGCAGTAGGGATCGGCATCCTATATCTGGTGCTGGGCAATATGGTGGCGGTTTTTTCCGATGCGCTGGTCAAGGTGCTGGAGCCGGATCAGCCCATCTTCCAGTTTGTCTTTTTCCGCCAGCTCTCGGCCGCCATTCTGCTGATGCCCTGGCTGCTCTGGTCATGGCGCCGCAACCCGCCGGTGGCCATCAAGTGGCACCTGCTGCGGGCCCATATCTGGGCGGTCGGCGTCTGCCTGATGGTGGTGGCCCTCACCCGCTTGCCGCTCGCTACCGCCAATGCCCTCTTCTATGCAGCCCCCCTGATGATGGTGCCGCTGGCGGTGTGGATGGCGGGGGAAGCGATCTCGCGCCAGAAGGTGCTGACCGCAGTCATCGGATTTATCGGGGTTTTGATCGTGCTGCGCCCGACCGAGGTGAACTGGGCCGCTCTGGCGGCGCTTGGGGTGGCGCTGTCGATGGCGCTCAACAACCTGCTGATCAAGCGGATCCCGCTCAAGCAGCCCATCGCCCAGACCCTGTTTTTCACCAACGTGCTGAGCATGCCCTTCATTCTGGCGCTGGCACTGTGGGAAGGGGGCGACTGGCAGTGGCAGATGTGGTGGCCCGCCTTCGGATCTTCGGCGCTGATCATGGTCTATGCGGGATTGTGCGTGGTGGCCTATCGCAAGGCGGAGGCTAGCAAGATCGCCTCGGCGGAGTACACCGGTCTGCTGATGGCAGTGGCCATCGGGGTATGGTTGTTTGACGAGCAGCCGGGCCTGCCGCTGCTGCTGGGCTGTATCTGCATCGTCCTGCCACTTATCGCCATGGCGCGCAGCAAGCCAAAACCGCTGGCCGAGCCAGCGCTCTAATACTCAGGGTCTCCCCAGAAGCGGGGCGACCCTTTGCTGCAGATGGGGGACGATCTCCTCCTCGAACCAGGGATTCCTCCTGAGCCAGAGGGTATTGCGCGGGGAGGGATGCGGCAACGGCAGCCAGCCGGGGCCATAGTCGGCCCAGCTGCGCACCGTGTCGGTGAGTGACCCTTTGGCTGCCCCCCGCAGATAGTAGGCTTGTGAATATTGGCCGATCAGCAGGGTCAGTTCGATATTGGGCAACAGCATCAATACCTTGCCGTGCCAGGTGGGCGCACATTCGGGGCGCGGCGGCAGATCGCCGGATTTTCCCCTGCCGGGATAACAGAGCCCCATCGGCATGATGGCGATGCGGGATTGGTCGTAAAAGGTGGCCTTATCGACCCCGAGCCACTGGCGCAGCCTGTCACCGGAGGGGTCATCCCACGGGATACCGCTGGCATGCACCCGGGTGCCGGGCGCCTGACCGATGATCAGCAGGCGGGCACTCTCGGCCCCGCGGATCACCGGACGAGGCCCCAGCGGCAGGTGAGCCTCGCACAGACGGCAAGCCCTGATTTGCTCAAACAACTTATCGATTCGCTGCATGACGTTGATAGTACCAGCATTTCCCTGTTTTCCCTCTTGTGGAAACAGGGCGCGCCCCCTACTATCGCCATGAGCGTTTAATTTAATAAACGGATAATAATGAAAAACTGGCTAGGTACCGGCACCGCGACCCTCTCCTTCATCCTGTGGGGGATGCTGCCGCTCTATTATCAATTCATGCCCGAGGTCAACATGTGGGAGCTCATCTCCCACCGTGTGCTCTGGTCGGTTATCCTGCTTGGCGGCCTGTTTCTGCTGCTTGGCCACAAGGTGCCCTGGGCACAACTGCGCAGCGAGCCGCGCCAGCTCGGCCTAATCCTGCTGGCCGGCCCCGTTATGTCCATCAGCTGGTGCATGTTCACCTGGTGCCTCACTACCGGGCAAGTGCTGACCACCAGCCTCGCCTTCTTTATGACCCCGCTGTTCAATATCGTATTCGCCGTCATCTTCCTCAAAGAGCGACTCACCCCGCAAAAGCATCTGGCGGTCGCCCTGGCGCTGGCGGGGCTCGCCTACATGCTCTTCTGCTACGGCCAACTCCCCTGGTTCTCCCTCATCATGGGGGCCAACTTCGCCTGCTATGGCCTTATCAAGAAGAAGATCCACTACGACACCGGCACCAGCCTCTATCTGGAAGCCATGGTGCAACTGCCCGTCGCGCTGATCATCATCGGCACACTGGCGTGGCACGGGGAAGGGGCATTCGTGAACGGGGATCTGGCCGACAAGCTGCTGCTGATGGGCAGTGCGCCCGCTACTCTGCTGCCGGTGGGGCTCTTCTGCTATGCGGTGGCGAGAACCCGGATGAGCACTGTGGGGCTGCTGCAATATATCGAGCCCAGCCTCGCCTTCCTGCTCGCCATCTACTGGTTTGGTGAGGCGCCGGATCCCATAAAGGCAGTCGGATTCGCCTTCGTCTGGGCTGGTTTGCTGGTTAGCCTGTTGCCATTGCACCGGCTCAAGCGTCGCCCTCAGGGCGTACCGCGATAAGATTCCAACACCTTGTGCCAGCGGGGATCCTTGTCCATCTGCTCGGCGATGTCGTTGAGGATGGCATGCAGCTCGGGACGAGACTTGGGCAACAGAATATGGCGGGTATAGCTGGATTGGGGGAAGGGGGAGATAAACAGCTTGCCCTGATAGTGGTTTGAGTCGATGAAAAAGCCCAGCGCGGAGCCTGGCACCAGGGTCACATCGATACGGCCGCGCACCAGCAGCTCAAGATTGGTCTTCACCTTCTTGGCATCGTGACGCTCCAGCTCTCCCCTTGCTGCCGCATCGTCGATCCCCTGATAGCGGTAGCCCTCCACCCCGCCAAACACCAACCCCTTGAGGGAGTCGGGTCCGCGATAGGTGATCGGCTTGTCGCTGTTCGAGATCAGCTCGTTGGTGTCGCGCATCACCGGAAAGGTCCACAAATAGCGCTCGCGATGGGGATCTCCCACCCAGGCAGGATTGACCCAGACCACCAGACCATCGAAGTCGGGATCCGCCATCTCCAGCGCCAGCCGGGCGCGATTAACCAACCAGAGCTCTATTCTGGGTTCACCCCCCAGCTTTTCATTGAGATACTTGACCAACTCGTGGCTCAGCCCAGTATCTCCACCGGTATTGAAAGGCGGATGCTGATGGTAATCGTAGAGACGAATCGTCTCCCCCTGAGCCGGCACCGACAACAGCAACCACAACCAGAACCAAACCCTCATCGCACCTCCTTGAGCTGCCTCTGAGTTTGGCACAGAGAATTTGAATGAGAAAACCCGCAACCACCACACCGACACCACAACCATCCCCCTCTTCCCGCTGGTCTGTCTATATGGTGCGTACCGCCACCGGCCTGCTCTATACCGGGATCAGCACGGATCCGCTACGCCGTCTGCGTCAGCACCAGAATGGCAAAGGGGCTCGCGCCCTGCGCGGCAAGGGGCCCTTGACGCTGGCTTGGCAGCAGGAAGTCGGCGAGAAGGGGGTGGCCCTGCGCATCGAATATCGCCTCAAGCAGCAGCCAAAATCCTTCAAGGAGCAGCTGATCCTGCACCCCGCGATTTGGCAGAGCTGGAGCCCGCAGTGGTTAATCGACTCCCCCTGAATATTGCCAGAAAAAAAGACCACTCGATGAGTGGCCGAAAAGGGGAAATCAGGGAGCATCACACGACGTGTTGTGCCACTACAGATAGGTATTGTTGCGCTGACGACGGTGGCTGATAAGCCAACAGACCACCAACACCAGTAGCAACCAGGGAGCCAGTTTGATGATCAGGGCAAGCATGCCGCTCAACAGACCCAGCAACACAAACACACCGCTTACCAGCAACATGGCCACCAGGGTAAAACCGGTCAGTGCCATCACCAGCAACACTCCCAGCAATATGAAAAATTCCAGCATAACTTGCTCCTTACGGGCACTCAGTGCCGCCGGGCTGCCTTGCGGTCAATCCAGCCAGCGTCTCAATTCATAACGAGGCGGCATCACCAGCACCGCCAGCAGATAGGCAGCCAGTGCCAGCGGTGGCACCAGGATCAGGGCAAGCAGGGCTACCACTCGCACCGTCACTCTGGAGATCCCCAGCCGTTTGGCAATGCCGGCGCAAACGCCGGTCAGCTTGCGATGCACCAGATCCTTGGGCCAGGGAGTCATGGTTATACCTCCACCTTCTGACCCTTGAGACGGGCCAGCTCGCGCTCTATCTCGTCATTGAGCTCCAGCTCGCGGAACTGGGCCTCCAGCGAGGGATTCTGCCCCAAAGTGGCCGCCTCCAGCTGGGCTTCCAGCTGATCGACCCGCCCCTGAAAGCCTTCGAACCGTGCCATCAGCTCGTGCATGCGCTGGCTGTCCACCTGAGCGCGGGCACGAATGCGGCTGTGGGCCGTCTGCTCGCGCAGGGTCAGCAGTTTCTGCTTCTCCCGCGCCTCGGTCAGCTTGGCTGCCAGTCGCTCACTGTCGGCGGTAAGCTGGGCCAGCACCTCGGCCACCCGGGCCTTGTCCTGCTCCAGCTGTTCACATTTCCTGGCCTCCGCCAGCTTCTCGGTGAGGGCAGCGCGGGCCAGATCCTCACGGCCTTTCTGGATGGCGAGCTCGGCCTTGGCCGACCACTCCAGGATCTGCGCCTGCAACGCTTGCTGATGACGCTCCAGCTGCTTCTGTTCGGCAATCACGCGGGCGGCCTGGGTACGCATCTCGACCTGCACCTGCTCCATCTCTTCGATCATCAACCGCAGCATCTTCTCCGGCTCTTCACTCTTGTCGAGCAGGCTGTGCAGGTTGGCATTTATCACGTCGGTCAGGCGGCTGAATACGCTCATGGTCTGGCTCCTTGTTCATGGGATGGCTATCTCTTCCCATTGCATTACAAGAGCCGTGCCAAGAAAAATTATTGTTGTTTTACATATAGATGAGAGTTTCACAAAGAAATTAAAGAAAGGTTTGTTGGTGAAAATAGCCAACCATGTGGTGATTTTCACCAACAAAAAAGGGAGCCTGAGGCTCCCTTGTCGATTCATCTGCGATATCTAGTCAGACTGCGTGGCTGTGGCCCAGCTTGCTGTCCAGTTCAGCCAGCTTGGCCTCCATCCGGGCACGGCACACTTCGGAGAGCTCGCGAATGCCGGCGGCACCGTGCTCCTTGCTGCAGACTGGCGCCATCACCTCCACCAGCACTTCGCCGTTGTCCCAGCGATTGAGGTCGATCTGGCCAAAGTAGCTGGAACAGACGATGGGCACTACCGGCACTTCAGCCTGTACCGCAGTGTGGAAAGCGCCCGCCTTGAACGGCAGCAGGCCACGCCCCTGGGAGCGGGTCCCTTCCGGAAACATCCAGATGGAGGTGCCACGGTTCTTGATGCGATCCACCACCTGACCAATGGTGCCGATGGCACGGGAGCGGTTGGAACGGTCGATCAACACGTTGCCGGAGAGCCAGAAGATAAGGCCGAAGAAGGGGAGCCACAGCAGGCTCTTCTTGCCTACCGCCACCACACCGGGCTGCACCGCACCGGTCACGGTGAAGATGTCGAAGTTGCTCTGGTGGTTGCAGACGTAGACCGCCGGGCCGACCGATTTCACCTCGTCGGCCACCGTCACCTTGACTCGCAACCCGATCAGCGGGCAGACCGCGTGATACATACGGGCAAAGACATAGACGTTGTTGGGGTGGCGCGGACGAACCAGACAGAGCAGCAAGCCGAACAGGAACCAGAAAATGAGCAGCAGACCAAGCAGCAGCACACGGGCAATTTTGAGCATCGAACACCTCGAGTTTTAACTCGGCGCAGTATACTGATCCCCCTTTTAGCGAACAAGCGTTCGCCAAACAGAACCGACCAGACTCACCCGCTCTGTCACCCCGGCGATCAGTCATAACGGGCAAGGTAACTTGCCCCTCCAGATATAGGTCGCTAGGATGGCCCCATCTTGATGGACATGGCGAACATGATGTTGCAACAACGGATAGCGAAGCATCTCCTGCTACTGGTCTGCCTGCTGCTGCTCAATTGTGCAGCCCAGCCGCTGGCCCGGCTTGCCCTGCTCGATCACGCCCTCAGCTGTCAGGCACTGCCCGTTCAGAGCATCGATGATGAGCAGAACGACGGCAAGCCAGTCAGCCCGCAGCCCACCAGCTGCCAGCTCAACGGCAAGTGGCTAAGCGCCGCCACCCTGCTCTGCGTCGAACAGCTCTTCTTTGCCGTGGCGGTGCTGCTCGCCCTGCTGGCCCCCCTTTGGCTCTACACACCGCCACTGCCCCCTCCCAGAGTCATCTCGCCGCCCGAGCGGCGTCTGCACCTCACCCTGTGCGTCTGGCGGGAATGAGTTCGACAGCGTTCTTTCGTTAGCTGTCACTCAATTTTTGCGAGACCAAAAAGATGTCGAATCTCTTCAAGGCGGCCCTGCTACTGGGCGGTCTGCTGTGGCAATCCATGGGATTGGCCAGCGACACGGGCTGGCTCACCAGCCCACAGAATGATCACGCCCGGGTACGGCTGCAGGCCGACCACAGCACGGCAGATCAGACCCGCATCCTGCTCGATGTCGAGCTGGAGTCAGGCTGGAAAACCTACTGGCACAGCCCGGGCGAAGGGGGCATTGCCCCCCAGATCCTGTGGGACGAGCCGGTCGGTGCCTTTCAGTGGCGCTGGCCGGTGCCACGCCACTTCGAGGTAGCCGGGCTCAACACCCAGGGTTATCAGGGTGAGGTGACCTTCCCTCTGAGCCTCAACTATCCCGCCGGGCAACCGCTCAAGGGGACTCTACGCCTCTCCACCTGCAGCAATGTCTGCATCCTGACCGACTTTCCCTTCACCCTCTCGGTGGATGGGCAGGCCCCGGCCGACTTCGATTTTGCCTGGGCGAAGGCGATGAGTACCCTGCCCCAGCAATTGCCTGCCGCAACCCGGGTCGAGCTCGGTTATCAGCACAACCAGCTGCAACTGCGCGCCGAGCGGGCAGAAGGTTGGCAATCACCAGCGCTCTTTATCGACGCTCTGGAGGGTGCCGAATTTGGCAAACCGGCGCTTGAGGTCGAGGGCAACACCCTGATCGCCCGGGTGCCGGTGAGCGATGGTTGGCAGGGGGATGCGCCGGATCTGCGCGGCCAATCCCTCGGCCTGCTGCTCACCAGTGGCGAGCAGGCGTGGCAGGGCAAGGGGACGATCGGCGCGCCACTCGCAATGCCCGGCCAGAGTCATTCGCTGTTCTGGTTGCTGGGAGCAGCGCTGCTCGGCGGCCTGATCCTCAACCTGATGCCCTGCGTGCTGCCGGTGCTGGCGCTCAAGCTGGGAACTGTGTTGCAACATCAGAAGCGTGAACAGGGAGCGGTGCGCAAGCAGTTCCTCGCCGCCAGCGCCGGGATCATCGCCTCCTTCTGGGTGCTGGCGGCCATGAGCAGCCTGCTGCGCGCCACGCAAGGGGCCGTCGGCTGGGGCATCCAGTTCCAGAGCGCCGGTTTTATCGGCTTGATGGTGCTGGTCACCCTGCTGTTTTGCGCCAACCTGTTGGGGCTGTTCGAGATCCGCCTGCCCAGCGCCCTCTGCACCCGCCTCGCCACCAGCGGCGGCAACGGCCTCGGCGGTCACTTCCTGCAAGGGAGCTTCGCCACTCTGCTGGCGACCCCCTGCTCGGCACCCTTTCTCGGCACTGCAGTGGCCTTTGCGCTGGCGGCGCCGATCGGCCAGCTCTGGCTGATCTTCACGGCATTGGGGATTGGCATGAGCCTGCCCTGGCTGCTGGTGGCAGCCCTACCACGGCTCGCCCTCTGGTTGCCGAAACCGGGGCGCTGGATGAACCATCTGCGCATCCTGCTCGGCCTGATGATGCTGGGCTCCAGCCTCTGGCTCACCAGCCTGCTCGACAACCATCTCGGCAGCTATGCCACCGGCTGGCTGATGGCTGCCATGCTGCTGGCACTGCTGGCTGGCATCATCTGGCGTTACGGCATCCGCGGCTTCACGCTGGCGATCGCCCTCACCGCCCTGATTGGCAGCCCCCTGCTGCTGAGCGGCGCCTTTAGCGCGCAGGGCTCGGCCAGTGTTGACAAGGTGGTCTGGCAGCCGCTCTCTGAACGCGCCATCACAGATGCGCTGGCCCAGAACAAGCGGGTCTTTATCGATGTCACCGCCGACTGGTGCGTCACCTGCAAGGCCAACAAATACAACGTGTTGCTGCGCGATGAGGTGCAACAGGCCCTCTCGGCCCCCGATGTGGTGGCCCTGCGCGGCGACTGGAGCAAACCAAGCGACACCATCGCCGCCTTCCTGCGTAAGCGGGGCGCGGCTGCGGTTCCCTTCAACCAGATTTACGGCACGGAGTTGCCGCAGGGGGTCACGCTGTCACCCCTGCTCGACAAGGACGATCTGCTGACCACATTGCACAAGGCTGGCCTGCTTCAGGCTGGCACCACCCGATTTTAAGGAGTAACCATGAAACCGACTCTGAGCGCCCTGACCCTGCTGGCCTCCCTTTCCGCAGCCCTGCTGGCTCCGGCCCTGCACGCCGCCCCCTTCACCCCGGAGCAAGAAGCGCGCATCAAGGAGCTGATCCGCGAGACCCTGATCGCCAACCCCAAGATCCTCGACGAGGCCGCCGAATCCTGGGAGAAACAGAACGCGGCAGCCCAGGAGGCGCAGCTTGGCAACTTCATCAAGGGCAACAAGGATGTGCTGTTCAACAGCGCCACCAGCCCGCGCCTCGGCGCCAAGAACCCCAAGCTGACGCTGGTGCTGTTCACCGACTACAACTGCCCCTACTGCAAGCAGTTCGATCCCCAGCTGACCAAGCTGCTCAAGGCCTATCCGGACGATCTGGGACTGGTGATCAAGCTGCTGCCGTTCAAGGGGCAGACCTCCGCCAAGGCGGCCCAATACAGCCTGACCCTGTGGCAACAGGATCCCGCTCGCTTCCTCACCCTGCACGACAAGCTGATGAGCAAGCAGGGGATGCTGACCGAGGCGGACATCAACAAGGCGCTGGCCGCCACCGGCAACACCGCGCTCAAACCGGCCGCCAAGGCGACCGAGGAGCTGCGCAACAGCCTGCGCATCGGCACCATTCTGGGGGTACAGGGCACACCGGCGACGCTTATCGGCAACCAGCTGGTACCGGGCGCCATCCCCTATGAGGAGCTGGAGCAACTGGTGCAGGCCGAACTGGCCAAGCAGGGGTAAGGGATGGCCACCAATCCTCAACCCCGCTGGCGCCGCTGGAGCAAGGAGGCGATCTGGCTGCTGTTGCTGGCACTGGTCATCTCGACCCTGCTCGATCTGTGGCGCAGCCCGACCCTGCCAGAGGGAGCGATGAGCGCCCCCGTCACCCTGCAGAATGGCAGCAGCACGGATCTCGCCACCCTGAGTCAGGGCAAGCCGCTGCTGGTCTACTACTGGGCCAGCTGGTGCGGTGTCTGCCGTTTCACCACCCCGGCGGTACAGCAGCTGTGGCAGGAGGGTGAAAACGTGCTGACGGTGGCGCTGCGCTCCGGTAATTCGGAACAGTTAGCCAAGGGGATGAGCAAGAAGGGGCTCACCTTCCCGACCCACAACGACGAGTCGGGAGCGCTGGCCGCCCAGTGGCAGGTGGGGGTCACCCCGACTTTTCTCGTCATCAAGGATGGGACGCTTGTGAGCAGCACCACCGGCTGGAGCTCGAAGTGGGGCCTGCAGCTGCGGCTCTGGTGGGCGTCGCTCTAGCCACGCAACAACATTGCCTTCAACAGGGCCATCCCACCGGATGGCCCTTTTTTATGCCGACATTTTTATCCTGACATCAGGCGGGGAGCTGCATCCCGCGCACCTGAGCCAGCAGGGCGGTCACCGCCGCCGAGCGCAACGCATCGGGGGCGTAGCAGAGCCCCACCCGCCGCTTGAAGGAAGAGGCCGCCAGCTCGGCGACCGTACAGCCGTGCGGACAGAGGGAACGAGGCAACCAGGCGATCCCCGCCCCGGCGGCCACCATAGTCGCCGCCAGTCGCAGTGACCCCGCCCGCCGTGGATAGAGGGGCGCCTGATTGCCGAGAATGGCGATCAGCCGCAGGTGAGAGTCATGGCGCGGGCAGGTGACCCAAGGCTCGTCCGCCAGCGCATCCGGGGTGAGCGATCCCTTGCCCGTCAGCGGGTGATCCGGCGGCAGCACCAGCACAAACTCCTCCTCCAGCAGGGGGATAAAGAGCTCGTCACCGCAACGCAGGGATTCACACCCTAGCCGCACATCGCCACAGCCCCCCTCCTCCAGAGTCAGCAGGATCTCCTCGTGGGCGAGCGCCCCTTGCACCAGCGCCCCCACCACGCCATCGCCAAGGTCTGCCTCAATCCCCACCGTCAGCTCGAGACAGGGGGAGGTTTCACGAAACTCGCGGGCGAGAGAGTCGGTATCGGCGATCAGCCGCTTGGCGCGGGGATAGAGCCGGTGCGCCGCTTCGGTCCCCTCCACCCCGCGCGCCTGCCGCACAAACAGGGTCACCCCCAGCTCATCCTCCAGCGTCTTGATGGTGGTGGAGAGGGTGGGCTGGGTAATGAAAAGGCGGGTGGCGGCCGCCGTGATGTTGCGCTCCTCGAAGACAGCCACAAACGCACGCAAGGTTCGCACATCCATAGAATTCACCTATACCAGACAGTCATAAAAGCCATTTTTCACGGCAACACGGGGCAAATATAGTGACTTACCTGCCACAAGGCATCCCAATTTTCTATATCAGCGTCTATCAACACTGTCAGGAGCCATCATGCGCCATCTATCTGTCATCGGCCTCGGGGCCATGGGCTCCGCCCTCGCCACCACCTTGCTCAAGGCGGGCCATCCGGTCACCGTCTGGAATCGCAGCGCCGCCAAGGCAGCCCCGCTGCAAGCGCTGGGTGCAACACTCGCCCCCTCGGTTGACGCAGCCATCGCCGCAAGTGATATCACCCTTGTCTGCGTCGATAACTACGCCGTCAGCCAGCAGTTGCTGGACGAGGCGAGCGATGCGGTGGCGGGCAAGCTGCTGGTGCAGCTCTCCACCGGGGCCAGAGCGCTGGAGAGCTGGTGCCACGCCCGCGGCGCCCGCTATCTCGATGGCGCCATCCTCTGCTTCCCGGATCAGATCGGCACCACTGATGCCAGCATCATCTGCTCCGGTGCCAGCGCTGCCTTTAGCGAGGCCGAGCCGGTGCTGCGCCTGCTCGCCCCAACCCTCAACCATGTGGCCGAGGCGGTTGGCGCCGCCGCGGCGCAAGATTGTGCCGTCGCCGCCTACTTTGCCGGTGGCCTGCTCGGTGCTCTGCACGGCGCGCTGATCTGCGAGGCGGAAGGGTTGCCGGTAGCCAAGGTGTGCGCCCAGTTCAGCGAGCTGTCGCCGATTTTGGGGGGCGATGTGGCCCACCTTGGCAAGACGCTGGCGAGCGGCGATTTCGATCACCCCTACGCCAGCCTGAAAACCTGGAGCGCCGCCATCAGCCGCCTCGCCGGTCACGCCACCGATGCCGGGATCGACAGCAGCTTCCCGCGCTTTGCCGCCGATCTGTTTGAGGAAGGGGTGGCGCAAGGATTTGGTCAGCAGGAGGTCTCGGCTCTCATCAAGGTGCTGCGGGCGCGCAATGGAGCAGCACAATGAACGAGCAGACCAACCAACCCCAAATTGCACTGGTCACCGGCGCCGCTGGCGGGATTGGCCGCCAGCTCTGCATCGGGCTGGCCGAGGCGGGTTATCGGGTGATCGCCACCGATCTGGCCCCTCACGCTTTCGACCATCCCGAGATCCACTTTCATCCCCTCGACTTGCGCGATGAGCAGGCCATCGTGCGGCTCTTTGCCGAGGTTAGCGCGCAGCATGGCGGCATCCATCTGCTGATCAACAACGGCGCCATCAGCAAGTTCCACACCCGCTTCGAGGATCTGAGCGCAGCCCAGTTCGATCAGGTGATGACGGTCAATGTGCGCGGCGCCATGCTCTGCGCCCGCGCCTTTGTGCAGGCCAACCGCGGGTTGCCCTATGGCCGTATCATCAATATTGCCTCCACCCGCTGGCAGCAGAACGAGCCGGGTTGGGATGCCTATGGCGCCTCCAAGGGGGCGCTGGTCGCCCTCACCCAGTCCCTCGCCAACTCACTGGCCGACTACCCCGTCACGGTCAATGCCATCAGTCCGGGCTGGATCCAGGCGGAGGATTACCACACCCTGACCGAGGCGGATCACCGCCAGCACCCGAGCGGCCGGGTCGGGCGCCCCGACGACATCACCCGCGCTTGCCTCTTTCTGGCGGATCCCCAGAACGACTTTATCAACGGTGCCAATCTGGTGGTCGATGGCGGGATGAGCAAGAAGATGATCTACCACACCTCCGCCTCCTTCTGGGAGGAGTAACCCCTGCGGCGGCAGCCTCGCCCCGGCCTGCCGCCCATGCCTTTCCTGCCCGTTTTTTCATCGCTTTTGCCCTGCCGCCCTTGCACTGGCCAGACCGACTGGCAACAATAGACGCTCAACTGACCCCTCTTCATTTCGCCCGTTAATTGATCGCCCAACTCATCGCGTTGGCGGGCTGTTTCCGTTAAAATGACGGGTTTTTGCCGTGCCTGGTTTGCCAATCCCCACCATCAGGCACTCGCAGCGTGAATCCTATGATGCCAGTGATGCAGGATCTGCCATGAACAACTACTTTCGGGTGCTGGGCGTCAAGTCCAACGCCAGCGAAAACGACATCAAGAAAGCCTATCGTCGGCTGTCAAACCAGTACCACCCCGACAAGCTGCACGGGGCCAGTGAAGAAGAGAAAGAGCAGGCAGCCATCAAGCTGCACCAGGTAAAGCAGGCCTATGAAGTGCTGTCCGATCCGAAACAGCGGGCTGCCTTTATCAAGGATTTCAACAACGTCATCGTGACCGACCCCGCCTCCGCCATGCAGGAGATGTGGGATCAGTTCTACCCCTGAAACAGCAGGCAGAAAGAGCAACTATGCAAAAGAGATGGGACCAGGCGCGGCTCAAGTCGCTGCAAAGCGATGCCAGCGAAAACATCGAATCCTACCGGGATCAGGACGACCCCAAGGGGCTGGAACAGTTCACCGACCAGATGAAGAGCCTGCTGCTGGCCGATATGAGCATGCTGGAGTTTATGCCCGAGTATCTGCCGCTGGCCCTCTATGGCCGGGTGCAGTTCCCGGCCAAGGCCAAGTCGCAGTGGAACAAGTGGCTCGCCAGCGGCGAGCAGCCGAGCTGGGACGAGTTCAAGGTGAGCGTCGGCTTCAACAACGCCGCCCTGCCGCTGGTCAAGGCGGTGCGGGCCCAGAGCGAAGATCAGCTGATGGAAGCCTGCGCCGTGCTGTTCCTGCTCGACAACCCGCTGCCACGCGGCAGCCACCGCGGTGATGATGACTATGAGCTGCGCGACGAAGAAGATGAAGACGGGGAAGATGCCGACGCCGACTACCACGGCGGCAGTGACCGCTATGGTGATGACGACGGCGATCAGGATATGTACGACGAAGTCCGTTTCTAATTGGGGCAAGGCATGAGCAACAGTCTGATAGAAATTACCGCCATCGAGATCAAAGAGCTGGCCGTTATCGAGCCGAAGCAGGCCAGCGAGAAGTTCGAGCTGATCGCCAAGACCATGTCTGACGACCAGCTGGCAGAAGTGATTGAAAACATTGATATCGTTACCCTGACCCAGATTAACGGCCAGCACGATATCTCCTTCCCCTCCATCATCTCCGAGCTGATGACCCCGGAGCGGATCCGCGACATCGTCTGCCAGCAGCCGCTCTACTGGGAAGAGGCGATCAAGAACAACGCCGACGAGCTGCAACAGCACACCTTCGACTTCCTCAACTACCTGATCCGTACCCAGGATAGCGAAGCCAAGCAGCGCGAGATCCTCGAGTGCGTGGCCGAAGATCCGGCCGGTCTCTTCTACCTCGCCATCCCCTTTATCGAGTTCTATCGCGGCGATCGCTATGAAGAGGACGAAGGCTATCGCGACGTGCTGCACGCCGAAGAGGAAGATCTCGAAGAGTCCCTGCGCTACAGCGAGCGCCAGCAGAGCGAGGATGTCCACGACTACGCGCTGGATGACCCGCGCAGCCTCTTGATGCTCATTCGCGAGCTGGCCCCCGAGGTGGAGAAAGCCATCAAGGCGCTGCTGCGCAACGAGCACTCCACTTGGGACGGCATCATCAACAAGTTTGCCGCCGAGCTGGTGATGCAGGCCAAAGAGAAGAACAAGGTCGAGGAAGACGAGTACGGCGACGTCGACGACATGTTCAGCTTTCTGGATTAAGGAGCCCATTCATGCAGTTAGTCATTCGCGATGCCAACCAGGGCCCCTTTCTGACCCAGGTGCTGCGCTTTGGCCGCGACAATGAACGTTTGAGCGAGCAACAGCTGGCCGCCATCAAGGGCAAGGCGGTGCTGATGAGCCTCAAATTCGCCGACAAGTACTACAA
Organism: Aeromonas sp. 600774; assembly: GCF_049175075.1. Classification (NCBI taxonomy): domain Bacteria; kingdom Pseudomonadati; phylum Pseudomonadota; class Gammaproteobacteria; order Aeromonadales; family Aeromonadaceae; genus Aeromonas; species Aeromonas sp. 600774. The sequence continues at coordinate 87,598 of NZ_JAAKUJ010000011.1, forward strand.
CAAGTACAAGATGCACCTGCTGGAGCAGGCCGCCCACGACGTCATCGGTGTGGTGAGCCTCGGCCTGCAGGAGCTCTCGGCGCGGGATCCGGCCAAGGCACTGGCGCTGCTGCAGGCGCCGGAAGGCCCCATCAAACCGTTCCAGAAGGGCTGGTCAATGCTCATCACCGTCAGCCCCAAGCAGGCTGGCAACAGCCTCTACGGTGATGTGGATGCCCGCCTGCTGGACAAGATCTCGAGCCCGCCCGATGTGGAGGAGTGGCAAGGGTGGCAGGAGTACGAGAAGGCGCTGACCGAGCACAACAAGAGCCGCCTGATGGAACTCATCGACCAGCACTTCTTCGCCTGCGAGAGCGACCACCCCACCATGGAGGACAAGCTGGCCGAAGCGCTGCTCTACCGCATCCTCTGCGGCAAGGGCAGTGGCGCCGCCCCGCTCAAGGTGAAGCAGGATCTCAAGCGCAAACTGGCGCGGGAGATTGAGCTCGACGAGGGCTGGTATGACACCGACTACCTCGCCGCCCAACTCACCCTGATGCTGAGCGCGCTGCCCGCCGACATGGCTACCGCCCTGCGTCAGGAGCTGAGCCCGGGCTTTGTGCCCAATCTGCTGCACACCCTCGGCTTTGTGCGCCAGTACCAGCTGCTGCAAAAAGAGAACGCCTCGCCGGAGAAGCTCGACAAAATCGAGATGCGCGCCGGGCTCAAGCACCCGCTGCTCGGCTGGCCGCTCTACCACGACTTCTAAAGCCGCTTTCGCCGCCCATCAGTCGCACCACAACGCCCGGCCCGCCGGGCGTTGTTCTATCCTCCCCTCACCCTCTCCCAAACAAAGAGAGAACACGCGCAAGTCACCCTGTGGCTACCCCTTCTCCTACCGATATTTATTCACTCAATACCCAAGAATGAATAAACAACCTGCAATACAACAACTTGGCGACAGCTGCGTTTCGGGACAACAAAGCGGGACGCAGATCCCGCTACAGCGCCATAATCGGCACCAAATAGCCGACTGGATCACATCAACCGTGTCGCAATCACGTGGTAAATCGAGCTACAACCACGGCTCAATCGCGCATAAAAAGGCGGAATAGATCAATAAAAAGCAATTAATCGCGCCGGATTAAATTTCAGGTATGGCTATTTGCACCGCTTGGCCGCTAAATGACAGACCGGCCTTCAGACCAGCATGGAAGCGCACAAGGCTAGCCGGCAGCAGACCGGTACGCTCTCAGGACGAGTTATGACTTTCTTCTCTCACAGGAGACAGACCGTGAGCGCTTCGAATCAACACCCCACCATTCCCCCCGGCTCCGGGGCGCTGTTCTTTATCCAGACCTTCTCGACCCTGGGGTTTGCCGTGCTCTACTCCACGCTGGTGCTCTACGCCACCAAGCGGCTCGGCTTTAGCGAATCCCAGGCCAACGCCATGATGGGGGTCTTCGGGGCCTTCAACTATGGCCTGCACCTGTTTGGCGGTTATCTCGGCGGGCGCTACCTCAGCAACCGCAACCTGTTCGTGATGGGGATGGTGCTGCAGGTGATCGGCTGCTACTTCATCGCCGAGATGGGGATCACCGGCCTCTACTGGGGGCTCGCCATGTTCCTCACCGGCAGCGGCCTCAACGTCACCTGCCTCAACATGATGCTGACCCAGCGCTTCGCCCCGGATGATCACCGCCGCGAGAGCGCCTTCCTGTGGAACTACGCCGGGATGAATCTGGGCTTCTTTATCGGCTTCACGGTAGCGGGCTACTTCCAGCTCACCGAGGATTACCGCACCCTGTTCCTGTTTGCGACGCTGGGCAACATCATTGCCATCATCGCCACCTTCGCCTGCTGGCCGATTCTGGCGGATATCAGCACCCCGCTGCGCCATGTCAAAGGGAGCGGCTTCTACCGCCGAATGCTGGCCGGGATCGCCATTCTGGCCATGCTGGTGCCGGCGTTGCGCCTGCTGCTGACCCACGCCAGCTTCAGCGGCAGCTTCGTGCTGATCCTGGGGGCCGTGGTGCTGGTACTGCTCTGCGTGATGACCGCCCGCCACCCGGACGCCGCCGAGCGTAGCCGCATGGTGGCCTACCTGATCCTCGCCCTCGGCTCCCTCATCTTCTGGTCGCTCTACCAGCTGGCGCCCATGGGGCTGATGCTCTTCTCCGAGCACAACATCAACCTCAACGTGTTCGGGCTGCGGGTCGCCCCCCAGTGGATCCAGAACATCAACACCATTGTCATCGTCATCGGTGGCCCGCTGATGGCGCTGCTGTTCAAGCGGCTGCGCGAACAGGGGTGGAATATCGACATCCCCTCCCAGTTTGCCGCCTCCCTGTTTTGCATGGGGCTCGGCATGCTGGTGCTGCCGATCGGCATCCATCTGGCGGGGGCCGACGGGCTGGTCGCCTTCAAGTGGATCGCCATCAGCTATGTGCTGCAGAGCTTTGGCGAGCTGCTGATCTCCCCCATCGGTTACGCCATGATCGGCAAGCTGGCCCCCGCCAGCCTGCAAGGCTTGATGATGGGCTGCTGGATGATGGTGACCGGCGTCGCCTCGGTGCTGGCGGGCTATGTCTCCGGCGCCATGCCGCAAAATATCGGCAGCTCTCCGGTGGCCACCAACCCGGGCTACAGCTCGGTGTTCAATATGCTCGGCTGGGGCTCGCTGGCGGGCGGCGTGGTGTTGCTACTGCTGGTGCTCCGCCTGCGCCAGCTGATCGCCTCCAAGATCACCCCGCCACCGGCGGCGACAGCCATTCCTGTCTAATTGGATTCGGGCCAGCCATTTCAGTGGCCCCTACCAGCGCGAACAGTTGAATCAGCAACGCGGCTGATAATGCAAAGGGCCCTGCCATCATGGATGGCGGGGCCCTTCTCTTTTGGTGGGATGGATGACCCGCGTCTGGCTGGCGAGCCCCCGTTTAGGCTTCGTCAATCAAGCCTATGTCCCCACAGGTCTCGTTTCTCAAACATCCGATTTTGGGGTTCCCAAACGCAGCAGCTTGAGCAATCGATATAGAAAAAGTGGCTGAATAATCGTCAACACTATGGTTAGCCAAGCCAATAGAGTTATGTTGCCAAGGTAACCATCGACATTTGTTAAAATCATCGAAGAGATGATGGCAGCCGAGCCACTAAATATATGTTGAAAAACATTTTGTAATGACATGAATCCCGCCCTTTCCCAAGGCGCTGCTACTTGACTATTAACAGCAGCAACGGTGATCGTTCGGGTCGATGTAACCACCATGAATAACGTGAAAATCACTATGGTCGGCAACCAAGGCTCATGCAAAAAACCATCCCAAACAACCGCTATCGTCAATGCCCCCATCAAAATCGTCACTTTCATTGCACCAAAACGGTCAATAAACAATCCGCCAAGCTGCATTGAAAACAGGCTAAAAATGCCGCCCATGACATAGTAATGACTCATATCACCACGAGGGACATCAAGGTTAAATTGAAAATAAGCAGCTATGTTGGGAACAATAAGGAAGGTGCTGAAAATTGCCAACCCAATTGCCATAAATGCATTCAACACCACCGGTCGCTTCAACATTTCAATGGATGAAAAAGCCTTCTGGTTCAATCCCAAGTGGGCTGTCATTTCAGGCAGCCTTGTATATACCGCCACGCAGACACACAATCCCAAGCCACCTAAAACATAGAAAGGTGCACTCCATCCTTTCAACATTGCCAGCTCCAATCCCAACGGCACACCGGCAATCGCTGACAACGAAAATGCCCCCATCACGATGGCCATCGCTCGACCACGTTGATCTATTGGTGTGGCATCCACAACGATCGCCAGAGCAATGGATGTTGCAGGGCCAGCAAACACACCGGCCAGCAAGCGGGTAAAGAATAAACTTTCCATATTCCATGCCAATGCACAGGCCCAAGTGGATAGCGAGATCCCCAACAATGTGATCAGTGCGACATGCTTTCTATCAAATCGGTCGAGATATCTGGCACATAACAACGATGATAGTGCGGCGGCAAGTGCATACCCACCTCCTAAATATCCTATATAGGTTGGGCTTATATTTAGTGCGCGAGATAAATCAGGCCCAAGCGGCATAATCATCATGAAATCAAGCGCACTGACAAATTGAATCAATGCGGCCAACAAAACAACGTTAAAATCCATAACCGAACTATTGTTGTGAGTTTTTTTACCCACATTATTTTTATCTAGCATCATAGTGTTTACTCTCAATCTTTAGAGATAAAAAGTATACCCACTATCACATTTTAATTTTATTCGTTAAAATGGCATAAATTGTTATCAGATTAGGGATAATCAATGCGTACCGGCATGGAATTGAATGCGCTGAAAATTTTCATCGCAGTGGTTGAAAACAGCAGTTTTGTCGGGGCATCTAAAACCCTTCAAATCCCCACCTCAAATGTGAGCCGCAGTATTTCTCAATTGGAAGAAGCCTTGAACCTTCAACTGATTGAACGCTCAACCCGCCATATGAAGCTCACACAATCAGGGCAACTGCTCTATACCCGAGTAAAACCATTGCTGGAATCACTGGAGCAAACCGAGGCTGAATTGACATCACAGCAGATTCAGCTGAAAGGGCCATTACGCATCTGCATCCCCAATGAGGCTGGGCCAAAACTGCTCGGTACTGCCATTGCCGACTTTGCCTGCCAGCATCCTGAAATAACGATAAGCTGCATTACCAATCTCTCCGGACTTGAATCATTAAGAGAGGATTTGGACATGGCAATCATCATTCACAGAGGCAAGATGGATGATTGCGATTACATAGCCAGCCATTTGACCACCATTCCCTGTACTGTTGTTGGCTCCCCGTCATTGATCCAGAAGTGGGGGCTTCCCAACCACACATCACAACTCAAAACTCTCCCCTGCATAACAACGGTGAGCGCTCTGAAAGGGATGCCTTGGCAATTTACTCGCACGAACAGTGAATTTTCCACCATCCAGGTGAATGAACACTACCGGGTCAATAGTGGCGAACTGGCGTTAAAAGCAGCCATAGCTGGTGTAGGGTTTGCCATTCTTGCCAAGGTATCTTGCCAAGAGTTTATTGATGATGGCAGGTTAGTTGAAATTGAACTTGAGTTACCCGCCGCCCCATTGCAGTTGTTTGCTGTTTATGCGAACCGCCAATATCTTCCTGCTAAAACACGTGTATTTCTTGAGTTCATACGACAAAATATTATGAGTTATCAGTAGCTAAAATCGATAAAACCTCAACAGGTCAGACTGATTTTTCACAATATCAAAAGGTGCTTTCCAGTTTTTAGCATTCGTGAACATCTGATTACGCTGCGCTAGTCAGATCTACGCCCCCCTCACCCTAGCCCTCTCCCAAAAGGAGAGGGAACAAATCAATACCAACCTTTGGCACTAGTGGTCATGCCATCACCCAGCGGTGATTCCGGCACTCCCTTCTCCCACTCTTTGCCATAGATAAGGGGAGAAGGGTCGGGGATGAGGGGAGCAAACCATCGACAAGCAGCAGAACGTTAAAGAAAACAGATAGAAGTAGGGTCGATTAGCGAAGCGTAATCGTCCGTACCGCAATCTCGGTGGCGATGGGTATAGAGAGCAGCAGGAATTCCTACAAGGTGGCTATAACTGGTTTTCGCGATCGTCTGATTAGGCTTCGCTAAACAACGAGCACACATTAACATTACATACAAAAATAATTAACTTCATTTACAATGCATATCAGTTATTTCCCTCTAAGCTCACTATTATTTTTGCTTTTTTGAAAGTATGTGCAAGTAATAATTGGTTTATGAACAGGCTGACCCTAAAGTGGTCAATATCATTCACGCCTTTTACCTTATCGGAGATTTTGTATAGTGCTACGTATACCATCCAAGCCATCAAGCGTATTCCTACAATAGAGGCAAATATACCAAAAGCAATTGTTGCATCTAATATAAAAAACTGATGCCAACCAGTTTCCTGTATAAAAGAAAAAACATCATTAATATTAGAGCCAGCGGAAATGCTTAAAGCCACAGTAGCCGCAGACACTGAAATAAACAATGCCAATATACGATTTTTTGCATCTGACGTGTAAATGAGGTGAACGATAGTTTGTAACGATGGTGAAAAATTATTATTATGCTTTTTACGTAAGTCCAATAACTGATCTAGTTCCTTAGCTAAGGATAAATAACCATCCATTCCGACCCCAACTGTCTTCTGCAGCCAAATTAATTTTAACTTGCTAAGTTTTTTCTCATTGGTTTTTAACTTTTTCTGCATTCTAGATACAACTATTTCATCCCTTAGCAAATTCAAACTAAAACATGACATCAAAAAACAAAACTCAAGCAAGAAAATAAAAATAGTTCTATTCGACAAACTAACATTAGCATGTGGGATAGCAAAAGCTTCAAATCGCCATAACATAGCCAAGATAAAAAAAGCTAACGATATAAGACACAACCAAAATCTAATGGTTTTAAATGTAAAAACACAATCATAAGATTCAAAATCTTCATAATAGGTATTTACCACTCTAAAGACCTGGCTCATATCTACCCCATAAATTTATAATCTTAATACGTGACTTTTAATAATAGAAGGGCGCTTTCGCGCCCTTCTATATTAATTACCCTTCCTGATTTTCCCCGGCTACCGGTTCGGCACCGGCGGCGGGTTCAATCTCGATACGATCGACCCGCTGCAAACCGCGGGGCAGCTTGGCGCCGCGGCGGCCGCGCTCGCCACGGTAGTAGTCGAGATCCGAAGGTTTCAGGGTGAGCTTGCGCTTGCCGGCAAACAGGGTGACCGACTGGCCCTGCGGGATGACGGCGGCCATCACCACAAACTCCTCCCGCGCCTTCACGCGCGCCGACGGAATGCTGATGAGCTTGTTGCCCTTGCCCTTGCCGAGCACCGGCAAGGTGTTCATCGGGAACAGCAGCATGCGCCCCTCGTTGGAGATGGCCATGCAGAGATCGGTCTCTGGCGAGCCAATCTTCTGGGGTGCCATCACCAGACCCCCTTCCGGCACGGTGAGCAGCGCCTTGCCGTTCTTGTTCTTGCCGATGAGATCGTCATAGGTGCAGACAAAGCCGTAACCGGCGTCGCTCGCGATCAGATACGGCTCGCCTTCGTTGCCCATCACCAGATGACGTACCTCTTCACCGGCACCCAGCGCAAAGCGGCCGGTGAGCGGCTCGCCCTGACTGCGGGCGGAGGGCAGGGTGTGCGCCTCCAGCGAGTAGGTGCGGCCAAAGCTCGACAGGAACACCGCCTGCTGGTTGCTGCGGCCAAAGGCGTGGGTGAGGTAGTTGTCCCCCGCCTTGTAGGAGAGCCCCTCGACATCCACGTCGTGGCCCTTGGCGGCGCGCACCCACCCCTTGTCGGAGAGGATGACGGTGACCGGTTCGCTCGGCACCAGCTCTTTCTCGGTCAGCGCCACGGCGGTGGCACGCTCCACCAGCGGGGTGCGGCGATCGTCGCCGTACTTCTCGGCATCGGCCAGCAGCTCTTTCTTGAGCAGGGTGTTGAGGCGGCGCTCGGAGCCCAGAATAAGCTCCAGCTTGTCGCGCTCTTCGGCCAGTTCGTTCTGTTCGGCGCGCAGCTTGAACTCTTCGAGCTTGGCCAGATGGCGCAGTTTCAGCTCGAGGATCGCTTCGGCCTGGGTCTCGGTAATGTTGAAGCGCTCCACCATCACCTTGCCCGGCTCATCCTCGGTACGGATGATCTCGATCACCTCGTCGATGTTGAGGTAGGCGATCAGCAAGCCTTCAAGGATGTGCAGGCGAGCCAGCACCTTGTCGAGGCGGAACTGCAGGCGGCGACGCACCGTCTCGCGGCGGAACTGGATCCACTCGCTGAGGATGGTCCTGAGGCACTTCACCTGCGGCCGGTTGTCGAGGCCGAGGATGTTGAGGTTGACCCGGTAGTTCTTCTCCAGATCCGTGGTGGCGAACAGGTGGGCCATCAGCCCCTCCACATCCACCCGGTTGGAGCGCGGCACGATCACCAGACGGGTCGGGTTCTCGTGGTCAGATTCATCGCGCAGGTCGGTGACCATCGGCAGCTTTTTCGCCACCATCTGGGCGGCAATCTGCTCCATGATCTTGGCGCCGGAGGCCTGATGGGGCAGCGCGGTGATGACGATGTCACCATCCTCCTCGCTCCAGACCGCACGCTGCTTGATGGAACCCTTGCCGGTCTCGTAGATTTTGCGGATATCGTCGCGCGGAGTGATGATCTCGGCGTTGGTCGGGTAGTCCGGCCCCTGAATGTGCTGCATCAACACATCGAGCCCTGCATTGGGGTTGTCGAGCAGCTCGGCACAGGCGTAGGCCACTTCCCGCGCGTTGTGGGGCGGGATGTCGGTTGCCATGCCCACCGCGATACCGGTCACCCCGTTGAGCAGGATGTGCGGCAGACGGGCAGGCAGCACCACCGGCTCCTTCATGGTGCCGTCGAAGTTGGGCGTCCACTCCACCGTGCCCTGCCCCAGCTCGGAGAGCAGCAGCTCGGAGAAGCGCGACAGGCGCGCTTCGGTATAACGCATGGCGGCGAAGGATTTGGGATCATCCGGCGCACCCCAGTTGCCCTGACCGTCCACCAGCGGGTAGCGGTAGGAGAAGGGCTGGGCCATCAGCACCATGGCTTCATAACAGGCGCTGTCACCATGGGGGTGGTACTTACCCAGCACGTCACCCACGGTACGGGCGGACTTCTTGTGCTTGGAGAGCGCCGACAGCCCCAGCTCGCTCATGGCGTAGATGATGCGCCGTTGCACCGGTTTGAGGCCGTCGCCGATATGCGGCAAGGCCCGATCCATGATGACGTACATGGAGTAGTTCAAGTAAGCCTGTTCGGTAAAGGTGCGCATTGGCTGGCGCTCTACCCCGTCCAGACTGAGCTCGATAGCATCACTCATGTGATAGTTCTCTTCATTATTTGGGTCGCGGCCTTGGCCGCAAAAAATCGAGGGGCGAGCACCTTACAGGCCGTAATCGCGCTCTACCCGTGCAATGCGTGTCTTGAAGGCGCTATACCACTTCTCACGTCCGAGCCGCTGGGCCTCTTTGTGCTCCAGCTCCGCCTTCCAATTGCGAATGGACTCGAGATCGCGCCAGTAGGAGACCGTGATACCCACTCCGTCACGCGCTGACTCCATACCAAGAAAGCCGCTCTGTCGCTGAGCCAACTCGACCATCCGTTCGGCCATCGCGCCGTAACCTGCATCCTTGTCAGTTCGCAGAGAGGTAAAAATCACTGCGTAGTAAGGGGGCTCGGGAGTATTGGCTATCATCCTGTCTCCTTGTATATGGGCCGCACTCGCGAGAGTTAACGGCTCTTCCTGCCATTCAGGTCACGCACTTGACCGGCTTAGATGATGGCGAGGTTGCCCTTCTCTTCGAGCCATTCGCGGCGATCGCTCGCCCGCTTCTTGGCCAGCAGCATGTCCATCAGCTGCAGGGTCTCGTCAGCCGCATCCCCTTCACTCTCCCCTGCCGGATCCATGGTGAGCTGCACCAGACGGCGGGTGTTGGGATCCATGGTGGTTTCCCGCAGCTGTTTCGGGTTCATTTCGCCCAAGCCCTTGAATCGGGTCACCATCACCTTGCCTTTCTTCTTCTCGGCCTCGACCCGCTGCAGCACGCCGTTCTTCTCGTCCTCGTCGAGGGCGTAGTAGACCTCTTTACCGATATCGATCCGGTAGAGGGGCGGCATGGCGACATAGACGTGGCCCTTCTCCACCAGCGCACGGAAGTGCTTCACGAAGAGGGCGCAGAGCAGGGTGGCGATGTGCAGACCGTCCGAGTCCGCATCCGCGAGGATGCACACCTTGCCATAGCGCAGGCCACTGAGGTCATTGGAGTCGGGGTCAAGACCGATGGCCACGGAAATATCGTGAACTTCTTGCGAGGCGAGCACCTGACCGGCCTCCACCTCCCAGGTGTTCAGGATCTTGCCGCGCAGCGGCATGATGGCCTGAAACTCGCGATCCCGCGCCTGCTTGGCACTGCCGCCCGCGGAGTCACCCTCCACCAGGAACAGCTCGCCCTGCATGGGGTCGGCGCAGCCGCAATCGGTCAGCTTGCCGGGCAGTGCCGGGCCTTGCGTTATCTTCTTGCGCACCACCGTCTTGGCGGCACGCATCCGGCGCTGGGCGCTGGAGATGCAGAGCTCGGCGATCTGCTCCGCCAGCTCGGTGTTGCTGTTCAGGTAGAGGCTGAAGGCATCCTTCACCACGCCGGAGACGAACGCCGAGCTCTGGCGGGAGGAGAGGCGCTCCTTGGTCTGACCGGCGAACTGCGGATCCTGCATCTTGATGGAGAGGATGTAGGCGCAGCGATCCCAGATATCTTCCGGAGTCAGCTTGACCCCGCGCGGCAGCAGGTTGCGGAACTCGCAGAACTCGCGCATGGCGTCGAGCAGCCCCTGACGCAGACCGTTGACGTGAGTACCGCCCTGCGCAGTGGGAATGAGGTTCACATAGGATTCGGCGAGGCATTCGCCCCCTTCCGGCAACCAGCAGAGGGCCCAGTCCACCGCCGACTGTTCGGAGCTGAACGAGCCGATAAAGGGCTGCTCCGGCAGGCAGGTGTACTGCTTGACCGCATCGATCAGGTAATCCTTGAGGCCATCTTCGTAGCACCACTCCAGCTTGATGCCGGTGTTCTTGTCGAGGAACTTGATGGTGAGGCCAGGGCAGAGCACGGCCTTGGCTTTGAGCAGGTGCTCCAGCTTGGTGACCGAGAACTTGGGCGAATCGAAGTAGCTCGCCTGCGGCCAAAAGCGCACCCGGGTGCCGGTGTTGCGACGACCGCAGGTGCCGGTGATGGTCAGCTCCTGCACCTTCTCACCGCGCTCGAAGGCGATGTCATAGACCTGACCATCGCGACGTACCGTCACCTCGACCCGATCGGAGAGGGCGTTTACTACCGAAATACCCACCCCGTGCAGACCGCCGGAGAACTGGTAGTTCTTGTTGGAGAATTTGCCGCCCGCGTGCAGCTTGCAGAGGATCAGCTCCACCCCGCTGACACCCTCTTCCGGGTGGATATCGACCGGCATACCGCGGCCGTCGTCGATCACTTCGAGGGACTGGTCTTCATGCAGGATCACCTCCAGATTGCGGGCGTGACCTGCCAGCGCTTCATCGACGCTGTTGTCGATGACCTCCTGGCCGAGGTGGTTGGGCCGGGTGGTGTCGGTATACATGCCGGGGCGGCGACGCACCGGTTCAAGGCCATTGAGGACCTCAATGGCATCCGCATTGTATTGAGTAGACATGGAGGGCCTTGCGAATTGACGTTTGGGGAGAATCTTACTCGTTGGGAGGGTATTGGACAAACTTGGCTGCGGGAAAGGGTGATCCGGAGGGGATTGTGCCCCTCCCAAGGCTGTCTCAGCTCCCCTCGGCAGGGCCCGGCAGCGCCTGTTGCAGCTGGGAGAGCGAGCTTTGCAGCCGCCACACCATGCCTGCCAGCTCTCGCGCCGTGCCATCGCCATGGTTGGCCAGCCCCTGACTGATCCGCTGCAGCTCGGCCAGCGTGCGATCCAAGGAGGCGTGCTGCACCCCCTGCTCGGTGAGGATCCCCTTCAGGCTGCGGATACAGTTGGCGCGCACCAGATAGAGGGGGTGCTCGTCACCGCGCCACTGGCGCAGCTGCCAGACGATATGGCTGCAGTTGAGCAGCACCACGCCCCAGCGCAATACCCAGAGGCGGGCGGTCTGATCCTGACTCTGGCCGAGCTGGCTGATGCAGTGGTAGATGAGCGACTCGAACTGGCTCTCGCTCTGGCGCGGGGCGGGCTCCAGTTGCTCCATGAAGTGGCGGCGCAGGGAGCGGATGAGGCGGCGGCTCTTGCGCCGATCCGAGCTGGGTCGCAGCAGCTGAAACGCCAGCGCGGCGCTCATCACCCCCAGCATCTGGGCAAGGCTGCTGTTGATGAACTGCTGATAGTCGTAGCTGGGCGGATTGGTGATGGCGAGAAACGAGCCGAGCAGCACGATCATCTGGCCCCAGAGGCCCGCCTGCCGCACCTGCTGTTGTTTGCAGAGCTGCATGGTGAGCAGCGCCGGAAAGAGCAAGAGGCAGAAGATCCAGAAATCGTCGATGCGGATCATCAGGCCAAACTTGACCGTAAAGCAGATGAGGCTGAGCAGCAGGATCGCCCTGAGCATGGTGTTGGCCCCCTGAGCCGGCGCCGGGGTCGCCGAGTAGAGCACGCAGCAGATGGAGAGCATGGTGAGCGCCGAGCTGCCCGCATCCCACTGACTGTTGATCCAGAAAGTGCAGCCGAGCAGCACGCAGAGGAAGGTGCGCCCGCCGTTGTAGGCGGCCTCCAGCGTGTCGGTATGGCTGGTGAGGGAGGTGTGACGGGGCGGCGCCGGCCACTCCTGATCGTCGTAGCGGGTCAACCGGTCGAGCCAGCGCTGGCACTCCAGATAGCTCCAGCAGAAATGGCGCAGCCGCAGCAAAAAGGTGCGCAGCCGGTAATCATGCTCGCTGGTCGGCATCAGGGGAGCCAGCAACCTCGCGACCCGATACTTGTCGCACTCCGGCTTGCCAAGCTCGGCCAGCAGGGTGGCGAGCAGCGCCTGAATGCCTTCCGGTTGTTCCGGCCAGTTGTGCAGCATGCGGCGCTGGCTGGAGATAAGGCTGATCAGGCGCAGCTGGCGATGGAGCAGGAAGTTGAGCAGCCGGTTCTGGCGCCGCAGCCGGTGATGGCTCCAGACCGCCTGAATGCGTAGTACGTTCATGGTGAGGATCTGGCCGATCAACCCCTCGTGGGAGCTGCGTACCTCGTGCGTCATCTCCCCCAGCCAGAGCAGCTGGGCATGCTCCAGCAGGCGGGCTTGGCTCTTGCGCAGGGATTCCAGCAGGGTTTCGCTGTCGGAGGTGCTGGGCAGGATCATCATCATCAGACCGCCGCAGAGGATGCCGATGATCACCTCGCTCACCCGCGCCTGGGCAATATCGAAGATATGGTGGGGATCCGCCACATTGACGCAGGAGAAGGCGATGATGGCGGCAGTGTAACCGCCGAGGGCGAAGGCGTAGGAGACGTTGTTCTGATAGTGGTTGGAGATGTAGGTGCACAAGCCCAGCCAGAGGGCGATGAGAAAGCTGAACAGCCAGGGATCGCTGATGCCAAGACCGGTGATCATCACCGCCGCCATCGCCCCCATCAGGCTGCCAACCACCCGCCCCAGACTCTTGCTGATCACCCCGCCCACAGTGGGAAAACTCACCACCGCGGCCGAGCTCATCGCCCAGTAGGGGGAGTCGAGCTGCAGCACGAAGGCCAGCCAGAGCGACAGGCACATGGCCAGCGCATTGCGCAGGGCATAGCGCCACTGCCCCCCTGTCGCCTTCCCCCAGGGGGTACGCAGCCAGAATGACTCGCTCACCCTACTCGCCAATGGTGATGGTGCAGGTGGTGCCGGCGATCAGCGTCACGTCCGCCGGCACATCCAGCAGCCTGATCCGCACCGGCACCCGCTGGGCCAGCCGCACCCAGGGCACGTTGGGTTTGACGTCGATCAGCAGGCCGTTGCCGCCATCGACGCTCTGATCGTGGATGGCGCGCCCTATGCTCTCCACCTCGCCGCGCAACCGCTGTTCACCGCTGTAGAGCACCACTTCAGCCGGTTTGCCCGGTGCTATGTGGCCGAGCTTGGTCTCTTCAAAGTAACCCTGCACATAGAAGGAGTGAGTATCCACCAGCGCCACCAGCGGCACGCCGGCGCTGGCATAGTTGCCGACCCGGGTCTGCAGGTTGGTGATGTAGCCATCGCTCGCGGCATGCACCCGGGTCTTGGCCAGCGACCACTCCGCCTTCTCCAGATTGGCCTGTGCCACCTGATAGGCCGCCTGCATCGCCTGGGCATTGAGGCGCGCTTCGTCCATCGTCTCGGCGGAGATGACGCTGCGCGACAGGCCGCTGCGGCGATTCGCCTCATGCTCGGCCTTGTCGAGATCCGATTTCGCCTTGGCCAGCGCTGCCCGGGCATTATCGAGAGCGATCCGGTAGGGCTCGGGGTCGAGCGTAAAGATCTCCTCCCCCGCCTTCACCAGCTGGTTGTCCTTCACCGCTATCTTGATGATCTTGCCCGACACCTCGGGGGTAATGCTGACCAGCTCGGCGCGCACCTTGCCATCCCGGGTCCAGGGCCCCTGCATGTAGTAGTTCCACAGCCACCAGCCCGCCGCCAGCGCCAGCGCGCAGACCAGCAGGGTGGAGAAGTATTTGAGGGTCGCGAGAGGTGATTTAGCCATGTAACAGCATCCATAGAGCGCCGCTGACGGCGAGGATAAAGAGGGAGAGATCCATCAGCAAGGGGTGCCAGACATCCCCGCCATAGAGCCAGTCACGCAGCAGATGGTGCACCGGCAGCCAGCAGAGCAGGCCGAGCAACACCGCCTTGAACAAGGGCGGAAAGTAGAGAGAGGCGCCCAGTACCAGATCCGGCAGCGCAGAAGGAGTTGTCACAAACGTGCTCCCTGTTGGCAGTGAAGTTCAGAAGAGTTCGGCCATTCCCTGCCCCGGGCGAGGCAAAGTAAACAGGCCGCTAAAGATTAACACTGCCCCGCAGGGCGCAACAGGAACATATGAGCCCCTTTCGTTCAGGCCTGTCGATCCGCTGGATGGTGCACTCCATCGCGCGTCGGCACCTCCCCAAGCTCGAACGGGTTCACTTCCTCAGATGTCAATCAAACAGGGTATCGCGCCGCCCCTGCTGCAAGTGCTCATGGAGGGTGCGCAGCTGGGAGGCCACCACCCGATGGCGGGAGAGCGGGGGCAAGTCGTCGATGGGGAAGTACCCCGCCCCTTTGGTTTCATCGGTTTCGCCCAGCAGCTGGCCGCCGGTCACCTCGCACAGGAAGAAAGCCTTGTGGGCGTGGGGCAACTGGGGTGGATGAGGGTGTTTTAGCTTGTCGAACAGGGCCAGCAGTTGCACCGCCCGACACGCAAGGCCGGTTTCCTCAACGGCTTCACGCACCACGGCATCCGCCGGCGAGTCACCGATATCGCACCAGCCACCGGGCAGAGTCCAGCAGTCGTCGCTGCGCTCCTGCACCAGCAGGATATGACCCGCATCGTTCTGAATGAAGGCCCGCACATCGAGCTTGGGGGTGGGATAACCGTGATCGAGGGCAATCCAGTCGCTAATGGCTTCCGGCGCCAGCTCGCTCTGGCTGGCAATAAGGGCCACGGTGGCCGCTCGCAGCGCCTCGAAACGGCAGATATCGAAGGGGTCTTTGGAGTAGGTGAGGCCCGCTTGCGCCGTGGCCAGTACCTGTTCCAGAAAGGCGGACAACGGCGGTTGCATGATTAAAGCCCGAGGAAACGGATAATCTGGGCGGGGTAACGCTCAAACGCGACAAAGGCGTGGTTGCCGCCGCACTCCAGCGAGAGGCGGGCAAAACGGTATTCATCCAGCGCCTTGCGATAGTCGAGCACCTCATCTCCCTGCTGCTGCAGGATCCAGAGTCGCTCCGGCGCCGTCACCGGTACCGCCAGCGCTCGCAGCTCATCCATATGTTCAGGCAGCAGCTGGTACTGCTCACCCGTATAGGGATTGGTCTGGGGGCCAAGGTAGTCACAGAGCAGCTCATGCGGGCGCACCGCGGGATTGATTAGGGCCGCGCGGCAGCCGTACTGCTCGCTGACCCGGGTCGCCATAAAGCCACCGAGGGAGCTACCCACGGTGCCGAGCTTGAATTCACTACCATAGCGGCTCTGCAAATTGGCAATGGTCTGTTCGATGGCCGCCCAGGCTGCCGCTGGCGTATTGGGCTGGGCCGGGATCACCACCTCTATATCGGGTCGGTTGGTGGCCACCCAGGCCGCCATCTGCTGCGCCTTGGCGGAACCGGGTGAGGAGTTGAAACCGTGCAGGTAGAGGAGAACGGGCTTCATGGCGACTCCTCAATAACCGGTGGCATTGGGGTCGGGCACAAACTGCCCCACCGGCAGACGCCACACCTGGCTGGCGATACGGCCATCAGGGTAGAGGGTGAGGTAGCGCCAGCCCGGGCCGGACTCGTCCAGCGCGAAACCGTCACAGAGCGGTTTGAACTGGATGCAGGTCGATGGGCTGGCGATCAGCCGCACGCCGCGGTGCACCTCGTCAAACTCCTGATGGACGTGGCCAAACAGAATGGTCTTCTGCTGCGGGTGGCGAGCCAGCACGGCAAACAGGTCATCGGCATTCTTGAGATTGTGCTGATCCAGCCAGGCACAACCCACCGGCACCGCCTGATGGTGCAGGGCGATGAGGGCGTGGCGATCCGGATACTGGCGCAGAGCACGGTCGAGCGCTTCCAGCTGGTGATCACCGATCATGCCGTGGGGTTTGCCACGCACCTGGGTGTCGAGCAGGATCACCTGCCAGTGGTTTCCCACCAACTGCTTGGACTCACTGATCCCGGCGGCATGGAGGTATTCGGTCATCAGCGGACTGTCATCGTGATTGCCTGGCAACCAGTAGATGGGGCGGCCAAGAGGCGCCATCATGGAGGCAAAACGCAGATAGGATTCCGGGCTGTGATCCTGCGACAGATCGCCGGTCGCCAGGATCACCTCGTAGGGATGGTCGTTGGCCTGCACCTGTTCCAGCACGGCAGCCAGACTCTCTGCTGTACGCACGGCCAACAGCCGTCCCTCTTCACTGGCAAAGAGATGGGTATCGGTAATTTGCAACAGGCGCACACTGCCGTCCTGCGCCTGGGGGAGCTCTGTTTCCAAAATCACGCTTCTTTATATTTGTTCAACTGGAGATATTGATGGGGCTGGTGCCATGCCTGAGACAAAATTTCAGCCATTCGGCCAGAAACAGATTTACCTGCTCCTTTTCATCCCGCTGGTGCATCTTTTTGTTGGGGTAATCATAACGTGGTTGCAAACGGGAAATCTGTTGCGCCGCACACACTTCCGCCATCCGCACATCATGATACAAACGAATCTCGATTTGAGCCTGCAGATATTCGGGCAACTCGGGATTGTGCTGACTCAAAAGAACCTGAGAAGTGAAGCGACTCTCGCCACAAATGGTGAGCTGGAACTGCAGATCGTTGCCAACACGATAGCGGCGTTCAGATCCGACTTCCCCATCTGGCGGCAGCAGTTTCATCAGCGCCATGTAATTGACCTCGCAGGTACGCTGCAAGGACATCAGATCAGGCACATAGCGCCTGCTCTGTTGCTGGGTCTGAGCCAACTCAGCGCTCCGCCAACCAGCGGGCGCGCAACTCGCCGTGGTTGAGGGCCAGCCACTGCAGGGCGATGACCGAGGCGGCGTTGTCGATGCGCCCCTCTTTCAGCCAGGCGTAGGCCTGCTCGCGGCTCACCACGTGGACCCGGATATCCTCGCCTTCATCCGCCAGACCGTGCAAACCGCTCGCCTTGCTGGCATCCACCTCGCCCACATAGACCTCGATCCGCTCGGTACTGCCGCCCGGGCTCACCAGATAGCTGATGGCATGTTCGCAGCGGGCTACCTCGATCCCTGCTTCTTCCACCGCTTCGCGACGCACCACCGCCTCGGCAGTCTCACCTTCGTCGATAATGCCGGCCACCAGCTCCAGCAACCATGGGGTCGGGCTGGTCTCCATGGCGCCGATGCGAAACTGCTCCACCAGCACTATCTGGTCGCGCACCGGATCATAGGGGAGCAGCGCAGCAGCATGGCCCCGTTCAAACAGCTCGCGTACGATGGGCTGATTCCAACCACCAGCAAATAACCTGTGCTGCAGGCGATAGACGTTCACCTTGAAAAAGCCGTTATATCCAGCTGATTTTTCAATGATTTTCACATCATCAGCGGCATAGTGCCGATCTTGCGGCAAGGGTTGCTGCGACATCAGGGACTCCCGTCAGCTTGACTTGAACCAGTTTGACCATAAAATCCGAGGAACATGAATGAACATTCATTCACTCGGTGTAACATGGTAATGAGGGGTGGATTTTAGCAGCCACAGACCATTTGGCTAGGCACTCGGGGAGAAAACTGCAGCCGGTTCTTGACGTTCCCGTCACCGGACCCGAGACACTTCGCATTAAATTTTGCTTATAGTAGAGTGATTAAGCTGCAATCAAGCTTGGTCGGCGACAATATTTGCCCTCTCCAGCAACCAGTTTGGGTTACTACATAAGGTTAAAACGATCTATGAAAAGAACACTCTTGTCCGTCATGGTGTTGCTGGGCGTCAGTGCCGGTGCCCACGCCGAAAACCTGCTCGATATCTATCAACAAGCCCAGCTGAAAGACCCGCAGTTGCTGCAGTCCAAAGCCGTTCGCGACCAGGCCTTCGAAAAGATCAACGAATTCCGCGCCCCCCTGCTACCCCAGATTGATCTGGGCGCCGGGCTCAATTATTTGCAAAACAAGAACGATACCCAGACCAATAACAACGCCAAGGGTGAGCTGACGCTGTCACAATCCCTTTATCGTCGCAGCAACTGGGTCAATCTGGATATCGGCGAGAAGCAGGCCACCCAGTCTGATGTCGCCTACAACCTCGAAATCCAGAACCTGATGGTGCGCACTGCCAAAGCCTACTTTGATGTGCTCAAGGCGATGGATACCCTGGAGTTTGTGCGTGCCAACAAGGTTGCAGTAGAGCGCCAACTGGAGCAGACACAGCAGCGTTTCGAAGTGGGTTTGACCGCCATCACCGATGTGCATGAAGCGGAAGCCTCTCGCGACCAGGCGCTGGCTGACGAGATCAATGCCGAGAATACTCTGGATAACAGCTACGAAGCCCTGCGCGAGCTGACCGGTGTTGATCACCGCAACCTGGACATCCTCAACACCGATCGCTTCAGCCCGCAGAAGACCGCCTTCGGTTCCGACAAATGGCTGGAGCTGGCGCTGGACAAGAACCTGCAACTGCACAATGCCCGCATCGCCAAGGATATCGCCAAGGAGCAGATCGATCTCGCCAAGACCGGCCACGAGCCGACCTTGGATCTGGGCGCCGGCCTGCAAACCAGCAATACCGATTACAAGCTGGATAGCATTCAGAACGGTGGCAATGACAACCAGGCCAATATCGGTCTGACCTTCAAGCTGCCCCTCTACAGCGGTGGCGCCACCAGCTCCAAGGTTAAGCAGGCTCAATACAACTATGTTGCGGCCAGCGAGCTGCTTGAGAAGAACTTCCGCTCGGTGCAGAGCACGGTGCGCTCCTCCTATAACAACGTGAATGCCAGCATCGGCTCGGTACGTGCCTACAGCCAGTCTGTGGTCTCCGCCGACAGCGCCCTGAAGGCGACCGAAGCCGGTTACGAAGTGGGTACCCGTACCATCGTCGACGTGCTGGACTCCACTCGCAAGCTTTACGAGGCCAAGCAGAAGCTCTCCGAAGCCCGTTACAACTACATCCTCAATATCCTGAGCCTGAAGCAGGCTGCCGGTGTGCTGGAAGCGCAGGATCTGGTGGAAGTAAACCAGGGCTTGATGCCTGCCACCGCAAAAGCCAAGGCCAAGGCCAAAGCCTGATAGCCGTTATCGGACATGAAAAAGGCGACCGCAAGGTCGCCTTTTTGTTATCCGGATTCTTGTCGGCGGCTCTCTCTGTTTATCGCGCCGTCTGTCGGCCCCACCATCCAGTGGGGCAAACACTATCGTTAGCCGCGCTCGCGGATCGTCTTGATGATGTCGGTGGTGGAGCAGCCATCCTCGAAGTTGAGAACGCGCACCTCGCCGCCATTGGCAGTCACCTCGGCGTAACCTGCAATCTCTTCCGGCTTGTAGTCACCGCCCTTGACCAAGAGGTCTGGCAGGATCTCGGCAATCAGGCGCTGTGGGGTATCTTCACCAAACGGCACAACCCAATCCACCGCGCCAAGCGCAGCCAGCACCGCCATGCGGCGCTCGGTCGGGTTGACCGGACGACCCGGCCCTTTCAGACGGCGAACCGACTCGTCGGTGTTGACCGCCACGATCAGGCGATCCCCCAGCTTGCCCGCGTTGGCCAGATAGGAGACATGGCCGGCGTGCAGGATGTCGAAACAGCCGTTGGTCATCACCACTTTCTCGCCGCGCAGACGGGCGGCACGAACCGCCACTTTCAGCTGAGCTTCGGACATAACGCCAAAGCCGGTCTCCTGCTCGGTATAGAGAGCATTGGCCAGCTCGACCGGACTCACGGTAGAGGTACCCAGCTTGCCGACCACGATACCGGCAGCGGTATTGGCCAGCGCACAGGCTTCGTCCAGGCTCTTGCCTGCCGCCAGCGAAGTGGCCAGGGTGGAGATCACGGTATCACCGGCACCGGTCACATCGTAAACCTCGTGGGCCTGAGCCGGCAGATGCAACTCCGGCTGACCTTCGCGGATCAGGGTCATGCCGTTCTCGGAACGGGTGACCAGCAGGGCATCCAGCTCGAAGCGCTTGACCAGATCCAGTCCCTTGGCGACCAGCTCCTCTTCACTCTTCACCTTGCCTACCACGGCCTCGAATTCGGACATGTTGGGGGTCAGCAGGGTGGCACCGCGGTACTTCTCGAAGTCGGTCCCCTTGGGGTCGACCAACACCGGAATACCGGCGGCACGGGCACGCTTGATCATGCCGGGCACGTCGTTGAGAGCACCCTTGCCGTAGTCGGAGAGGATCATCACGTCGCTATTCGGCAGCGCCTGCTCGACCTTGGTCATAAGCAGGGTGGCATCGACGGAGTGGAAGGGCTCTTCAAAGTCCAGACGCAGCAGTTGCTGGTTGCGGGACAGCACCCGCAGCTTGGTGATGGTCGGGAAGTCGGCCAGACGAACGAAGTCACAGGCCACCTTGACGCCAGCCATCTGGCCAGCCAGCGCATCGGCAGCTTCATCCTGACCGGTCAGGCCAAGCAGCACGGCGTGGGCGCCCAGCGCAGCGGAGTTGAGGGCCACGTTGGCCGCGCCACCGGGACGCTCCTCAATGTGTTCAACCTTGACCACGGGCACCGGCGCCTCGGGGGAGATCCGGCCGGTAGGGCCATGCCAGTAACGGTCCAACATGACATCGCCAACGACCAGAACGCGGGCTTTTTCAAACTCGGGCAGGGTGATCTTCATCTGTATCGACTCTCAAAACCTGAAAAATCAGTCGCCGATTTTATCACACTCTTTTATTTGAGGGAGAAAAAGCAAACCTGCGGTTTCCATTTAAAGGAAACCGATAGTTAGGATTCCCGTAACACCAGTGAACCACAATTAGCCCCTCTGACCAGCACACTGCCATTCGCCCCCGCCCCCTCTTTTCGGCTAGAATCCCCCGATTGTGTTTGCGAACAAGAGATTAGCCATGGCCCACGACAACGCTCCCCGCCTCGAGCCCCGCATGTTTCATCCCCGTTACTGGGCCAGCTGGTTCGGCCTCGGCCTGCTCTGGCTGCTGACCCTGCTGCCGTGGCGCAGCCAGATGTGGCTGGGCCGTCAGCTCGGTCGTCTCGCCGCCAGGATATTGAAGTCCCGGGTCAAGATCGCCCGTCGCAATCTGGAGCTGGCGATGCCCGAGCTGACCCGGGATGAGCGGGAGAAACTGCTTAAGGCAAACTTCGAGAGCGTGGGCTGCGCCGTGTTCGAGGTGGGGATCGCCTGGTTCTGGCCAGACTGGCGGATGCGCAACCTGATGAAGGTGGAAGGGGAAGAGCATGTCATCGCTGCCATGGAAAAAGGTCAGGGCATGCTGCTGCTCTCCTGCCACTTCCTAACGCTGGAACTCAACGCCCGCTGTTTCGGGCTGGTGCGCCCCGGGGTCGGCGTCTATCGCCCCAACACCAACCCGGTGCTGGAGTATGCCCAGTACCACGGTCGCTGCGCCTCCAACAAATATCTGGTGGACCGGATGGATGTGAAGGGGATGATCAAGGCGCTGCGCAACGGCGACGCCCTCTGGTATGCACCGGATCACGACTACGGCAGCCACGCCAGCGTGTTCGTGCCCTACTTCGCGGTAGAGCAGGCGGCCACCATCACCGGCACCGCCACCCTGGCTCGGGTTAAAAACACCGTAACCCTGCCCTGCTACAACATCCGTACCAGCGAGGGTTACACCCTGCATATCGGGGCGCCGCTCGCCGACTACCCGAGCGGAGATGACATGGTCGATGCCGCCCGCGCCAACCGTGAGATTGAAGCCGCCGTGCGCAAGGCGCCGGAGCAGTACATGTGGCTCCATCGCCGCTTCAAGACCCGCCCCTCCCCCGAGGATGCCGGTTTCTACTAAACCGCAGCCACCGACATGGGATAGCTCGTAAAAACCGACAAACCGCCTGCTGGCGGTTTGTTTTTATCTGCAGTCTGGCCTGCGCGGCAAACAAGCGTCCCGAACATCTGCCGCGCAATCACATCCTGCATGTTGGCGCCCATTCCCACCAGCCAGCAGCAAAAGAGAGCTCATCACCAACCGTAAAAACTGAAAGCGGGTTACAAATTTATTGATTCATTGATAAGCAATGGAGTGTTTCGATAGATCCATCGTCACCACCCGCTGATGAGTGACTGAGTAACTTGTCCCATTCGAATACAAAAATATAATTTGTGACGCTAATCACCATTCCACAAGAGAGCCACAAAGTAACTTTAGTGATTTAAATCACAAAAAATGACCATGCAAAACAGAAAAGATCGAAATGTAGCCGAATTACAGCTCTCGAATGTGATCAGGGTCACTGGTTATGGAGGGGGTATCGCTGGGTATCTGAGAGCTGGATCACAAGACACCCCGTTTTCAGCCTAATTTGATATCAAGCTGGTAGATTGAAGTTGCTTAGACGACCGGGATGGAGGTTCGGCAAAACCGGCCATCCCGACTACCACTTTTAATCAAACAGGCTTAAAACGGGGTCCCGACATGTTATCACCGGATACCAAAGTCAAGATACAGAATTTTGGACGCTTCCTGTCCAATATGGTCATGCCCAACATAGGCGCCTTTATCGCCTGGGGCTTTATCACCGCCCTCTTCATCCCCACCGGCTGGCTACCCAATGAAACCTTGGCCAAGCTGGTCGGCCCCATGATCACCTACCTGCTGCCGCTGCTGATCGGCTACACCGGCGGCAAGCTGATGGGCGGTGAGCGCGGCGGCGTGGTTGGTGCCATCACCACCATGGGTGTCATCGTGGGCACCGATATCCCCATGTTCATGGGCGCCATGATGGTCGGCCCGCTCGGTGGCTGGGCCATCAAGCGCTTCGACAAGGCGATGGACGGTCGCGTCAAGAGCGGCTTCGAGATGCTGGTCAACAACTTCTCCGCCGGCCTTATCGGCATGCTGCTGGCCATCCTCGCCTTCTTCGTGATTGGCCCCTTCGTCAAGGTGCTCTCCGGCCTGCTGGCCGGTGGCGTCGGCTTCCTGGTGGAAAACCACATGCTGCCGCTCACCTCCATCTTCGTCGAACCGGCCAAGATCCTGTTCCTCAACAACGCCATCAACCACGGCATCTTCTCGCCGCTGGGGATCCAGCAGGCGACCGAGCACGGCAGCTCTATCTTCTTCCTGATTGAAGCGAACCCGGGCCCGGGCATGGGCGTGCTGCTGGCCTACATGGTTTTCGGCCGCGGCGCCGCCAAGCAGTCCGCTGCAGGTGCCTCCATCATTCACTTCTTCGGCGGCATCCACGAGATCTACTTCCCGTATGTGCTGATGAACCCGCGCCTCATTCTGGCGGTGATCGCCGGCGGCATGACCGGGGTCTTTACCCTGACCCTGTTCAATGCAGGTCTGGTCTCCCCTGCCTCACCGGGTTCCATCTTCGCAGTGTTGTTGATGACGCCGAAAGCCTCCCTGATCGGGGTCGCGCTCTCCATCATCAGCGCCACTCTGGTCTCCTTCCTGGTCGCCGCCGTATTCGTGCGTGCCCAGCAGCCGGAAGCCGACGAGGCCGATGCCCTCGGTGAAGCCACCCGCAAGATGAAAGCCATGAAGGGCGGCAAGCCTGAAACCGCAGCGGCCAAAAAGCCGGGCGGTGAACTGATGGCGGTGCGCAATATTGTGGTCGCCTGCGATGCGGGCATGGGTTCCAGCGCCATGGGCGCCGGCATGCTGCGCAAGCGGGTACAGGCCGCCGGGCTCGATATCAGCGTCACCAACCGCGCCATCGATCAGCTCGACGATCAGGTGGACTGGGTCATCACCCACAAGGATCTGACCGAGCGGGCCCGTCGCCACGCGCCGCACGCTCACCATATTTCCCTGACCAACTTCCTCGACAACGGCCTCTATCAGGAGCTGGTTCAAAGCCTGAGCCAGGCCGCCAACGATGATGTCGCCAACCCGCAACTGTTGGTGGCGGCCAACGACGACAGCTACGAGCCGCAGGCCGCCGAAGTCTTTACCCTGAGCCGTCATGACGTGCATCTGGGACTGAAAGCGGACAGCAAGGAGGCCGCCATCCTGACCGCAGGCCGACTGCTGGCGGAGCGGGGCTACGTGGCGCCCGACTACGTCAACGCCATGCTGGAGCGCGAACAGCTGGTCTCCACCTACCTCGGCGAATCCATCGCCGTGCCTCACGGCACCATCGCCGCCAAGGAGTTTGTGAAGCGTACCGGCATCGTCATCTGCCAGTACCCGGCCGGGGTAGCCTTTGGCGAAGCTGCCGATGAGGTGGCGCGGCTGGTGATCGGCATCGCCGCCCGCAACGACGAACACATGCAGGTGATAACCCGCCTGACCAATGCACTGGATGAACCCGGTCTCATCGACCGGCTGGCCAGCACCACGGATCCCCAGGCCTTCCTGGATCTGCTGGGTGCCGAACAGGCTGCGTAATCATCTTTCATAGTCTTTGGTTCAAGAGGTTAATATCATGAAAACATTACATTTTGGTGCTGGTAACATCGGTCGCGGCTTTATCGGTAAAGTGCTGGCAGATGCCAGCCATCAGGTCACCTTCGCCGACGTCAACGACATCCTGATCGACCAGCTCAACCACCGTCAGGAGTACAAGGTTCATGTGGTAGGGGCGGATCAGAAACTGGACGTGGTGCGCAACGTGGCGGCGGTGAGCTCCGCCGGTCACGAGGTGATCGCCCGTATCATCACTGCCGATCTGGTCACCACCGCGGTCGGCCCCAACATTCTGGACAAGATTGCCAGTACCCTGGCCAAGGGGCTGCAGGCCCGCTTCGATGCCGGCAACCTGACACCGCTGAACGTCATCGCCTGTGAAAACATGGTGCGCGGCACCAGCCACCTCAAGCGGGAGGTACTCAAGTACCTGCCGGTCGCGTATCATGCCACGCTCGAATCCTGTATAGGCTTCGTCGACTCGGCGGTGGATCGCATCGTACCGCCCGCCACGGCTGCCAACGATGATCCGCTGGAAGTGACGGTCGAGAGCTTCAGCGAGTGGATCGTCGACCAGACCCAGTTCAAGGGGGAGCTACCGCAGGTGGCGGGCATGGAGCCCACCGACAACCTGATGGCCTTCGTCGAGCGCAAGCTGTTCACCCTCAACACCGGCCACATCGTCACCGCCTACCTCGGCAAACTGCGGGGCTATCGCACCGTGCGCGAGGCGATCGAAGATCCGGTGATCCGCAGCAAGGTGCGCCGCGCCATGGAGGAGAGCGGTGCCGTGCTGGTGAAACGCTACGGCTTCGACCCGCGCCTGCATGCCGCCTACATCGAGAAGATCCTCTCCCGCTTCGCCAACCCCTATCTGGTGGACGAGATTGACCGGGTCGGTCGTCAGCCACTGCGCAAGCTGGCGGCGGGGGACCGACTGGTGAAGCCGCTGCTCGGCACCCTGGAGTACGGCCTGCCAAACGAGCAGTTGCAGGAGGGGATCGCCGCGGCGCTCCATTATCGCAATGCCGATGATCCGCAGGCAGTGGAGCTGCAACAGCTGCTGGCGGAGCTTGGCCCGGCCAAAGCGTTGGCCCGCGTCACCGGACTGGATGCAGAGAGCGAAATCGTCCGCACCATAGTGGCTCGTTACGAGACCTTGTAATACCCTGCTGGCGGCGCATGACCGGATGCTCCTATTGATTGAATCGCAAGGAAATGCGCCCCATATGATAAAAACCGGGAGAGAGGCTAACTCTCTCCCTGTCAGCTGGACCCAATGCACCTATGACCACACACCAGGAAGATGAAGTACTGGAACGACTGAACGAGCAGGATGGCCCCCGCGGCTTCTTTCTCGAAGCCGTGACCATCCTGGAAGAAGCGGTCGACTCCCTGATGCGACGCGCCTTTCGTCAGGAGGAGTATGCCGTCAAATACGCCATTGAACCACTGCTCAACCAGAGCGGCCCCCTCGGCCAGCTGGAGGTGCGCCTCAAGCTTATCTTCGCCCTCGGCCTCATCTCCCTTGAGCGCTATCAGGATCTGGAAGCCTATCTCAAGATCCGCGACTTTCTGGTGCGCGACCCCAAGGATTACCGCTTCAGCGACAAGCCGATCCGCGATCTGCTCGACCGCCTGCACGGGGTCAATCAGGGCGGCATGATGAAGCTGGAGCCCCCTGCCAGCGAAGAGGATTGGGCCTTCTACCAGATGCAGCTCAACCGGCTCGATCAGATGGTGCGCTCCGCACTGGTACTGGCGCTGGCCGACTGTGTCGGCGAGCTCCACAAGGAGAGCCCCATCTAATCCGGCCCCGAGGCCACCCCATCACCACGGTTGGCATCTGGCTGGCGCCCTGCACAACACCGCCAGCCACCATGACGCCGACTGTCGCACATCTCCCCATCCCGGCCATGATGCACGCTCCTTCGGGTGTCAATCTGACCAACTTAGCCACTACACTAGCTCCATACTCACTGCCTGAATCGAGGTCTGCATGATTGCCCTCTCTCTGGCCGGGATCGCCCTGGTCTCCGTGCTGGCCCAATGGCTTGCCTGGTCGCTGCGGGTACCCGCCATCCTGTTTCTGCTGCTCACCGGCCTGACTCTGGGCCCGGTCAGCGGCCTGCTCGACCCCGATGCCCTGCTCGGGGATCTGCTGTTTCCGCTGGTCTCCCTGTCGGTGGCCATCATCCTGTTCGAGGGGGCGTTGACCCTTCATCTGGCCGAGCTCAAGGGGATCGGCAAGGTGGTGCGCAATCTCTGCTCCACCGGCATGCTGGTCAGTTTCGCCGTCATCGGCAGCGCCGGTTACTTCCTGCTGGGGCTGGACTGGCGGGTCGCCACCATGCTCGGCGCGGTACTGGTAGTAACGGGCCCGACGGTGATCGCCCCCATGCTCAACGTGATCCGCCCCACCCGGGAGGTGGACAGGATCCTGCGCTGGGAGGGGATCGTCATCGACCCCATCGGCGCCCTGTTTGCGGTGCTGGTGTTCGAGGCGGTACGCCTCGGCAGTCAGGGAGACCTCATCAGCCATACCCTGTTGGCGCTGGGCAAGACAGTGCTGGTCGGCTCCCTGATCGGGGGGACGGCTGGTTGGCTCACAACCCTGCTCATTCGCAAGGACTGGCTGCCGGTCAGTCTGCACAAGTTCGGCGTGCTGGCGCTGGTGCTGGTCACTTTCAGTCTCTCCAACTGGCTCAGCCACGAATCCGGTCTGCTGGCGGTGACCGTGTTCGGCATCTGGCTCGCCAATCAGGAGGGGCTGGATCTCGAGGAGGTGCTGGCATTCAAAGAAGACCTCGCTGTCATCCTTATCTCCAGCCTGTTTATCCTGCTGGCGGCGCGCCTCGATCTGGCCCAGCTCTGGCAGCTCGGCCCCATGGTGCTGGCGCTGCTCTGCGTGGTGCAATTCGTAGCGCGTCCGCTCTGTATTCTGGTCTCGACCTGGGGCTCGGATCTCTCCTGGCGGGCTCGCGCCCTGCTGAGCTGGATCGCCCCGCGCGGTATCGTTGCGGCGGCGGTCAGCGCCTCGTTCGCCATCAGTCTGCATCAGGCCGAGATCCCCGATGCCGACAAGCTGGTGCCGCTGGTATTTGCAGTGATCATCTCCACCGTGGTGTTGCAGAGCCTCACCTCGGCACCGCTGGCCAGCCTGCTCAAGATGCGCCAGAGCGCCCCCAACACCTGGCTCATCATAGGGGCCAACTCGGTGGCGCGGGCCATAGGCCGGGCGCTGGCGGATCAGGGGGTGCCGGTACAGCTCTGCGATCCCGCCTGGGAGTTCTGCAAACAGGCACGGATGAGCAACCTCCCCTGCTATTTCGGCAACCCCCAGTCGGAACATGCCGAGCTGCACCTGCCGCTTACCAGCATCAGTACCGTGCTGGCGCTCTCCCCCAACCGCCACAACAACGCCCTCGGGGTGCTGCACTTTGCCCACCTCTACGGCGAGGAGCAGGTCTACTCCCTGCGCTCCAGCGAGCAGCACGGCAAGGCCAACCGGGAGAGCGCCACCTTTCGCGCTCGCCAGAACCTGTTCGGCCCCGACATCAACTATGCCCGGCTGAGCAGCCTGCTGAGCCGGGGCGGCCAGATCAAGGCGACCCGCCTGAGCGAGGCGTTCGACTGGGCCCAGTATCAGACCGCCAATCCCGGCGCCATCCCGCTCTTCATCATGGATGGCAAGGGCAAGCCCCAGATCGTTACCGGCCCCGTCACTCCGCAGGCGGGTGAGCTGCTGATCGCCCTGCAGCCGCCCAGAGAGCAGGGCGCCGAATGAACGAAGCCAACCATAATCCGCTGATCGCCCCTCTGCTGGTGCTGCTGCAACAGGCGGCGGGCAGCTACAAGGTGCATGAACTGATGGCCGCCCTGCGCCAGCAGGGGGCGATCCCCCGGCTGGCCGACGACGAGCAGTTGCAGCTGTTTCGGGTCAACTTCCTGATCATGAACGCCCTCTACCAGTTGCAGGCCGAGCTCAGGCAAGAAGGATGGTGGCTAGTGATCAGCACCCTGGATATCCGGCTCGAACCGCTGGCCGGGAACCAGGAGGTCAACCACGGCTTTGCCCTTAGCGAAAATCTGCGTAGCTACTATCTCGACTGGCAGGTGTTCTGGCAGACCGATCGTGCCGAAGTAGAGGCCCTGCTCAACCGCTTCTGGCACGCTTATGACGGTGAGGGGCACAAAGCCGAGGCGCTGGCCCTGTTCGAGTTGAATGAAGGGGCGAGTCAGGAGGCGATCCGCCGCCGCTGGCGGGAGCTGGCATTGCAGCACCATCCGGATCGGGGTGGTAATGCCGAGACCTTTATCCGTATCCGCTGGGCCCGGGAGGTCCTGCGGGGATGATCCGGTTGCCGTCCGCACAAAGAGAGGCATAGACTGGAGCTGAATCCCCCTTCACAGGAGAGCATCATGACAGTCAGTGAACTTCGCAAGCTCTATCAACAACAGATCCTGCAAGAGGCCGAAATACTCCACGACGTGGCCATCCCCGGCTGGCTCATCGAATTCAGAGGCAATGATGGCGCTCTCTACGAGCTGACCGACACCCTCGGCTGCCCGGTCAGTTTCGATACGGTCGAGCAGGCCCGCGATCATGTGCATCTGGTAGCTGACTGCCCGATGCAGGTAGAACACCTCTATCGCTTCTTCGAACGTTAACTCAAACCGTCACATCTCACCCTTGGCTACGGTGAGGCTTGTACCAGGCATATAGTCAGCACTTGCCTGCCACAGGCCTCCCCAGAAACAACCGCTTCGATTTGCTCGTGTTGCAGAGTGCAAGTTGCACGCTATCTGGCATAGACAGCTATAAGTCTGGCTATGGAGTGGCTATCTCTATGGTTACATGGACCAGCTCTTCATGTATCGCCAACCGCGCGCGGATCTCGCTGGCGGAGACAGGCGCCGCCATCAGCAGGGAGAGCACGCAGGCATACTGTTGCTGTCCCACCCGCCAGACGTGCAGATCGCGGATCTCGGCATCCGGCAGGTCGGCAATCACCTCACGGATCTCACCCACCAACGGGGTATCCATCTCGGCATCCAGTAACACCCGACCGGAGTCACGCAACAGACCCCAGGCCCACACAGCCACCAGTACGGCCCCCACTATGCCCATCAGGGGATCCAGCCAGTCGGCCCCCCACAGCATGCCCCCCACCAGTGCTAGGATCGCCAGCACGGAAGTGGCCGCATCCGCCAGCACGTGGATATAGGCGGCGCGCAGGTTGAGATCCTGATGGCCGTGGTGAGCGTCATGGTCATGATGATCGTGGTCGTGATGCTCATGATGGTGGTCATGCCCATGGCCGTGGTGATGATGGCTGTGATCATCCTTGAGCAACCAGGCACAGGCCAGGTTCACCAGCAGCCCCACCAGCGCGATGGCGATCGCCTGTTGATAGTGGATTGGGCTGGGATCCAGTAGCCGGAACACCGACTCGAACAGCATCAGCCCGGCCACCCCCACCAGCAGGAGAGCACTGGTGAAGCCACCCAGCACCTCGATCTTCCAGGTGCCGAAGCTGAATCTGTGGTCGCGGGCAAAGTGGCGGGCGGCGCGATAGGCCAGCACCGAGAGACCGAGCGCCAGCGCGTGGGAGCTCATATGCCAGCCGTCGGCCAGCAGCGCCATGGAGTTGTAAAACCAGCCGCCGCCGATCTCCACCACCATCATGATGACGGTCAGCAGCACGGTCCAACGGGTTTTCTGTTCAGCCAGCGGATTCCCTTCGTGGACGACGGGTTGGTGGCAGTGGGATGAGACAAGGGATGACATGGATTTCTCCTGAGGATGATAATGCAATATACTATACCCCAGTATAGTTTTATTGATCGAGAGGATCCTGCATGTCACACACCATTCACGGTAAAAAGAAGCTGCTGGCACGGGTACGTCGCATCAAGGGGCAGGCGGGCGCGCTGGAGCACGCACTTGAGCAGGAGAGCGACTGCGCCGCCATTTTGCAGCAGATCGCGGCCATTCGTGGTGCCGTCAACGGCCTGATGCTGGAGGTGCTGGAAGGGCACATGCGTGAGCACCTGGGCGCCGAAGAGGCGACCCCGGCCGAGCGGCTGGAAGATCTGGATCAAGTAGTGCGGGTATTGCGATCCTATCTGAAGTAAGGCCGGTGAACGAGGCTGAGGGCAACCCCGCATCATCCCGTTTACGGCTGTGCGGCGTCTGCCCGCCAGCCCCCGTCCCTTTCGGGCTTGAGCCACCGCCAGCTTTGCGCCATGATGTCCAGCCCGGCTGACCGCCGGTTTTACTGGACAGTCAATTTCAAGGACCCCCCATGTTTGAACACGTCGATGCTTATGCTGGCGACCCCATCCTGACCCTGGTCGAGACCTTCCACAAAGACACCCGCGAACAGAAGGTGAACCTGGGGATCGGCCTCTATTACGACGAGCAGGGCCGCATTCCGCTGCTGCCGTCGGTGCAGCAGGCCGAAGCCCAGCGCGCTGCCGCCCCGGCGCCGCGTCCCTACCAGCCGATGGAGGGTGCCGCCAACTACCGCACTGCGGTGCAGCACCTGCTGTTTGGTGCCGACCATGAAGCGGTCAAGGCGGGACGTATCGCCACCATCCAGACCATCGGTGGCTCCGGCGCCCTGAAGATCGGCGCCGATCTGCTCAAGCGCTACTTCCCGACCTCCGAGGTGTGGGTCAGCAATCCCACCTGGGACAACCACAAGGCGATGTTCGAGGGGGCCGGCATCAAGGTGCATGACTACCCCTACTACGATGCGGCCACTGGCGGCGTACAGTTCGATGCCATGATCGACTGCCTGCGCAGCCTGCCAGCCAAGAGCATCGTGCTGCTGCACCCCTGCTGCCACAACCCGACCGGGGTGGATCTCTCCCGTGCCCAGTGGGATCGGGTGATCGCACTTGTGGTCGAGAAGAACCTGATCCCCTTTATGGACATCGCCTATCAGGGCTTCGGTGACGGGCTGGAAGAGGATGCCTATGCCATTCGCGCCATGGTGGCCGCCGGCGTCAGCTTCTTCGTCAGCAACTCGTTTTCCAAGAACCTCTCTTTCTACGGCGAGCGGTGCGGCGGCCTGTCGGTCATCTGCCAGGATGCCGAAGAAGCCAGCCGCGTACTGGGCCAGATGAAGGCCACCGTGCGCCGCAACTACTCCAGCCCTCCCACTCACGGTGGCCAGATCACCGCGGCTGTGATGAGCCAACCCGAGCTGCACGCCATGTGGGTCGATGAAGTGACCGAGATGCGCACCCGCATCAAGGCCATGCGCCAGAAGCTGTTCGAGGTGCTGAGCGCCAAGGTGCCGGGCCGCGATTTCAGCTACTTCATCAACCAGCGCGGCATGTTCAGCTACACCGGCTTCACGCCGGAGCAGGTTGACAGACTGCGCGAAGAGTTCGCCGTCTATCTGGTGCGCTCCGGCCGCATGTGCGTGGCGGGCCTCAACAGCCGCAACGTCGACTACGTGGCCGACGCCATGGCGGCTGTGCTCAAGGGCTAATCCGCACAAGCCCCGCTTCGGCGGGGCTTTTTTGTCTTGTCTCTTCCCTTCGCTTGTGGAGTACTTATGGATCTGATCGCTCTCTCTCGGCTGGGAGGTCGCCATCTGGTCACCCTGCATCTGCTGCTAGACAACCAGAGCGTCACCCGCACCGCCGAGCGGCTCTGCACCACGCCTTCTACCGTCAGCAAGACCCTCAACCAGCTGCGGGATCTGCTGGGGGATCAACTGCTCTATCGCCAGGGCAACCAGCTGCTGCTCACCCCCATGGCCGAGCGACTGGCTCCCACCCTGCATCGGCTGCTGGGGGAGCTGAACGGCCTCACCCGCCAGAACGCCTTCAACCCCCAGCAGTGGCAGGGCAGCTTGCGGCTCGGATTGCGCGAGAGTGTGATGACCTGGCCGGTGGGCCCCATTCTGGGTCAGCTGATGCAGGAGGTGCCGGGTATGGTGCCGGAGATCTGGAACAAGGATGAGCAGGGGCTGGAGGCGCTGGCAGCGGGCAAACTCGACTTCGTCATCCTGCCCCATGACCAGAGCCAGCCGTTACCGCGCCAGCCTGGGCTGGTGTGGGAGACCCTGCGGGAAGAAAAACTGGTCTGCCTGTTACGCAAAGATCATCCGGCGCTCGCCAAGCCCTGGGATCTCGATGCTTATCTGAGCTGGCGCCATATCGCCATCCGGGATCAGGAGCTGGCCAACCCCTTCTTCGAGCAGAGTCTGGCCCAGCAACAGGTGCGTCGCCAGATTGGCGCCACCCTGCCCGATTTTGCCAGCGCGGCGGCCCTGCTACCCCAGACCGATCTGATCCTCACCGCCATCGGTGGATGGGCGGCCTGCATGGCCAGTCAGCCGGATCTGGTGATGCGCCCGGCACCGTTCGATTACGGCAAGGTGAGTCACAGTCTGGTCTGGTATGGCCCGGCCGGTGATGGTTCGGCCCGCCACTGGTTCCGCCAGCGGATCCTGCAACTGGGTCGCGAGCTGGTCGAGCCCTGAGCCAGGTGACAGCGAGAAGAGATGGATGTTTCGCCACGGCGAAACATCCATGGCAATGAGGGATCAGGGACGTTTGGTATAAATGGGGCTGGGGAAAGAGGCGACATTGCTACCCAGATCAGTAATGCGGGCAGCCCCCTGCTTTTTCACCTGATCGATGCGCAACACCTGATGCATGGGGATAAGGGTGTGATGCACATCGGCAAATTCGCTCTTGAGCTTTTCATGGCTGGGATCGACGATAAGCGCCGTGTGATTGTCCCAGACAAAATCGGCGATCTCGATAAATCCAAACAGTTGGCCCTGATTCACCTCGCGCACATAAACCTCATAGCGCTCGTTGTGGCAAATAAACTGAACCCGATATAACGCCTTGCTTTCACTCATGATTTATCTGTCGTGGAGGGTGGACGGATGGGCAATATCATAACGAGCCACAAGGTCCCCTCCAATAGACAGAAGTCACAGTTGTTTGCTTTTACTGCACAACCAGGGAATCGATTCGCCCCTTCAGATCAAAGGGGGCAAGGTCACGGCCCCCACTCCAGCAGCACGTAACCGATTCGCCAGCCACTCCAGCTCGCTGCGGGTCGCGTCTGACCAGCGACTCGCCTCACCACGTACCCCATGATGACGAAAACCATTGATACGGATAGGTACTGGCCCCAGCCGCAGCAGGAAAGCGGCGAGCTCCGCGTCCAGCTCACCGCTCTTATCCAGAAAATCGCTCTTGCCCGGCACATGGAGCAGCCGCAGTTCGGTCAGCTTACCGTGACGTGCCAGCAGTTGCAGAGACGCCAACACCCGCTCGCGACCATAGCCGGTCAGCGAATGATGCACCGTGTCACGCCACCCCTTGAGATCGAGCATGGCGCCATCGAGCACCGGCAATAGCCGCTGCCAACCGCTCTCGGCCAACGAGCCGTTGCTGTCGAGCAGGCAAGTGAGATGAGCCAGATCCGGCGCAGCCTTGATGGCGGCAAACAGCGCAACCACGAAGGGAAGCTGGGTGGTCGCCTCACCACCGGAGACGGTAATCCCGCTGAGCAAGGGGCTGTAGCGGCGCAGCAGGTCCAGCACCTCGGTCACCGTCATGGTGGCAATCTTCGGATTGGCGCTGCGCGGGCACGCATCGAGACAAGCATCGCAATCGGTGCAGAGCGCCGCCTGCCAGCGCACGCTGCATTTCCCGGGGCGGCCCTCAGTAAGGGTCAGCGCACCGCTCGGGCAGACAGCAATACAGTCACCGCAATCGTCGCACAGCCCTATGGTGTGCGGATTATGGCAGCCGGGGCAGCGAAAGTTGCAGCCCTGCAGAAACAGCACCAGCCGGTTGCCCGGCCCGTCAACACAAGAAAAGGGCAGCACCCTGCTCACCAGGGCGCTGCGTGTTGGCAAAACATCAGCCATCGGTGCGAACTCAATACTCGCAGATGGTCGATTCGTGGGCGACTACCCGCGGTGCTCGCTGACGAATGGCGGTCACTTCACTCGCCTCGGCCCCGAGACAGGTGGTCTGCAAGCGCGAGCCTTCTTCTGCGAAACGAGCCACATCGCTCTTGCGGATCATGTAGCCGGTCACCCGCACCAGATCGCTGTCGGCCACGTTGGCGGTGAACTCGCGCATACCGATGGCGAGCGCCCCTTTGCAGAGCTGCAACAGCGCCTGCGGGTTCTGGCGGATGGTGGGATCCAGGGTCAGGATCTCGCTGATCCCCGAGTGGTAATAGCTATGGTGCGGCGCCAGCGCCAACACATGGCTGGCGGGATCCGGCTCATGACCATAAGGGATGCGCACCCCGGGAGTCACAGCCACATCGATGCTGAGGCCACCCTGTGAGTGCAGCAGCGCGCGCCCCCCCCAGGCGTGGGTTTGCGGCGTCGCAGTGACATATTCCGAGAGCTGAGCCGAGATGCGATAGCCAAGCTGATTCGCCTCGTCGTCGTGTCCATAACGATCTGGCAGATTCTCTTTATCCATCAGGATATTCACCGCTTCCGCCATGCCGTAGATGCCGAACATGGGGACAAAGCGCTCCTCATCCAGCAGCCCCTCCTTGACCAGGAAGCAGTCGAAGAAACCGGACTCCTCGTGCAGGAAGGCGGCTCTCGCCTCGATCAGTTGCGAGGCCAGACGGCAGTAGTGGGGCAACAGGCAGCCGAGGAAATCATCTATACCCTGAGCCTGCTCGGCGACCCGCTTGAGGGAGATGCGCACCAGGGTATTGGCGCCACCCGCCTGCGGCAGGGCGTTGTAGCAGCTGACGATACCAAAACCACGCTGGTCGAAGGTATCGCGATGGATCGGGTAGTTGGCGATGTGCGGCTTGCTGCACTCGGCAATGTTCTTCACCGCCTGCAGCAGCAGATCGTCCGGGGTCTGCTCCGGATCGTGGAAAAAGGTGAGGTTTGGCGCCACCTGCTTGAGCTCGTTGTCGATGCGCAGGATCAGGCGGCAGATCCGGTTGTCATCGGGGCCGATGTTGACGTGCATGAAGGCGTCCGGCAGCACCCGGTCCAGATAGACCCAGAACCCCTTCAGCTTGCGATAGAGAGTCTCGTCATCCAGTTCGCCGACGAAGGGCAGCAGCAGGTGGTCGAGCCGCCCCAGCCAGACCGGCATGCCGGTGACCGAGGGGACATGGTGATAGAGGATGCGCAGGGCATCGAGCGCCTCGTCGAAATCCTGCGGCGCCGCCAGCTCCAGCCAGGGAGAGCCCTGAGTCAGGAATTTGTCATAGTCCGGCAGTACATAACGTGGCTTGTAGGGGGCGTGCCCTTCGAACATGTCGCAGATAAATCCCTGCGTCATCGCCTCGGCGACTGCAGCAGGCAGGTCGGGGTAGGGCAATGCATTCTCGGCAGCCAGTGCCAGTGCATGGCTCTTCTGGGCTGCGGAGAGATGGGGATCGCGCACAATGCGCTGACAGGTTTCGGTCAAAGACATGGGACACTCCTTCACGGACAGAGCCCATATCCTCACCATTTAAAGGCCTTTTTTGAAGTGACATTCATGACATGACGGATGTCGAATAATGACATCCATTACACAAGATCACGACTCGCGTTTCACCAAGGCAAGAGCTCTGCTATGCCTCCCAGCCAGCGCAGCAGGAAGAAGCCCCCCATTCCGCCCACCACCACAACCAGAGTCGGCAGCCGCAACAGGGTCAAGAGCATCACCCACAGGGTGGCGGCCAGGTAGTCAGGATCCCAGTCAAGACCTATCCCCGGCTCGTAGCTAAAGACGATGGGCAACCAGATGGCGGTCAGCACCGACTGGGCCGAGAAGCCGAGAAACGCCCCCATCTCGGCACCCGGCTGATATCGGGTCAACCGAGAAAAGAAGGCGAAGCGGTTGAAAAAGGTGATCAGGGCCAGCAGGCCAATCATCAGCCAACTCACGCTACCTCCTCATCCGGTGCAGCACATAGCCCACCACCATGCCAGCCAGAGCCGAGACGATGATGTGGATCTCCGCCAGCAGCGGCTTGGTAAGTAACGCTGTGCCGCCGCTCACCAGAGTGGCCGCCACCATGGGCAGGTTTTTCATGGCGGGAATGGTCATGGCGATGAAGGTGGCCGCGATGGCAAAATCCAGCCCCATGCTGTCCAGCCCATCGATGTACTGGCCGGCCGCGATGCCGAGCAGGGTCGCCAGATTCCAGAACAGATAGAAGACGAATCCTGCGATGAGCGCGTAGGCCGGGTCAAAGCGGCCGCTGCGCTCCCGGTCTTTCAGCGCCACAGCGAACATCTCATCGGTCAGGAAAAAGGCAAGGCTGGCCCGCCAGCGCAGGGAAAGCGGCAATACGTCACGGCGGAAGGTGAAGCCGTAAAGCAGATGCTGGGAAGTGATCACCATGGTGGAGCCCATAATGGGCAGCAGGGGCGTGCCCGCCCCGAACAGGGTAGTGGCCGAGAGCTGGGCGGCTCCGGCGTAGACCAGCAACGACATCAGCTGAGCCTGAAGCGGACTCAGCCCTGCCTGCAACGCCAAAGCGCCACACAGGATCCCCCAGGGGATCACCGAAATGGAGAGCGGGAGCATATCCAGTGTGGCGCGCCACCAGAGCATCCCCGTTCGCTCGGGCAAGCTCGTTACTGACATCATGTGATCTTCCTTGTCACAGCCAAAGCGAGCCGAAAAAACTAGCACGGGACAGCAAGCGCTGTCACGTCATCACTGGCGGGAAATAAAACGCCCGCGGAGTCGCGGGCGTGCACAAGGGGATCAGGGCTCGATGACGATGGGCGTACCCGGGTCAACAGCGTTCCACACCTCATCCAGCTCGTGGTTGAGCATGGCGATGCAGCCATTGGTCCAGTTGGAGGGCTGAACCCTGCGGTTGCCAATGCTGTTGCGCTGGCCGTGGATCATGATCATACCACCCGGACGAACACCCAGTTCATTGGCACGCTTGATATCATCCAGGTTCGGATAGTTGATATGGATGGCTTTGTAGTAACCGGAATTGGTCTTCTTGTAGTCGAGGGTGTAGCGCCCTTCCGGCGTACGCTGGTCCCCTTCCTGCTGCTTGTGCCCCTTGGGCGCCGGGCCCAGAGCAATCCAGTAGCGCTTCAGTTCTTTGCCATCCTTCATCAGGGTCAGGCTATAGGTCGACTTCTTGACCACCACCAAATCGGCTTTTTCGGTCAAGGCAAAACTCAATGCGGGCCAAAGCCCCAACAAACACAGTAATACGGCTCTCATTCCATCCCTCGACAAGCCTCTGGTGCGGGCTTTTCTTGTTACCAGATCATCTGAACGATGCCCGCCGAGCGGCGAGCGAGCGCCATGATATTGGATCGCCATCAATACTCAATAGACCCAATGAAACATATCTTGGCGGTGAGAGGTGAATGGCCCATGAACGGCCTTCGCTGATATGGCCAATTGATAATAAAAACAAAAAGATAGCTTATATTTTCTGGCTGGCCATGAGGCCTCTGATCGGTAAATATGAGCATTTGAACCTGATTCAGGATGACATCATGTCTCTGTACTTCTTGCCGAACTCTTCGCTGCCCCGTCTGCTGCTGGCCAGCGTCCTGCTCTTGTTGACCGGCACAGCCGGAGCCGAAGAGCCGCGCTGGCTACGCGAACCTGCCCTCTCTCCCGATGGCACTCGGCTCGCCTTTACCTGGCAGGGGCGAATTTTTGTAGCCAGTGCCGAGGGGGGGCCCGCCACAGCGCTCACCGGCAGCGGCTACCTGAGCCAGCGCCCCGTCTGGTCGCCCGATGGCAAACAACTCGCCTTTGCCGCCAATCTCTATGGCAACGAAGATGTGTTCGTGGTGCCCGCCAGCGGCGGCGAGATGGTGCGCCTCACCCGCGATTCGCGCACCGATCTGCCGCAAGCCTTCAGCGCCGATGGCAAACGGCTGTTGCTGAGCAGCCAGCGCCCGGGCTCGGCTACAGCCGATCACTTCATCGCGGAAGGGGTTCAGTGGGGCGCGCTCTACTGGACGCCGGTTAGTGGCGGAATGCTGCAAGCGGACTTGCCGCTACCTGCCACTCTGGCGCGTCCGCACGGTGCCAGATTGGCCTATCAGATGCCAGCCATGGATCAACCGTTTCGCAAACACCAGCGTTCATTTGCCGTCTCCCGCCTCTGGCTGTTTGATGGCAAGCAGCATAAGCAACTGACCGAAGATCGGATTGCGGCCACCGATCCGGTCTGGAGCGACAAGGGGGATGCTCTCTTTTACCTGAGTGAGCGCAGCGGCGATTTCAACGTCTGGCGCCGGGATCTCGCCAGCGGTACAGAGCTGCAGCTCACCCACTATCAGGGTCACCCGGTCAGGGGGTTGAGTACCTCGACCAAGGGGGATCTGGTCTGGTCGTGGCAAGGGGAGATCTATCGCCTCGACGCGGGCAGCAATACTCCACGCAAACTGCTTATTCAGCCGCAGATAGCCATCGAACCCGATCAACTCGGCGTATCGTCCGGGATGGCAGATGACATGGTGGTCAGCGAAGAGGGAGACGAGCTGATCCTGACCAGCGAAGGCAACCTCTACGCCGTCAACCCTGGCCGAGAGCGGGTGCGACAGCTCACCCATTCCCCAAGCGAACAGTCCAGTCCGCTCTATGCAGAGCAAGGTGGCTCCCTCATTTACCTCTCGGAGCAGCAGGGACACGCAGCGCTCTACCGGCTGAGCAAGGAGGATCCCGAGCGGCTGTTCAGCGCACCGGGTACCCTGACCGAAAGCCTGCTGCTGGCCATTCCCGGCAAGGGGATCAGCCGTCCTGTGCTCTCCCCGGACGGCAAACAGCTCGCCTTTGTGGTGGATGGTCAGGCCATCCATCTGCTGGATCTGGCGAGCAACCAGCAGCGGGAGCTGGTCCCTGCCAGCTTCAATCCGTCACGCCACGAGGTCTCTCTCGCTTTTGCCCCCGACTCCCGCCATCTGGCGCTCACCTTCCGCCCCGACTCGGCTCAGCAGGAGATCGCCGTCATCGATACCGCCAGCCCCGGCGCGGTACCGGTCAATGTCAGCCTCAACGGCTATCAGGATAGCTCTCCCGTCTGGAGCCAGGATGGCGCTATCCTCTACTGGCAATCGACCCGATATGGTGTGCTGGGGGCCGATGGCGAACCGCTCGGTAACAATCTGCTCGGCCTATACAGCAGTCGCGCCGCCAAGGCCGACTTTCTGGCCGAGCGGGAGGCTCCCAAAGGTGGCTACGGCTTCGAGAGTGAACGACTGGGCCATCGCGAGGCGCTGCAGCTACTGCCCACCGGGGTACTGCTGACCAGTCGCATCGTTGATGACCAGCTTATCTATCTGGTCGAAGAGGCTGGCGACGGTGATCAGAGCGAGATCAAAGGTTATGCCCGGGATCTGCGCAAAGGTGATACCCGGGTGCTGTTTGCCGAACAGCCAGGCCCGGTACTGGCCAGCCTCAACCGGCAAGCCACCCTCGCCACCCTGGTTCGGGAGGGGGAGATCACCCGCATCGACCTCAACTCAGGCGAGATCCACAGCGCCCCCTTTGCCCTGCAAAACCAGCTGCATTGGCGAGCTCGTATGGCCGCCGCCTTCGATCAGATCACCCGGCTCACCCGGGACGAATTCTATCGGGACGATATGAACGGGGTGGATTGGGACGGCTATGTCGCCGCCTACCGCCGCCAGTTGTCGGGCATCGGCAATCCCCGCGACTTTGGCAACCTGCTCGCAGAACTGGCTGGCGAGCTCAATGTCTCCCACACCTGGGGCAGCGGCCCGGCTCCCTTCCCGCGCATGGCGGACGAAACCGCCAGCCTGGGGGGGTACTGGCAGGATGACGAGCAGGGGGTGACCCTCACCGCCCTGCTGGCAGGCGGCCCGCTGGACCAGGAGAGCGACATTGTTCCGGGCTCCCGTCTGCTCGCCATCAACGGCCTCCCGATTGCCAATCTGAGCGATCTGGATCAGGCCCTCAACCAGCAGGCCGGCAACCGGCTGGTACTTACCGTTCAGCCACCGCAGGGCAAGGCAGCGAGCGAGCTGGAGGTGACCGCCATCGATCTGCAGCAGGAGTATCGGTTACAGCTCGACAACTGGGTCAGCAAGCGCCAGGAGCTGGTGGCCACCCTGAGCCAGGGCCGCGTTGGCTACGCCTACCTGCCGGAGATGAGCAGCGCAGCCTATGAAGAGCTGGTGGCACAGGCCCTTGGCCGGCTACGTGACTGCGAGGCCTTGATCGTCGATGTGCGCTTCAACAAGGGGGGCTACCTGGCCAACACCCTGGTGGAGTTTCTGACCGGCAGCGGCAGCACCAAGGGAATGGCCAGCAGTTGGCCACGTCAGGGTAAGGGTGAAACTGATGCCGCCACCCGCCAGTGGACCAAGCCCTCGGTGGTGCTAGTCAATGCAGGCAGCTACTCGGAGGGTTCCGCCTTCCCCGAGTACTACCGCACCCTCAAGGTCGGCCCCATCGTCGGCGACCCTGTACCCGGCACCGGCACCATGGTCTACGCCCACGACTCCAGACTATTTCCGGGGCTCGCCTACGGCATTCCGACACTGGGGCTGCGCAAGCCGGACGGCACCTTCTACGAAAATCAGGAGCTGATCCCGGACCTGCAGGTGCCGCTAACCCCCGCCGATATGGTGGCCGGACGCGACCCGCAGCTGGAGGCGGCGGTACAAGCCGCCCTCAAGCAACTGCCTGCGAGCGCCAAGTAACAGCACCCATCGAGCTCAGCGAAAGCGAAACAGCTCGCGATGCAGATGCCTGTCCGGCAACAACCGGGCCAGGGCATCTGCCATCCCCTCCGGCCCGCAAAACCACACCTGCTCGGGCGCATCTTGCGCGATGCGGGCCATATCCAGTCGCCCGGCTGCCTTGTCCAGATGCAGCTGATAGCGAACGCCGGTGCGATGACAGAGCTCGGCCAACCGCTGGTGGTAGACAGCCCCCGCCAGATCCGGCGCGCACTGGATCAGGGTGATCCCCTCGCCGTGCTCCCCACGGGCAGCCAGCCCCTCCAGCCAGGCGACAAACGGGGTGATGCCGATCCCGGCACCCAGCCAGAGGGCTCGCCCTCCTCCCTGCGGGGCGACAAAAGCACCATAGGGGCCGGTCACCACCACTCCATCCCCGACGCGCGCCTCTGCCACCAGCTGACGGGTATGATCCCCGAGCGCCCGCACCGCGATCACCAACTGGCGCCGATCCGCCGACACCCGCACTAGGGTAAAGGGGTGCGCCCCCTCCTTGGCATCAAATTCGAAGAAGGCAAACTGACCCGGGCGGTAATGGGCGAGCGGCCGCTCCAGTTGCATGGTCAGCTCGCAGGTGTGATCCGCCAGCGCCCGCACCGCAATGACCCGGCCGGGATGGCGCTCCCGCGCTCCCACTTGTCCCAGCAGGGAGTAGAGGGCCCCGATAGCTCCCAGCCCACCGACAAACCAGATCGATACCCCCACCGGGGTCATGGCCCCAATCTGAGGCAGCAGGCAGAGCCCGTGACACCAGCCCGCCAGATAGATGAGCGGGGCCAGCCGGTGGATCAGTCGAAAACGGCCATAACTCACCAGTGCCAGCAAACTCAGCACCACCAGCGCGATCAGCAGATAGAAACTCCACTCACCCAGGGTATTGCCAAGGGCATGGAGCGAGATGCCATTGCCTGCTCCGGCACCCACTTCGGCAGCGCTGGCCCCACGCCGGGCGGGACGACTCAGCCAGCCTGCAGAGACCGCCCACTTGGGCACCTCCACCAGCAGCCAGTGGGCAGTCAGTACCAATGCGCCGCCGACGGCCGTCTGGCGGTGCAATCGCAACATCCGATCCAGACCACCACACCACACTTCCAGCTGCGGCAAGCGTAACGCCAGCAACAGCGAAATGGCCATATAGGCCATCCCCAGCAGGCCGGTCAGCAGCAACATCTCATGACGCCAGGGCCACACCCCGTTGGCGTCCCCCGCATAACCCAGCCACCAGACCCCAACCGCCAGCAGTGGCAGCAGCCACCACACCCGTTTGCCCGTCATAACATCCCCCCTGGTTACATCGCTGCAGGACCTCATCTACCTGCTGATGGCGCCATTACACAGCCAGCCGGTCACAAGACTTTGCCACAGGGAGAAGCTTGTGTGGCAATGTGTGACAAACAGCAACAACAGAGGGCTCCGGAGACCCCCTGCTCAATC
The DNA here is from genome assembly GCF_049175075.1 of Aeromonas sp. 600774. Classification (NCBI taxonomy): domain Bacteria; kingdom Pseudomonadati; phylum Pseudomonadota; class Gammaproteobacteria; order Aeromonadales; family Aeromonadaceae; genus Aeromonas; species Aeromonas sp. 600774. The sequence goes on from NZ_JAAKUJ010000011.1 coordinate 130,517, forward strand.
GGGCTGCTCCCTGTTCATCAGAAGGGTGGTTGACACTCTGCTGGCAAAGGGAATCAAATGGGGATAATTAATGGCTGCGGTGGCAGCACAGACCACCCCGACCGACCACGGACAAGGAGAACCCGTTGCTTACCTCTAACGAAAGACGCTTCTGCCCAAGCTGTCAGTGCGAAACCAGCCATGTCGTGGTGCTGGTCGACAAATCTTTTGGCCAGCAGCCGACACCGGAGCAAAAGCGCAAAGCCTTTATCAAGGATTTCATTACCGGTTGGGCTGCGGGCCCCTTTCTGGCCAACATGGATCGCTTTGAACGACATGCCATCTGCGAACATTGTGGAAATAAAGTCATTGATGAATGACAGAGCAGGTGCAAAACGGAAAACAGCAGAAAACGGCCCTGCCGTGAGTGACACCGCAGTGGGACACCCGCGCAGGAGAAATGCATTGCCCTTAAAGCAGCAAGCGATCATTTTTACAGCATGAGGGGTCGGCTGGCCGCTCATGCTCACGGTGCTTTCGAGGCCGTGCGCTTGCCCATCAGTCGGTGCAGCAGTTTGTTGTATTTGGCCCAGGAGTGGATCAGCAGGAAGATACCAAACAGCAGGACCAGAAACAGTTGTCCCACCTCGGCAGCATCGAGTGAGCCAATAAAGCTCTCGTTCTCATCCGTCTCCAGATAGTTGAGCCAGGGTTGCAATGCCAGAAACAGCCACCCCCCCCAGGTCACCAACAGGATCAGCAGATCTCGTAGTCGGTACTTCCAGCTACGCCGGGTGCCGTTGCTGATGATCATCTCTTTCGCCAGCTTATGTTTTGTCACGGAACGACTCTCCCCTATCAGGACTTTCCCACACGGCCAGCTGGCCACGACGACGCAGGATCGCCCTAGGCACGGCTACTACCACGGTCACCAGATTGAGCAGCCAGTAGATGAGCGGATACCAGACGCACCAGATAAAGCTGCGAGCCATGCTCTTGTCATAGTGGTTATCGATAAAGATGCTGACCCCGAACTGCAGCAGACAAATCGCGGTCATCATCACCCCGGTCCACTGGAACAGGTGACCCACCGCCAGCCCGCTCAGGTCCGGCTCAATGAGCCAGACCAGCGCAAGCAGCAACATGCTGTAGCACCAGGCAACGCTGGAGAGATACTCCAGCAGTAGTAGCCAGAAACGGCGATTGCGCCAGCGCATTGCCTGCAACCCGTAACGCAGAAACACTTCAGCCCCTCCCTGAGCCCAGCGCAACCGCTGCTTGTAGAGACCACGCACCGTCTCGGGCATCAGTACCCAGCAGAGTGCCTGCGGCTGATAGTGGATGAGCCAGCCCGCCAGCTGCAGCTTCCAGCTGATATCGATGTCCTCGGTCACCATGTCATTGCTCCAGCCACCGACGGCTTCGACTGCCTGCTTGCGAAAGGCCACCACCACCCCGGAGACGGTGAAGACGGTGCCGTAGATCCGCTGGGCCCGCTTGATGAGTCCGATAATGGAACTGAACTCGCCAGTCTGGATCTTGCCGATAATGGTGGAGCGGGTGCGTACCCGCGGATTGCCGGTGACCGCCCCGACCCTCGGGCTCTCGATGAAGTGCTTCACCATCCAGCGCACCGCGTCATAGTCCAGCACCGCATCCCCGTCGATGCCAACCAGGATCTCCCCGCTGGCAATCGCCAGCCCGTTGTTGAGCGCCATCGCCTTGCCCTGGTTGTGCTGATGGAGCACCATCAGACGCGGATCCTGCTGCGCCAGCCGATCCAGCCGCGCGCCGGTGTCATCCTTGCTGCCATCGTTGATGGCCAGCACCTCGAAATCGGGATAACGCTGACGCAGCAAGTGACCGATGGTCTCCTCGACATTGGCCCCCTCGTTGTAGCAAGGCACCATCAGGGTCACCCTGGGGTAATAGGGAAGTACCAATCCACGTTTTGCCAGCGCGATATCACGCCGCTCCCACTGGAAGTAGTAATAGAGACCGCCACAGACCCACACCATTGCCATCAGACTGGGATAAGCCAGAGTAAAGATGGCTATCCCTTCGAGAAAATCCTTCACCGTATCGCCTCCCCATGGCTAGCCGTGGCGACATGGCCAGAGACCGAGGTGACCGACAACCGAGTCGGCTGGGGCTGGGTCTGCACCGAAAAGACCGGCTTGAGCACCACCGGATCCGGCTGGTTGTTGTGAAAATCATCCGGGTAGTAGCCAAAGTTGGTTACCCCCTTGCGCTGAATGATTTCCATCCAGCGGGCCAGCTCGGCATCGGGGATGGGTTGATCGGTACGCCAGTTGCGACTCTGCAGTTCGAACACCAGTCGATTGGCCGGCACCTGTGCCAGCGAATCCTCCGCCAGCTTGGCCAGCCACTCATCGGGGTTTTCCGCCTGCTCCATATAGGGCATCGCCATCACTGCGGTGTAGTCATAGGCCTTGGCAAACGCAGCCATGCTCTGGGCAAACCACTGTTGGGATTGCGGCTCGGTCACCAGTGCCGCATAGATGTTGCGGGCAGTCTTGAGCCCGTCGGCTCCCCCCTGCCGATAACGGGCTGCTGCATCGCGCAGCGCCATGGTGAACTCGATAAGCAGATCGGTCTTCTGCTCCCCTTGCGCCTCTAGCGCATCCGGAGTGCGCGCCAGCGGCATCGGCCCCTCGTAGTCGCTGAGGAAGGCATCGTCATGGAACAGCAGACCGTCGAACTTGGTGTAAAAACCGAGATCCTCGTAGATATCCAGCAGCAGCTGACGGCTGGCAGGATCCCATGGCGACAGGCGCAGATACTGTCCCTTGGCCGGGGCACCGGTACGACTGTCGGTAACATAAGCGTGGTTCGGACCCATGTCGTAGGCCATCACCGGCATCCAGGCGAACACCTTGACCCCGGCCCGGGTCTTCAGCTGCCAGGCCACCCGGTTGAAGAGATCCGCCTTGACCGGCATATGGCGGTTGGGGAAGTAGAGCGCCTCCGCCACCCCGTCACCGTTGTCATCGGCATAGGCCTGCAGATAGACGGTGGTGATGCCGTAACCCTTGATCCGGTCCAGCAGCATATCGATGTTCTTGTTCATCTGCTGCGGGTCCTTGTCGTAGACATAGTCGAGATCCACATGCACCAAGCGCTCCACCTGCCGCTCCCAGGTATTGCCCCCCATGATCTCGTCCAGAGTTTCGAGGCTGGTGTCCTCCTCCAGCAGGTAGCGGCGTACCGTGTTGCCAGAGTCACTCAGCTTGTTGAGCCCTTCCGCCAGCGTGAAGGTGTAGGGCATCCCGGCGGCCCCCGCCAGTTCCAGCGCAGCCTGGTTGAAGGCGCCGTAGGGCCAGACCAGGATCCGTGGTGCCCGACCGGTCTGCTCCCTGAGCTGATGGGCCGATGCGTCGAAATCAGCCTTAATCCGCGCCCGATAGTCGGCCATGCTCTCGTAGCCATGCTGGCTCCAGCCTGCGGTTGTGACCGCTGGCTGCACGTTGCCCTGCGGGTTGGCGAGTAGCCCGTAGTGGGAGGTGAAGGTGTGGGAGGCCAACTCCACCAACCCGGAGTCCTGCATCTCGCGGATCTGCGGCCAGCTCACGAAGTAGCTGCGTGGCAGCTTGTCATTGCCGTACGGGACCATCTGGTCATCGGCTACGTCCAGCCAGCTGCCCACCAGCGCAAAGACCGCCGGGTAGTTGTAGAGCTTGAGCAACGGATAGACCAGCCGGTAGAAGCTCTCATAGCCATCGTCGAAACTGAGCAGGATCGCCTTCTCTGGCAGTGGTGCTTTACCCGCTTTGGCATCCAGGATCTGCTGGAAGCTGACCGGGTGATAGCCCTGCTGTTTGATCCAGTTGAAGTGGCGGATCAGGGTGTCGCGCCGGATGGTCTGGGGGTAAAGCTTGAGATTAGGGGTCAATTTCAGGTCGACGATATCGTGGTAGCAGAGCACCACATAGTCATCGGGGTGCCGAGCCGCCTGTGTCAGCGAAGGCAACAGTGCAAGCAGCAAAACAAAAGAAGCAAGCCAGCGTCTCATCACATGAAACTCCATTGCAGATTGGCGAAGATGAAATTTCCGAACTCCGGGTTACCGTCATAAATGGCCTGACGGCGGCCCAGGCCATAACCCAGGCTGAGGGCGGGAGAGAGGATCCAGTCGTGGCGGTAGCTGAGCTGCCACCCCTGATCGCTGCCATAGCCCTGCTGCCAATAGTGGTTGCCACTCATGATCAGGCTCTGCAGCAGGAAGCGACGCCCATCCAGCGGCAGCCGATAGCGCCCCGCCAGCTCCAGCTCCAGATTGCGATCCTGCAGGGGGTTGAAGTAGTCGACGTCTACCACCTCGTTGCGAGAAGTGGCCCCGCGCAAGGTGGTATCGAACCACCAGCGATCACGACGCCAGAGATCCTGACGCAGCCAGCCGGAGACACTCAGCCGCCGGTTGCCATCGCTGATATCCATCCGTTCCAACCGCAGCGCCCCTTCGCGGGTCTCGTCCTGACGCCACCCCAGATCAAGCTGGTATTGATCGGCGTAGTTGCCGCGCGCCAATGCCCGCAGCGGGGTGTCGGCACTGTTGAGGTTGATGGCTGTGCCCAACGTCCAGCGATCGTCCAGCCGCCAGTCGATGCGACTCCACAGATAGCCTTTGTGGTTGAGCTCGCTGCCCGTGCCCCCCTCCAGCGTCAGTTGCAGCGGGTAGAAAAAGATCTCGGCCCCCAGCCCGGTATAGGCGGCACGTTCGGGCTGCAGATCGAACTCGCCAAAGCTACCCTGACGACGGACAAACAGCCGATCGCCACCATCAGTGCGAGCGCTGTAAAGGCGGCTGTCGTAGCTCCAGTCACGGCTGGCCTGTACCGAGCCCCCTTCATTGCGACCATGGGTCAGGTCGGTGACAAACTGCGGGGCCTGTTCCAGGGTCAGCCGCTGCTGCAACTCCTGACGATCGCGGGTCAGGTTGCCAAGGGCACGCACGGCCTGCGGCGTGCCCTGCCAGTCGCCCCTGTCGAGCCGGGCGTTGAGGCGACCGGACTCGGCCAGCACAGCACGTCCGGCTGGCAGCCAGCGCACCGCCTGTTCATAGGCCTGCTCGGCCTCGTCGGAATGACCCCGCCAGCGCCGAATATCCCCCAGTTGCAGCCAGAGCCATGGGTTGGCTGGCGCGGTTTGCAACCACACTTCCAGCTGTTTCTCTGCTGCACCCGCCTCACCACGCCAGGCCTGCAGCAGGGTTTTCAGCTGCAATACCTTTTCGTAGTCGTCGTTGGCCATGCGCATGTTGCCGGTGAAATCCCAGCGAGTCGGCGGCTCCTGCCAACCAGCCAACAGCCCCTGCGCCGCGCCATAACGTTCGCCATCCGAATAGGCGTAGAAGCGCTTCTCCAGCAGCCGCTTGTCGTTGGCTCGCGCCGGGGTCGCCAGTTGTTGGTAAATCACGGAGGCCTCATCCACCCGTCCCAACCCGGCCAGCGCATCGGCGCGCGCCTCCAGCACATAGTCAGGCAATGGCCCCTCGGCCTGCAGCGCGGCGGACTCCTGCTCGGCCCGGAAAAAATCGCCCAGGGCCACCAGCGTCACCACTACATCGCGGCGAACACTGGTGTAGAGCACATGATCGTGTGGCGCACGTGCCAGGATCCTGTCCTGCAGCGCCAGCGTACGGGTAAGGGAGCGACGGGCCAGCGCCGGATCCTCGGTCTGGGCCGAGACCCGCAGTAGATTGACCGCCTGGTAGTAGTCGAGCCAGAGCCGGTCGACCGGTTTGAACAATTCGGGATAACGGCCCATCAACTCCGCAGCGGCAGGACCCGCCCCCAGACTCACGGCTACCCGATAAAGTGCCAATACCTGCTCGTGATTATCCGGTTCCAGCTCCAGCCACTGCTGGCGAGCCAGCAGCTCGCCCATGGGATCTTCACTCTGACGGGCGGCATAGATACGGGCATCAAGGATCGCCTGATCGCGGCCAAAACGTGCTTCATAGTCAGCCGCTGCGCGGCGGGCCAGCTCGCGGTTTCCCTGATCGCTGGCGGTGAGAAACAGTCCGAGCCAACCATTGCGGTTGGCAGGATCACGCCCCTGCAGGATGCGGTAATAGCTGATCGCCTCGGAATAACGCTTCTCGTCACGGGCGGCACGGGCCACCCCTTCCAGCGTGATGTTGCTGATGGGACTGAACTCGCACGGCTCGCAGGCGGCCAGCGCCCCCTTGCGGTCGCCACGCCACAACTGCACGGCTATCAAGTCATCAAGCACTTTGCCATCACCACTCTGCCGATAGAGGGCATCCAGCCCGTACGCCGCACCATCCAGCTCCCCGGCTCGGGCCTTGAGCACCCAGGCTTCGCGAGCCCTGTCTATCTCACTGGCGCACACCAGCAGGGGTAACAGCGCCAACATCAAAAAGATGCGATTCATTCGCAACATACCACCCATAACAAACGCTGGTCATATCGTCCCTGCACGGCCATACGGATATCCACACCCGTCCGCTCCTGCTGGATAACAAGAGAACTTCCTGACGTGTGTGCTGATTTCGAGGGTGAAAGGCGGGCATGAACAGGCCAGCACCTTTCCTATGTGCGGCCCAGCCATCTCGGGGGGAAGAGATCTGAAGCTTTCCGAACCCGACTCACATCGGGGGTGGCAAGGGAGGCGATTTTGCAGTTGTGGACAATTTAGTCAACCCGATAAGATGAGAATAGATATCAAATAGGTGAGTGGAACAATCTTTATGCACAAAGATGACCACAAAAAACACTATTAACAAAAAGATGAAAAGAGCGGGGCTCAAGGAGTCCACTATCTTGTAGCCTGCAATTCATATTCATGTTCATACGAATACATATTTGATGGATAAAATATGGTTTCAATCGACAAAGCGACAATTTATGTCGCGAACTTCCCCATAAAACGATAGCGCCTACCACGCTTGCGACAATAAACAGCCATACACAGCACTGCTCCCGCCCTCGATGCGGGAGCTGTGTATATTACGCGACAGGCGCTTATTGGTAATGGTTGACGATCCATGCCTCGAAGTCGGCCAACATGCGAGTTTCCGACTCGCTGTTGTCGGCGATAAGCTCTGCGCCGTGGACCACCCGGATATGGGCATCGAGCGGGGTGCCCTCACCAGCCGCAGGGCGTTGCTGGGCCGCGGCCATGCAGGCTTGCGCCTGTTGCCACGCTTCAGCAGCACTCATGTTGCATGCCTCAGCCAGCGGTACCGCGCTGAACCCCTCGCCGGTCAGACTGCGCAACGTCTCATCGTGAGTCATGCCGTTGCCCGGTCCCCAGTAATGGGCGGCCAGATCCGGTCCGATACGCGGGTTGTCAGTGAGGTAGCCATCACGCTTGAGGAAGTAAGCACGGGTCTGCTCCACTGCCATCAGTGCCAACAGGTATCCGTGATAGGCACAGGCCGACTCCTGATTCAGGAGGTGCGGGATGGCCAGCAACGGGCGCGGGCTCGCCACCCCGACAATCTTGCGCTCCCACTGGCGGGCCAGCGCCAGCACGGCATCCGTAGTTCGTTCGGCATCATCCATGGCGTAGAGATCCCGCTCGAAGTAGGCCACCAGCGCAATCTGGCGCTCGTTGAAAGCGCGAAACGGCTGGCGTGCAGCGATCATCTCCTTGATAAGCGCGTCGGGGATCGCCTCTCCCTCAGTATTTCTGGCGTAACGTTTCAGCCAGTCGGCATCGTCCAGCAGGCTGTCGCAGAACATCGACTGGGTCTCGGCATAGGCCATGGAAGTGGGCGGAAACTCCTGTGAGAAGCAGGGCGCGTTGCCGGTGACATTGGCAAAGTGCGCGGCGTGGCCCCCCTCGTGGAACAGGGTGTTGAGGCCGCTCCAGCCGCTGCCCACCTGCGCCGGATCAGCCAGGCTGGTGAAGTTGACCACCGCCGGCACCCACTCCCCCTGCTGGAAGAAGCTCGGCACCGGGCCGTGGCAGAAGCCGTTCTCGTATTTCCCCTCACGGGTCAACAAATCCAGCGTCAGGGTCGCCCCACGATACTGGATGCCGAGACGACGGAAGCTCTGGACCCAATCCTTCAGCGCCCGCGAGAAGGGCACATAAGGATCGAGCTGGCGGGTTACATCACCACTGATGGCGTAGCGCAGGTTATGGGGCAGCAGGGCCGCCTCCCCCTTGGCCGCTTTCAGCTCGGCAAGGCTTTTCTGCAGCCGGGCGTCGGTGCGAGCAATAAAGTCATCGAGGATGACGAACAGCTGATCCGGGCTCATCTGTTCGTTCTTGCGCACCTTGTAGTCGAAGTAATTGCGATAGCCCATGGCGCGGGCAAAGCGGTTACGGATCGCCACTACCTCGAGAAAACCGTTGCTGACCACCCACTGCTCCAGGGTATAGAACATGGCGAGTGCGCTTTGGCGCACAGCCTCGCTCGGGCTGGCTGCAAGGGAGGTGCTGGCGGCGGGCAGGCTACCCGCGACCCGTTGGCCCTGCTCATCCAGCAGTGTCAGTTTCAGCTCGCGGCGGCGGGCAAACAGCTCAGCTTCGGCGGCCACCAGCTCATCCATCAGGGCGGCAGCGGTGGGATCTTCAATCACATTGCACTCGAAGAAGGCGAGCCAGCCCCGCAGGCCGCGTTTGAGATCATCCTCTTCGGCCTGCGCCAGCATCTCCCGCAACGCGGGCAGGCGGGCAGGATTGGCACAAAAAGCCTTGTAGGCTTGCTCGGCCGCGGTAAAACCGGCCTGATCGTCGCTGGTGCCCATATAAGTGGACCAGAAAAGATCCTCTTTGCACCTGTGTACCTGCAGATAATCGGCGTTGAGTTGGTTGAAGTAATTCCTGGCAATGGAACTCATAAATTCCCTCTTGTGATGGGGTCACCCGCAGCGGGGCCCACTCCTTTTTTTAGTGAAATGCCAAATGATTCACACTCTTTGGCAAAAATTGCGCAGGGATGCGCATGAACACGCTACCAAAAAATGGGGAGCGCTGTCTGCTGGCTATACTGTTGTTCAAACGCTCATCAGAAACGGTCGGCAAACGGCTGAAAGTAAATGAGTTGTTAACTTTGACGAACTGGCTGCAGCGGTACAGAGCCACCATAAAACGGGATAACGAGGGTTTAATCATGTTCAAGCTCGGTGATATCACCGTGAGCCGCAAATTGATCTTGCTGCTCACGTTGGCGTTTGTCGGTTTTGTCTCGCTGCTGCTCATCTCGGCCAATGCGCTCCAGCGAAATCTGATGAGCGAGCGAGAGGCACGGCTCAATGCCGTGCTGGACCAGGCCATGAGCCAGATCCAGTTTCTGGCCAGCACCCTGCCCATGGAACAGGCCCAGCAGGAGGCGCGTAAACTGCTGACCAACACCCGCTTTGATGGCAACAACTACCTGTTTGTCATCGACGAGAACCGCACTATGGTAGTTCACCCCATCCGCCCCGAACTGATCGGTCAGAAAATGGGCGAAGGGGGCGCTGCCACCGCCGGGCAGTTCTGGTATCAGATGGTGGATATCGCCAAGGGGGGCAAGCATGGGACCCTGCAATATGTCTGGACTGGCCCGTCGGGCGAAACCGCTGACAAACTCTCCATGGTCTCCGGCTATCAACCCTGGGGCTGGATCCTCGGCTCCGGCATGCTGCTGCAAGATATTCAGCAGACCATCTGGGCCCAGTACATGAAGATGGGTACCGCCACCGCCATCGTGATCCTGCTGATGGGGCTGCTGGGCTGGCGCATCACCCGCTCCATCGTCTCCCCCCTCAGCCAGATCAACCACGCCATGCAACGGGTCGCCAAGGGGGATTTGGTGGTGAGCATCCCGGTACAGGGCAAGGATGAGCTGGGTGTTGTTGCCCGTTGCACCAACCAGAGTCTTGACGCCATCCGCCACGCCCTGCTGGAGGCAAGCCAGGGGGCTCGCAATGTGGCGGATGCCGCCTTGCGCATCGCCGCTTCTGCCGAGCAGACCAATCAGGCGGTCACCAGCCAGCGGGATCAACTGGCCCAGCTCGCCACCGCCATGAACGAGATGAGCGCCACCATCTCTGATGTGGCCGGGCACGCCGAAAATACCGCGCGGGATACCCAGGAAGCGACAGGTGAAGCCGGGCTAGGCAACCGTGATGTTCACGCCAGTGTGCATGGCATCAAGGCGTTGGCAACCGAAGTGGAGCAGGCCACTCTGCAGGTCAACCAGCTCAAAGAGGGGGTGATGCAGATCAGTGAAGTGACCGCCGTTATCAGCTCAATCTCGGATCAGACCAATCTGCTGGCGCTCAACGCCGCCATAGAAGCAGCCCGTGCAGGGGAGCAGGGACGTGGCTTTGCCGTGGTCGCCGACGAAGTGCGCCAGCTGGCCAGTCGTACCCGCCAATCCACCGAAGAGATCCAGAGCACCATCGCCCAGCTGCAGCAACGGGCCGTCACTGCAGCCAATGCCATGGATGCCAGCCGAAAACTGGCTGAAAGCAGCGTAAACCAGTCACAACAAGCGGGTCAGGATCTCACCCTGATCGTCAACCATATCCAGCATGTAAGCGACATGGCGACCCAGATTGCCACCGCTGCAGAGCAACAGAGCATGGTGGCCGAGGATATGAACCGCAACGTCAGCGGCATCAACGACTCGGCGCTGGAGATGTCCCAGTCCGCCTCGCAACTGGCGCAGGAGAGCGAGCTGCTGGCCGGCCTCTCCCGCAGCCTGGATGAGCGGCTTGCGGTGTTCAAACTGGGCAAGGAGTCCTCCACTGCGCCAATGATAGCTCCCGTATCTCCCCCCTCAGGAGAACAGCGCGCCCGTCATTGATGGCGTCAATCCGTGTCGCATTGTCACCCGGCCTGCCAGCTCGGCTGGCAGGTTTTTTTACGCCTAAAAACGCGCAGCAAGCATGCATCTTATCGGCATATTCAACGGTATTCGACGCCATTCATAAACAAGAGAACAATTTAAAAACAGCCAGTTAGGATGATTTTCGCGCCATTGAATGACGTATTTAAACATGTGACTTCAAATAATTAATCAATGCGGGGCACAATGCTGATGGCCGAACATTTGGCCCATCACTAACCATCTAGTCATTTGGCAAACTGACCGAAAGGTCGGGACGCAAAGCCTCCGGTCTACAGACGTTTTGTCCAGGATAGCGGGGTTGCCACACGCAAGTGTGCATCGGGGAACTCCCCGGCCAACTGACTGCCCACATCTATCGAACAGAGGAATGTATGGCAGCAAAAATCCAACTCAATCACATCGCGGCGGTGCTGGCCCTGCTGGCCAGCGGCAGCGCCCTGGCTCATGGCTACATCAGCCAGCCCGAGAGCCGCAACTACCTGTGCAAAACCGGCGGCAACAGCCAGTGTGGAGGCGTACAGTGGGAACCCCAGAGCGTGGAGGGGCCATCAGGCTTCCCGCAAACCGGCCCGCAGGATGGTCAAATCGCCTCGGCGGGCAGCCCGCGCTGGAGCGAGCTGAACATCCAGACCAGCGACCGCTGGACCAAGCGTGAAGTACAGCCCGGACCCTTCGCCATCAGCTGGACCTTCACTGCCAACCACGTCACCCGCAACTGGCGCTACTACCTCACCAAGCAGGACTGGAACCCCAACCAGCCGCTCACCCGCGCCTCGTTCGACCTGACCCCCTTCTGCGTCATCGACGGCAACATGGTGCAGCCGCCCAAGCAGGTGACCCACAACTGTGTCCTGCCGGAGCGCACCGGTTATCAAGTGATCCTCGGCGTGTGGGAAGTGGGCGACACCAGCAACAGCTTTTACAACATCATCGATGCCAAGTTCAAAGATGGTAGTCAGCCGCCGCTGGAGTGGAGCCAGGCAGGCACCATCTACCCCTCCATCGACCTCGCAGTGGGTGACAAGGCGATGACCCGGATATTCGATGCCAACGGCGAGCGCCCCGATCTGCAGACCGTGCTGACCATCACCAATGCCGAGCAGGGCCAGAAGAACAACTGGGCCCATGCCCTCGCCAGCAAGATAAACGCCGAGCAGAGCCTGATCCGCGCAGGTCAGCAAGGAGCCGATGGCCAGTTCAATCCGGTCTACGGTATGAACCCCGTCTATCTAAAGCGAAACAGCAAGCTGGAACGAGTCGAGATTGACCTGCAACAGCTGCAACCGCCAGTGGTGGACAGCATCAGCGTCAGCGGTCTGGCCAGCGACTATGTACTGGACAACGGCAAGGCAACCCTCGATTTCACCGTCACCGCACAGGGCGATCTGGCCGTCACCAACACCCTCTATGACCACGGCGGCGTCGCCAAGGGTGAAAGCAGTGCCGACATCAAGGACAGCAGCCACACCTTTACCATGGCGCTGGAAGGGCTCAAGGCAGGTCACCACCAGCTGGTGATTAAGGCCACCCCGAAAGCGGGCGGCGAGACCATCCAGCAGACCATGGATCTGATGTTCAAGGAGCAGAGCAGCGGCGAATACGACTTCGTCTTCCCGAACTCGCTCAAATCCTATGCCGCCGGCACCAAGGTGCAGCAGCCGAAAAATGGCAAGGTCTATCAGTGCAAGCCCTTCCCCTACAGCGGCTACTGCCAGCAGTGGACCACCACTGCCACCCAGTACGAGCCGGGTATCGGCTCCCACTGGCAAATGGCGTGGGATGAAGTGCACTAACCCACGCTTGGCCACATAAAAAAGGGCGTCCTCTCTAGCAGGGGACGCCCGGAAAAATCAAACCTTGCGGTTTGCATACCAACGGAACCAAGACCTCACTCTTCACTTACTTCACACACTCTTCAAAACAGGGTTTGTCCATTAACCCTGCCATTTTCCTCCTTCGACAATCACATCATTCGGGTCGGTATCAGGGCTCAGCTTGTCACGCACATACTGGTCATAGAGTTTCAGCAGGTACTTCTCTTCCCCCAGCTTGGCGAGACGGTCGTTGACCCAGTCACGCAGCTCGATATTGCCCTTCTTCACCGCCGGGGCGATGGGATCTTCCGAGCCCAGTTTTTCGGGCAATACCCGATAGCCCGGGTTCTCCTTGGCCCAGCTGAACAGCACCAGGTTGTCCTGGGCATAGGCGTCGCCACGGCCCTGCGCCAGCGCCTGCAAGGATTCGGTGTTCTTCTCGAACTTGAGCACCTTCCACTCCGGATGGTTGCGGGTCAGCCAGATGTCGGCCGTAGTGCCGGTGGTCACGATCAGGGTCTTGCTGGCCAGATCATCGAGCTTCTTGGCTGAGCTCCCTTCCGGCACCAGCACCTGTACCGCCACTCGCAGGTTCGGGTTGGTGAAATCCACCACCTCGCGCCGCTCCGGGGTCACTGTCATATTGGCGAGGATCAGATCCACCTTGTCGCTCTGCAGGAAGGGGATGCGGCTGGCTGGCTCCACCGCCACGAATTCGATCTTGTTCTCGTCCCCCAGCAGATCCTTGGCGAAGCGGCGGCCGAGATCGGTGTCAAAACCGACGTAGTTCCCCTTCTCGTCCACGTAGCCAAACGGCGGCTTGTCGGTGAATACGCCGACGATGAGCTTGTCCCGCGCCTTGATCTTGTCGAGAGAACCGTCCGCCGCATGGGCAGCGCCGCTGGCGATACCCAGTCCCAATAAGGCACTAAGCAGAACCGAGGTGATTTTTTTCATGCTGACTCCTTTCGTTTGATGACATTTGTATAAGAAAACTTGGCGAGGAACTGGCGCGCACGCTGGCTCCTGGGATTGTCGAAAAATTGGTGGGGGGCGGCCTGCTCCAGAATGTGGCCGCCATCCATGAAGACGATGCGATCCGCCACCGCCCGGGCGAAGGCCAGTTCGTGGGTGACGATAAGCAGGGTCATGCCGCTGCCGGCGAGATCGCGGATCACCTCCAGCACCTCCTGCACCATCTCGGGGTCGAGGGCGGCGGTTACCTCGTCAAACAGCATCACCTGCGGGTTCATGCACAGCGCCCGCACGATGGCGATGCGCTGCTGCTGGCCGCCGGAGAGCTGGCGCGGATAGTCGTGGCGCCGCTCCCACAGGCCGATGCGGGTCAGCAGCTGCTCGGCTTGCAGCAGCGCCTCTGCCCGCACCCGCTTTTGCACCTGCAGGGGGCCAAGCAGCACGTTCTCCAGCACCGTCAGGTTGGGGAAGAGGTGATAGCTCTGGAACACCATGCCGATCCGCTGGCGCACTCGTTGCCAGTCGGTGGCACCATCCAGCAACACACCATCGAAGCGGATCTCGCCCCCCTGAATGGGCTCGAGCCCGTTGAGAGTGCGCAGCAATGTGCTCTTGCCGCAGCCGCTCGGCCCCAGAATGACGATCACCTCCCCGGCGCGCACGCTGAGGCTGATCCGATCCAGCACCAGATTCGGGCCGAACTGTTTACTGACAGAACCGAGTTCAAGCAGAGGTGTCATACCGCATTACCCCATTGTTGCTCCAGCCAGCGCGAGGCGAGCGAGAACGGATAGCAGACCAGAAAAAAGAACAGAAACAACAGACCGTAAATAAGCAGCGAGCCATAGGTGCGCTCGATGATCTGCTGGCCCACCTTGATCACTTCCACCACCCCGATCAGCACCGCCAGCGAACTGGTCTTGATGATGCGGGTGTAGATGTTGATGGTCGGCGGCGTCAGCCGCTGCAACGCCTGCGGCAGCAACACATGGCGATAGAGCTGCCAGGTCGAGAGCCCGAGCGCCAACCCGGCCTCCTGCTGACCACGGGCGAGGGAGTTGAGGCCACCACGCACCACCTCCCCCACCTCGCTGGCGCCCCAGATGGCGAGTACCAGCACGGCGCACCAGAAGGCCGGAATATCGAGGCCGAAAAAGATCGGAAACCCGAAGAAAAAGAGATAGAGCCACACCAGCACCGGCACCACCCGAAACAGCTCGAGATAAAGCCGCAGCAACCCCCGCACCAACCGGCCGCCCTGTTGTGCCAACACGCCGTAAGCGACACCGTCGAGGGTGGCAAACAGGATGGCCAGCAGCGAGATGGCGAGGGTCTGACCCGCACCCACCGCCAGCAGTGGCAACGCCTGCGTCAGCTGCTCAGTAACGGAATTGACCATATTGAGCCCTCCTTTCCTGCGCCTCGGTGGCGAATGACTGCGGCAGCTGGAAGATAAGTGCCCACATCGGGATCCTCGCCTGCATTAGCGATTCAGTGACCGAACTGACCATGTTGCAGCCTCCTTTCAACGACTCGCAGAGCGAGGGAGAGCGGCAGAAAGATCAGCACGCACATCAAGGTCAGCACCGCCAGCATCTCGTAGGTCTTGTAGTAGAGGGCGATGTAATTCTTGGTGGTGTAGAGCAGCTCTGGCACCGCCACCGCCGAGGCCACCGTCGTCTCCTTGAGCAGAAAGATGAAGTTGGCAAACAGCGAGGGCAGAGTGGCGAGCCAGGCTTGGGGCAGCTGCACGTGGCTCAGCAGCTGCCAGCGGGAGAGACCGATGGCCCGGCCAGCCTCCAGCTGACTGGCGGGCACCGCCTGAATGCCTGCACGCAGCGCCTCGGTCAGATAACCACCGCCGAGGAAGGTCATGGCAATCACCGCAGTGGTAAAACCCGACAGCGACAAACCGAGCGCAGGCAGCCCGAAATAGAGGAAGAAGAGCTGGATAAGCAGCGGCGTGTTGCGAGCCAGCTCGACATATCCGCAGATCAGAGCGCTGAGCGGCCGCTTGTGCAGGCTCAACAGGGCGACGTTGAGCAGGGCGACCGCCAGCGAAGTGAGGATCACTATGGCTCCCAGTTGCAAGGTGACCCAGACCGCCTTGCCGAAGGCGGGCAGCGTCGTGAGGATGAAGGGCAGATCCAGATTCATGCCGGGATCCTCCCGTCACGCTGCAGACGCTGGGGCAGCACAGTGATCGCATCCGGGTACTTGATGCCGGCACCGGTATTGAGCACGACAACCTGCTCCTGCTCCCGGATCCAGCCCGCCTCGCGCAGTTGACGAGCGGCAGCAAACGCGGCGGCCCCTTCCGGGCAGACAAAGCTCCCTTCGCGAGAAGCAAGCAAGCGGATCTCGCTCTGGATGGCCTTGTCATCCACCGCGATGGCGCAACCCTCGGTGCGATAAAGGGCGTCCAGCACCAGAAAATCCCCCAGCGCCTTGGGTACATTGATGCCGAACGCCAGCGTTTGGGAGTCGGGCCAGAAGCTCGATTCGGTGGCTCTCTGTTGCCACGCCTCTACGATGGGCGCGCAACCGCTCGCCTGCACGGCCACCAGCCGGGGCAGGTCCCCCTTGACCCAGCCCAACTCCTGCAGCTCGCGCAGCCCCTTGTAGATACCGATAAGGCCGACCCCGCCACCGGTGGGATAAATGATCACATCCGGCAGGGTCCAGCCCAGCTGTTCGGCAATCTCCAGCCCCATGGTCTTCTTGCCCTCAATCCGGTAGGGCTCCTTCAGGGTTGAGGCATCAAACAGGGCGTGCTCCGCCACCGCCTGCGCCACCTGGCGACCGGCATCGCTGATCAGGCCATCCACCAGATAGAGACGGGAGCCGGCGAGGGAGGTCTCCAGTCGGGTGATGGCGGGGGCGGCCTGCGGCATAACGATGGTACTGCGCAGTCCGGCGCGGGCACCGTAGAGCGCCCATGCAGCCCCTGCGTTGCCGTTGGTCGGCATGGCGAAGTGAGTGACGCCGAGTTCACGCGCGCGGGAGATGCCCACCGCAGCACCACGAGCCTTGAAAGATCCGGTGGGGATGACGCTCTCATCCTTCATCCAGAGATCCGGAATACCGATCTGCTTGCCCAGCGTAGGCAGCCGTAGCAGTGGGGTGAATCCCTCCCCCAGCGTCACAACATGGGCGGGATCCCGTACCGGCAGCAACTCGTGATAACGCCACAGGCTGGCCGGGCGCCCCAGCAATGCCGCCGGGTGCCATGCTCGCTTCAGCGCATCGAGATCGTAGCTGGCCAGCAGTGGCGCACCTGCCCGGCTCAGTTGCCAGGGCTGGTCAGCCTCATGGATCTCGCCACTCTTGCTGCAACGCAGATGTGATAGGTAGCTATACGGCATGCTTTATCCTGAATGGATCGACTTTGGTCAGTCACTTATTCCATCCTGCAACCCAAGTACCGGATAACAAACAAAATTAACTGACAAACCTAAGTGAAAAAATTCATATGAAGCCGTCTGTTTTCGCTGGCAATCTCATCTGCCAGCAATAAGGAAGGGGAGCCATTGGCTCCCCTTCTGTCATCTCTTCCGATTCAAATCTGGAAGTCGAGGGCGGGCTCGCTGCCCATGGCGCGGGCCTGAATATCCGCCAGCGCCAGCTCGGGGTTGCAGAGCTGGATAAACTGCCAGGCAAAGTTGTGCTGGAACTGCCCCTGCTTGAGGCCAATCCAGGCGGTGTGGGGGGCAAACAGATGGCTGCCATCGAGCTGCACCAGCCCCTGATCGCGCTGGGTGTCGAACGCCATGTCGGCCAGTATGCCGACCCCCATCTCCAGCTCGACATAGGTCTTGATGACATCGGAGTCCTGCGCCGTCAGCAGGATCTGCGGCTCGATACCAGCCGCAGCAAAGGCTTCATCCACCCGCACCCGCCCGGTCAACCCGGCTTGATAGGTGACGATAGGCCAGTTGGCCAGCGCCGCCAGC
Organism: Aeromonas sp. 600774; assembly: GCF_049175075.1. Classification (NCBI taxonomy): domain Bacteria; kingdom Pseudomonadati; phylum Pseudomonadota; class Gammaproteobacteria; order Aeromonadales; family Aeromonadaceae; genus Aeromonas; species Aeromonas sp. 600774. The sequence continues at coordinate 148,075 of NZ_JAAKUJ010000011.1, forward strand.
GTCAGATCCCGCTCGCCTGCCAACGGATGTTGCTCGGGCACCACGATATTGTGGTGCCAGCGGTAGTAGGGGAATGCCACCACCCCTTCGCTCTTGTCGAGCTGCTCGCTGCTGATGCCGATATCCACCTCGCCGGTCTGCACCAGCCGCACTATCTCCTCCGGGCTGCCCTGACGCAGCTCCAGCTGTACCAGCGGAAACTGCTCGCGAAACGCCTTTACCACCCGCGGCAGGGCATAGCGGGCCTGGGTATGGGTGGTCGCCACCAGTAAACGTCCCGAGTCGCGGTTGGCGAAGGTGCTGGCCAGTTTGCGGATGTTGTTGGCGTCATTGAGAATGCGCTCGGCAATCACCAGCAGCTCCTTGCCAGGCTCGGTCATACCGAGCAGCCGCTTGCCGTAGCGGATAAAGAGCTCGATGCCGAGCTCCTCTTCCAGCTCGCGGATATGGCGACTCACCCCGGATTGCGATGTAAAAAGGGCGTTGGCCACCTCGGTCAGGTTGTAATCCCGCCGCGCTGCCTCCCGGATAATTCGTAACTGCTGAAAATTCACCTTGTCGCCTCCTGCGAAGAGTGGGTGACACAAGCTGGTCACCCCCTCATTATTGTTATTTGGCCGGATCATGCCCCGGCAGCGCGCCTGCCCCCAGGTAGCCATGCCACCCGCAACACAACATCAAATCTGGTAATCGGGATAGAACTGCGCCTGTCTGGCCACCAGCTTCACCCCCTGACCCGGGACAAACAGCTTGGCCGCCTCCTTGGTCAGCTCCGCCTCGTAGTGGGCCCCTTTGGTCTCTCCATCGCCACGCAGCTCCACCCTAATGCGTGGTCCCATGGGCAGCAGACGGGTAATGGTGGCGCGGATCCCGCCCGGTGCATCGGCTGGCAAGATCTCCAGCTCATGGGGACGGACATAGGCGATGGCGGCACTGCCGTGGGCCAGATGAGAAGCCGACGGCCCGCCGAGCAGCTGCTCACCGACACCGAATCCCTGCTCCGCCACCCGACCGCGGAACTGATTCACGCTGCCAAGGAAGCTGTGGACGAAGGAGCTGGCAGGCTGGTCATAGACCTCGGCCGGGGTGCCGATCTGCTCGACCCGTCCGGCGTTCATCAGTACCACCCGATCCGCAACCTCCAGCGCCTCCTCCTGATCGTGGGTGACGAAAAGACTGGTGACGTGCAGCTCGTCGTGCAGCTCGCGCAGCCAGCGACGCAGCTCCTTGCGCACCTGCGCATCGAGGGCACCGAAGGGCTCATCCAAGAGCAGTACCTTGGGCTGCACCGCCAGCGCGCGAGCCAGCGCGACCCGCTGACGCTGACCGCCGGAGAGCTGGGTCGGATAGCGCTCGGCCACATGGCTGAGCTGCACCAGATCCAGCAACTCCTTGACCCGGGCACGAATGGCCGCCTCGGCCGGGCGCTCGCTGCGCGGTTTGACTCTAAGGCCAAACGCTACGTTTTCGAACACCGTCATGTGGCGAAACAGGGCATAGTGCTGGAACACGAAGCCGACGTTGCGCTCGCGCACATGGAGATCCGAGGCATCCTCGCCACGGATGATGACGCTGCCACTGTCGGCCTGCTCCAGCCCGGCGATGATCCGCAGCAACGTGGTCTTGCCGCAACCGGAAGGGCCGAGCAGCGCCACCAGCTCACCGTCGTGAAAGTCAAGGTTGATGTCTGCCAGCGCCGCGTACTGATTGAAATGCTTGTTGAGTTGTTGAACCTGAATGCTCATGGCTGCCTCTTTAAAACGGTGATCAGTGAGATTTGGTGGGCTGGGCACGCAGCCGGGCCAACAGGGTTTCCCCCAGCAGGGTGAAGATCCCGAACAGAGCCAAAAGGCTTGCCACTGCAAAGGCGGCGCCGGTCTGGTACTCGTTGTAGAGGATCTCGATATGCAGCGGCAGGGTATTGGTCTGGCCGCGAATATGACCGGAAACTACCGACACTGCGCCAAACTCCCCAACCGCGCGGGCGGTACAGAGCAGCAGGCCGTACATCAGGCTCCAGCGAATGCCGGGCAGGGTGACGCGCCAGAACATCTGCAGACCGCTCGCCCCCAGCATGATGGCCGCCTCCTCCTCTTCCGGGCCGCGCGCCTCCATCTGGGGCAGCAGCTCGCGCACCACGAAGGGCACGGTAATGAAGGTGGTGGCCAGGATGATCCCCGGGGTGGCGAAGATGATCTTGATGTCGTGCTCGCTCAGCCAGTCACCAAACCAGCCGCGGCTGCCGAACATCAACACCAGCATCAGACCGGCGATCACCGGCGACACCGAGAAGGGCAGATCGATGATGGTGATGAGCAGCTGCCGACCGGGGAAGCGGAAGCGGGCGATGGCCCAGGCCGCAGCAATCCCGAACAGCAGATTGAGTGGAACCGCACAGAGGGTCACCAACGCGGTGAGACCGAGGGCGCTCAAGGCATCCGGCTCGCTGATGGCGTGCCAGAAAAAAGCCAGCCCCGGCGTCAGCGCCTGAATAAAGACGGTGGCCAACGGCAGCAGCAACAGGGCAGCAAACCAGCCCAAACCGACCGTGATCAGCAGCCACTTGACCCACTGGGGTTCACGGATCACGACCGGCGCCTTGCGAGCGGGGGTCGCCTCCACAGAGGCCGCCTCAATGGCGATAGCAGATGAACTCATATCCGGCTCCCTCCGATGCGAGACCAGCTCCAGGCCTGCAACTTGTTGATTAGCAGTAACAAAATGAATGAAATCAGCAGCATCACCACGGCGATGGCAGAGGCACCGGCATAGTCGTACTCCTCCAGATGGCTCATGATCATCAGCGGTGTGATTTCAGAGACCATCGGCAGGTTGCCGGCGATGAAGATGACGGAGCCGTACTCCCCCACTGCACGGGCAAACGCCAACGCAAAGCCGGTGAGCAGGGCCGGGATCAGGGTCGGCCAGAGCACGTGGATAAAGGTCTGCCAGCGATCGGCGCCGAGGCTGGCGGCGGCCTCCTCCTGCTCGCTCTCAGCCTCTCGCAGCACCGGCTGCAGGGTGCGCACCACAAAAGGCAACCCGATAAAGGTGAGGGCGATAACGACGCCGATGGGGTTGTAGGCGAGCTGGATGCCGAGCGGCGCCAGAAGCTGGCCGATCCAGCCGTTGGGGGCGAAAATGGCGCACAGGGCGATGCCGGAAACGGCGGTCGGCATGGCAAATGGCAGGTCGATCAACGCATCCACCAGTCGACGGCCGGGGAAGGTGTAGCGCACCAGGATCCAGGCCAGGATCAGGCCAAACAGGCTGTTGAGCAGCGCCGCGACAAAGGCCGCCCCGAAGCTCAGGCGAAAGGAGGCGAGCACCCGGGGTGAACCTATCACCTGCCAGAACTCGGCTGCCGTGAGGTTGTTCGCGGCAAACAGCACCAGCGCCGAGAGCGGCAACAGCACCAACAGGCCCAGATAGAACAGGCTGAACCCCAAGGTGGGACCAAAACCGGGCAGGACAGAATAAGAACCAAATCGCATAACACATCCATCTGTTATGAAGAATTTTCGATATGGTGATTCTGCGCACTCCCCTCATCGGCAACAAACATCAATTGCGACTTTGCTAATCACTTTTTTGTCTAACCGCAGAGTCACAAGGCTCTTGGCGCACTCCAAATAAAAAAAGGTCTTTTATATAAATAAAAGACCTAAGAAATGGAGCAATACGGAGCGGAGCATTCAAAGAACGGGGGCATGGAGTAGCCAGCGAACAGCGCGCCCGACAACCCTCCAACCACTTCACAGATACCTAGCGAAAGCCCAATACGACCGGCCGGGGCGATGCGGCCTTGACCGGTGCCACTACCAGCTCACCACGGCGGTAGAGTGCCCCCAGCAAATGCAGCCCCTGATGCCAATCCCCATGACCGGACTGGGCATTGATATGGCCCGCCTCACCGGCATCGAACAGCGGCACCTGCCACTGACGGCTCCAGTATTCGGCCCGTTCAAAGCTCATCCAGGGATCATTGCGGCTGGCCACCAGCTGGGCCGACACCTGCAGCGGCCCGGCCAAGGCCTCATCCGCAATGCCAAAACGGGCGGGATCGGCGGGCGCCACCAGAAAGATCGAGGCCACCTTCTCCGGCTGCAAGCGGGCCGCCGCGATGGCGGTCAGGGCGCCGAAAGAGTGGGCCACCAGATGGACCCGGCTGCGGCGACGTTTCAACTTGCTCGCCAGCTTGGCACTCCAGACCCTGAGGTCCGGCTTGTCCCACGGCAGCCCGGTCATCCGCTGCCATTGGGGAAAATGATCGTGCCAGCGGCTCTGCCAGTGATCCGGCCCACTGTTGTGCAGACCGGGAACCAGGAGGATCTTGTTCATCTTGGTGCTCCTATCGGCTGGCACAGGGGCCAGTTCAGTGATGGATAACGAAGCTATCAACGACCCTGCTGATAGATCTGGTCAAACAGACCGCCCTGGGCGAAGTGTTTCTTCTGGGCTTTCTCCCAATCCCCTTCCAGATCCTTGACGGTAAAGAAGGCAAGCTGCGGGAACTGGGTTGCCGTCTCCTTCAGGATCGCCGGGTTGCTGGGGCGATAGTGATGTTTGGCGACGATATGCTGCCCCTCGTCAGAGTAGAGATAATCGAGATAGGCCTTGGCCACCGCTTCGGTACCGTGCTTCTTGGCCACCTTGTCCACCACCGCGACCGGCGGCTCCGCCAGAATGGAGACCGAAGGCACCACCAGCTCGAACTTGTCACTGGCCCCCGCCTGACCAAGCACCAGCAGGGCTTCGTTCTCCCACGCCAGCAGCACGTCACCGAGACCGCGCTCGGTAAAGCTGGTGGTGGCACCGCGGGCGCCTGAGTCCAGCACCTTCACGTTCTTGAAGAGATCGCCGACAAACTGCTTGGCCCCCTCTTCACTGCCGCTCTTCTTCAGGGCATAGCCCCAGGCGGCCAGATAGTTCCAGCGTGCCCCGCCGGAGGTCTTGGGATTGGGAGTCACGATGGCGACATCCTTGCGCACCAGATCATCCCAATCCTTGATCTGCTTGGGATTGCCCTTGCGCACCAGGAAGACAATGGTGGAGGTATAGGGCGAGGCGTTGTTGCCGAGTCGGCTCTGCCAGTCGGCAGCGGTCAGCCCCGCCTTGGCGATGGCGTTGACATCGTAGGCCAGCGCCAGCGAGACCACGTCGGCCTCCAGTCCATCCACCACGGCGCGGGCCTGCTTGCCGGAGCCACCGTGAGACTGGCTCACCACCACGTCGTCGCCGGTTTTGGCCTTCCACTCCTTGGCAAAGGCGGCGTTGTACTCCTGAAACAGCTCGCGGGTCGGATCGTAAGAGACGTTGAGCAGGCGGATCTCGGCGGCATTGGCCTGACCAAATGCCAGCAGAGAGAGCAGGGTCAGGGCGGTCATTCGCAGTTTCATGGTGATTCTCCATATCTTGTTGGGTTGAGAACAGCATGCCGTGGAGTTGTTATGCCCAGAAGAAAGAAATAACTCTTTGCTTATCTCTTTTGCTCATATCAACTCAGCCACCCGCACCGGGAGCCGGACGCAGACTCTGTGAGCCATGCCCCTCTGGCCCCTTGCTCGCTGTGCCATCATGGGAACAAGGCAGGCAGATGACGAAAAGGAAGTCGTTATGTGGATCAATGCAGAACCGGTCAACGGAGCCCTGGTCTCGTTGGCCATCGGCCTTATCATCGGGCTGGAGCGGGGCTGGCAGGTGCGCCAACTGGGGGATAACCAGCGCATCGCCGGGATGCGTACCTACGGCCTTATCGGCCTGCTCGGCGGGGTGTGCGGTTTGCTGCTGCCCACCCTGGGCCCCTGGCTGCCGCTGCTCGGCCTGCTGGCGGTGGTGATCGGTTGCGGCCTCTCGGTCTGGCTGGCCCAGCGCTGGCAAGGGGAGTTCGGCCTCACCAGCTCGGTGGCCATGCTGCTCACCTATCTGCTGGGGCTGATGTCGGTGCTGCTGAGCCCGAGCGAGGCGGTGGCCTGCGCCGTGCTGGCGGCCCTGCTGATGGGGCTCAAGGGCAAGATCCAGCAGGGGATGCTGTTTCTCAGCGAAACCGAATTCCACGCCACCCTGCGCTTTCTGCTCATCTCGCTGGTACTGCTGCCGGTACTGCCCAACGAGGAGATGGGGCCCCTCGATGCCTTCAACCCCTTCAAGATCTGGCTGATGGTGGTGGTGATCGCCGGCATCTCGTTTTGTGGCCACTTCGCGGTGCGGCTGCTCGGTACTCGCGCCGGACTGGTGCTCACCAGCATACTGGCGGGATTGGCCTCCTCCACCGCCCTCACCCTACAGTTTGCCCGCCTCAACAAGGAACAAGGAGGGCTGGAGCGACTGCTGGCTACCGGCATCCTGCTGGCAGGGGCCACCATGTGGCTGCGGCTGCTGGTGCTGGTGCTGCTGATTCACAGCGAACTGGCGATGCGCCTCGCCGCCCCGCTCGTATTGCTGGCGGCCACCGTCTACGGCTTTGCCTTCTGGTTCTGGCGCCAGCGCGAGGAGCTGACAGACGGCCCGGTACAGCCGGAAACCAGCAACCCGCTCGATCTGGCCACCGCCATCAAGTTCGGCCTGCTGCTGGCGCTGATCGGCTTTATGGCAACTCTGCTGCAAGACAAGGTAGGCAACTCGGGGGTCTATCTGCTGGCGCTGGTGTCGGGGATCACCGACGTGGATGCCATCACCTTGTCGCTCTCCCAGCTCTCCCACAAGGAGCTGGCACTGGAGGTCGCCGCTCGCGGCATTCTGCTGGCCGGGCTGGTCAACTCGCTGGTGAAGGGGTTGCTGGCCCTCGGCATCGGCGGTCGCAGTCTGGGGCTGCGGGTGCTTCTCCCCTACTTCGTCTCGGCCCTGCTGATCCTGCCCCTCGTCTGGCCCGCAGGTTGACGGGGATCACCTGCAACAAGTGACAGACTGACGGCGCCCCAGACAGTCACGTATACTGCCCCCTCTTGCAGCATGAGGAGGTAGCAATGGCGAGCGACTGGGACAAGGTACTGGCAGGCGGGGCACTGGATAGCCAGAGCGAGGAGATAGCCAACGACCGGATCCGCGGTCAGGCGCTGCTGGCTCGGCTCAATGGTTCACCTGCAGGAGATGCCCCTCTGCGCCAGCAGATCTGCCACGAACTGTTTGGCCACTGCCCCGACTCCTGCTGGATCAGCACGCCCTTCACCTGCGAATTCGGCCGCAACATCCACATCGGCGAGAAGACCTTCTTCAACTTCAACGTCACCATTCTCGACGTGGGCGAAGTGCACATCGGCAGCCATGTGCTGCTGGCCCCCAACGTGCAGATCTACACCGCCACCCACACCATGAACTATCTGGAACGACGCAACTGGACCGCCTACAACAAGCCGGTGCGGATCGGTGACGACTGCTGGATTGGCGGCGGCGCCATCATCTGCCCCGGCGTTACCATAGGGCCGCGCTCCATCATTGGCGCAGGCGCCGTGGTGACCCGCGACATCCCTGCCGACTCGGTGGCGGTGGGCAATCCGGCCAAGGTGATCCGCACCCTCAAGCAGGACGAGGAGCGCTGCTGGGAGCTGGCCCAGTGATGGCGCTGGCACTGCTGCCACTGGGCGCCGCCCTCTGGCTCGGCCTCGGCGAGCAGCAGTGGTGGCCGCTGGCCGTGTTGCTCACCATGAGCCTGCTCACGGTGGCCGCCTACGCCTGGGACAAGCGGCAGGCGGTACGGGGTGAGTGGCGCATTCCCGAATCTAGGCTCCATCTGCTGGAGCTGTGCGGCGGCTGGCCGGGCGCTCTGGTGGCCCGCCAGTGGCTGCGTCACAAGACCCAGAAGCGCAGCTACCGGCTGGTCTTCTGGTTTATCGTGCTGCTGCACCTCACCCTGTGGGGACTCTGGCTTGGCCGCCCCCTCTGGCAGCAATAGCCACCCGGGTAACAAGGTGGTGGCTTGGCCGCCCGCTCCGGCAGCAATAGCCAACTGCATCACAAAGGCGAAACGGGCCCCATTGCGACCAATTGGCGGCTATGAGAAAACAGAACGGATCCCATCAGCGTTTTCGCCGTTTATAGACGACAAGGAGTCGTGACATGACCATGTGGACAGGCATAGTCCTGATCGTATTTATCAGCGTATTGTTCGGATACCTCGGCAAGCGGGCTCGCTACCAGATGGGGGATGCCCGCATCACTGATCGCCTCGGCAAGCAGGATCTGGTCATCCGGGAGCTACAGGAGCGGGTCGCCAATCTGGAGGCGATCGTCATCGAAGAGGAGAAACGGCGCCCGTTTCGGGAGCTGTGATTTTTCACCGCCAGGTTTCAGATACAGAGAGGGCTGCATGATGCAGCCCTCTCTTGTTTGAACTGATTCAAATTACCAGCGGCAGCAACTCGGCATAGTCGCGGATCGCCGGAAAAGCGGTGATGTTCTGCTCCGGCTTGCAGCTGTCCGGATTCTGGATCGCCAGCTGGTAGCCGATGCCATAGTCGGCGGCAGCCCGCAGGATCCGCTCGCTATCATCCACAAACAGGGTGCGGGCCGGATCGAACGCCAGCCGCTGTGCCAGCGCCAGCCAGCAGTGCTGACTCTCCTTCGACCAGCCCAGCTCGTGGGTACTCACCATCAGATCCAGATGGTCGCTTAGTCCCAACTGCGCATCCTTCACCGACAGACTGGCGGGGTGGGCATTGGTGAAAAGCACCAGCTGCTTGCCCGCGGCGCGCAGCGCGGCCAGAAAGGGGATGGCGTGGGGACGCCACTGGATCTTCGCCAGCAGCTCCTGCTTGAGGGCACGAATATCGAGCCCCAGGGTCTCGCTCCAGTAATCCACGCAGTACCAGTTGAGGGTGCCGTTGACGGCGTGATAGTGGACGTCGATCTGCGCTTTGGCTTCATCCAGTGGCAGCCCGAGCCGCTCGGCGTAACGCTCCGGCACCAGCTGCTGCCAGAGGTGGTTGTCAAAATGCAGATCGATCAGGGTGCCATCCATATCGAGCAAGACGGTATCTATCTGGTGCCATGGCAAGGTGTTTGAGCGGGAGTGTGGCATCGGGCCTCTTGATCGCGGATCTCGGAAAACGGGGCGGCAGTATAACGGATTTTTCCTCCCCCTTTCCCCTCCCTGCCCCGTGGTGTTCGGTGTGGGAGTCGTTTACTCTTGAAGCACGATTTTTTAACGAGCCGTCACCCCTGATGAGTGAGCACCACAAAAGCCCCCCCGAACAGATTTCGATCGACCAGCTGGAGCAGGAGAAGAGCAAACCGGAGATCCTCAAGGCCGAGATCGTGGCCGAGAGCCGGCTGTTCAGAGTGGAATCCCTCCACCTCAAATTCTCCAACGGCGAGGAGCGGGTCTACGAGCGGATGCGCGGCGGCAATCGTGGCGCCGTCATGGTGGTGCCGCTGTTCGATGAGCAGACCCTGCTGCTGGTGCGCGAATATGCCGCTGGCACCCACTCCTACGAGCTGGGCTTTCCCAAGGGGCTGATCGACCCGGGCGAAGATGCCTTCGAGGCAGGCAACCGGGAACTGATGGAAGAGGCGGGCTTTGGCGCCAACAGCCTGACCCTGCTCAAACAGGTGTCGCTGGCGCCGGGGTACTTCTCCAGCCGGATGGACATTTTACTGGCGCGGGATCTCTTCCCCGAGCAGCGGATCGGCGACGAGCCCGAACCGCTGGAGGTAATCCCCTGGCCCCTCAACCGGATCGACGAATTGCTGGCGCGACCCGACTTCACCGAGTCGCGCAGCATCAGTGCCCTGCTCTTGGCCCAGAAGTGGCTGGCGGAGCAGGCAGAGTAGCCCGCAGACGGGCAGTTAACAGACAGAGGATAACGAGATGCAGGAGTTGTTGGCCTGGGTGCCGGGGGTCAAGGAGATTGCCCGCGAAGCCGGAAGGATCCTTCACGACATCTATCACGGCGGTCAGTTCGAGCGTCAGCTGAAGGAGGATGCGACCCCGGTCACCAGTGCCGATCTTGCTGCCGATGCCTACCTCAAACAGGCGCTCTCGGCGCTCACCCCCCATGTGCCGGTGCTGACCGAAGAGGCGGCCGACATCCCCTTCAGCCTGCGATCCAACTGGCGGCAGTACTGGCTGGTGGATCCCCTCGACGGCACCGGCGAATTTATCGCGGGTAGCGGCGATTTCGCCACCCTGATCGCCCTGGTGCGGGACAATGTGCCGGTGCTCGGAGTCATCTATGCTCCCGAGTCCAACGTGCTCTACTGGGCGGTGCGCGGCTACGGCGCCTTCAAGGAGGTGAAGGGCGAGGTACTACCCATCAGCGCCATGCATCACGAGCATGACCAGCCCGACTCACTGGTGGTGGCCATCAGCCGCCGCCAGAAGCTGGAGAACCTCACCCGCCGCCTCAACCCGGCCATCAACTACGAGCTGATCCCGCTTGGATCCAGCTCCCTCAAATCCTGTCTGGTAGCGGAAGGGGCGGCCGATTGCTACGTGCGGCTCGGCCCCACCGGCGAGTGGGACACCGCCGCCGCCCAGTGCATCGTCGAGGCGGCAGGTGGCCGCATCCTCAGCCTGGCGTTGCAGCCACTCAGCTACAACGAAACCGAGTCACTGGAGAACCCTGACTTTATCGTGATGGGGGATCCGGATCTCGCCTGGGGCAACATTCTTGCCCACTAGACGAGTAGCGATATCATCACTCCAGACATGCAGGCGGCCCGATGGCCGCCTGCTTTTTCAGAGTCGTTGTCCGGGGTGATGGCCGGTGTGATCAGCTGGTCAAGGCGCGCTTGCACAGCGTGATACGCTGGCAAAGAAGCGAAATGATAGTGAAACATCACAATTGGTCGGCGAGAAATGGTGCGATTTTTCACGTAATTCTGAAAACACCTTATTAGCCAAAATAAAAAAATGATCGCAGATAAAATTTTGGTTTTATATTTCACAAAAATCACCATTGTCAGTTTTGTTGCATTCTGTGACCCAGATTCCATTCCCAATCTCGCTGGCTAAACCCCGCAATGGCAGTGATATGTTTCAGTCTCGCTTTTTGAGAATTAAATCCCGATAAACCACAATAAACTCAGATTAAAATACTAACAAAAAGTGAATTAGTAATGAGTTTATCTGTAGAGGCTACCAAGGAGCTATCCGGTTCCTGCTCCACCACTGCCAGCATCACCCGCTGGCGCCGTCACGACACCCACTGGGTTATCAGCCTGTTTGGCACCGCCGTTGGCGCCGGTATCCTGTTCCTGCCTATCAATCTGGGTCTGGGCGGCATCTGGCCCCTCGTCATCGTCGCGGTACTGGCAGGCCCCATGACCTTCCTCGCCCACCGCGGGCTGGCTCGCTTCGTGCTCTCTTCTTCACGTCCCCACGCCGACTTCACCGAAGTGGCGGAGGAGCACTTCGGCAAGATGGCCGGTCGCCTTATCTCGGCGCTCTATTTCCTCTCCATCTTCCCGATCCTGCTCATCTACGGGGTCGGACTGACCAACACGGTGGAGAGCTTTATGGTCAACCAGCTCGGCATGGCAACCCCGGATCGGGTGATGCTCTCCGGCGTGCTGGTATTCGCCATGATCGCCGTGATGCTGGCGGGTGAGAAAGCGATGCTGCGCGCCTTCGCCTTTATGGTCTATCCGCTGGCGGCCATTCTGGCGGCGCTCTCCTGCTACCTGATCCCTCAGTGGCAATGGCCGGAAGTGACGGCGTTTGAAGGGGTCAGCTTCCTCAATACCGTCTGGCTGGCGCTGCCGGTCACCGTGTTCGCCTTCAGCCACGCCGCCGCCATCTCCGGCTTTGCCAACGTGCAGCGCCGTGAATATGGCGAGCAGGCCGAAGCCAAGAGCGGCCTGATCCTGCGCAACACCACAGTAATGCTGGTGGGCTTCGTGCTCTTCTTCGTCTTCTCCTGCGTGCTGAGCCTCTCGCCAGCCCAGCTGGCCGAAGCCAAGGCCCAGAACGTCTCTGTGCTCTCCTATCTCGCCAACATCACCGATAACCCGGTGATCGTGACTCTGGGGCCGCTCATCGCCTTTATCGCCATCAGCTCCTCCTTCCTCGGCCACTTCCTCGGTGCCCGCGAAAGCCTGAAAAGCCTGATCGCCAAGCCCACCGGCCTGCCGCTGGCCAAGGCGGACAAAGTCGGTATCGCCCTGATGTTCTTCTCTATCTGGGGTGCCGCCGTCATCAATCCGGGCATTCTGGGGCTGATGGAAACCCTCTCCGGCCCGGTTATCGCCATGATCCTGTTTATCATGCCGGTGATTGCCATCTACAAGGTGGAGGCGCTGGCCCGCTTCCGTCACGGCTGGACCAACGGCTTTATCCTGCTAACCGGTTCGCTGGCGGTATCGGCGCTGATCTTCAGCCTGTTGAAGTAACGACTCACAGCAGATAACAAAAAGAGAGGCGACCTTGGGTCGCCTCTCTTCTCTCTGTTCGGGTGTGAACTCAGCCCAGCTTGGCGCCGTTCTCCACCGCCCGCTCGGGAATGGCCATCACCACGGCGCCATCCGGCCGATAGAAACCGGTCAGCAGAAACTCCGACTGAAACGGGCCGATCTGCTTGGTCGGGAAGTTGACTACGGCGATGATCTGGCGGCCCACCAGCTGCTCTGGCTGGTAGAGGGCGGTGATCTGGGCACTGCTCTTGCGAACCCCCAGTTCGGGACCAAAATCCGCCCACACCTTGTAGGCCGGTTTGCGCGCCTCGGGGAACGGCTCGACCCGCACCAGGGTGCCCACCCGGAGCTCCACCATCTCGAAATCCTGCCAGCTAATCGTCTCCATTTCGGCTCCTGTTTATCGTGTACCTTGCATGACCCGCAGCATGGCCCAAAGAGAGCATCCCGTCTTCGGCGATCAGCCGTTTCGTTACGGCAGGTGGCCGTTTTGCTGGCGCCAGAGGGACGGAGTGAGCCCGCTCTCGGCCAGGAAGCGCTCGCTGAAGGCCCCCTGATTCTGGTAACCGCAGCGGCTGGCAATCTCCCCAACGGGCAGTTGCGTACCGGCAATCAGGGTGCGCGCCAGTGCCATGCGCCGACTGCGAATGTAGTGGGAGACGCTCATCCCCAGCTGCTGGCGAAAAGCGAGCTTGAACTGGCTCTGGCCAAGGCAGGCGATGGCGGCGAGTTGCTGATTGGTCAGCGGGGCGGCAAGGTTGGCCTCGATATGGCGCTGCACCTTGAGGATGCGAGCGGCAAGACGCGGAGTGGCAGTGCTCTGCATCCCCTGCCCTTCAGCCAGCAGGGAGAGCCACACCTGCTCCATGCCCGCCACCTGCCGCCCCTCGGCCACCATGCGGTGCAGAAAAGCGAGGTAGTGGCGCTGGGGCTCATCCAGCTCGATAAAGGGGCAGGCCGCCAGATCGCCGGGCAGCCAGTCGCTCTCCTGCACCAGAAACGAAAGCGCCGGATCGGCGGCATAATCGTGCCGCTCGCCGGGAGCGATGACGCAGACAGAACCGGGGGCAAGCCTGCGCCCCCGGCCCTGCACCTCGATCTCGAGGGGGCCGTCGAGGGGGATCACCAGCTGGGCAAAGTCGTGGCTATGGCTGCAGACGTGGTGGTGATAGTGACGCAGGCTGAAGCGGGACATGGCTGATAGCAATGACGCGGCCAAGGCCGCGTCATTGGGGATTATTCCTTGTCGAAATCTTCGATCTCTTTGCCCAGCGCTTCCATGATGGCGCGCGCTTCGGCCGGGACGCTGTCCGGTTGGTCCTTGCGCAAGTCTTCGTCGCAAGGGAGCGGCTGGCCGGTGAAAGCGTGCAGGAAGGCTTCACAGAGCAGCTCGCTGTTGGTCGCATGACGCAGGTTGTTCACCTGACGGCGGGTGCGCTCATCGGTCAACACTTTCAACACCTTGAGCGGGATCGAGACGGTAATCTTCTTGACCTGTTCGCTCTTCTTACCGTGTTCCGCGTAGGGGCTGACGTAGTCGCCGTTCCACTCTGTTCCCATGACTCACCTGTTCTCATTTAGCCGTGAGCGCGGATTTTAACCCTTAAGGAAATTAATGGCAATCCAACAGCAAAGCCATTTAGACGTCTGGAAGTGTTGACGGCTTTTTTAAGCTGGCGTAGTGTGGTTGACCATGAGCCCGCAATGGCGGGATGGCGCGTGGCAGCAAGATGCCGGCGTGTAAAGAGACATCAAGGAGAGTGATATGACCCACAAGGCCACCCTGGCGGTTCGCACCGGGATTGAGACAGACCAGCAACACGGTGCCGTGGTGCCCCCCATTTACCTCTCCAGCAACTACACCTTTGCCGACTTTGGCGAGCCCCGTCAATACGATTATGCCCGCTCCGGCAACCCGACCCGTACCAATCTGGCGGATGCGCTGGCGGCGCTGGAAGGGGGCGCAGGCGCCGTGGTCACCGGCACCGGCATGGGCGCCATCCATCTGGTCACCACAGCACTGCTCAAGGCGGGGGATCTGCTGATCGCCCCCCACGACTGCTACGGCGGCACCTGGCGCCTGTTCGAGTATCTGGCGGCCAAGGGCCACTACCGGGTGCAGTTTGTCGATCAGGGGGATGAGGCCGCTCTGGCCGCCGCACTGGCCCAGAAGCCTGCGCTGGTATGGGTCGAGACCCCCTCCAACCCGCTGCTGCGGGTGGTGGATATCAGCGCCATTGCCAGCGCCGCCCACGAGGTGGGTGCGCAGGTGGTGGTGGACAACACCTTCCTCTCCCCCCTGCTGCAACAACCCCTGGCCCTCGGTGCCGACGTGGTGGTGCACTCCACCACCAAGTACATCAACGGTCACTCCGACGTGGTGGGCGGAGTGGCGATCGCCAAGGAGGCCGCACTGGACGAGTCGCTGGTGTGGTGGGCCAACTGTCTGGGGCTCACCTCCGGGGCGTTCGACTCCTACCTCACCCTGCGCGGCCTGCGCACTCTGGCCCCCAGATTGCGCACCCATCAGGAGAATACCGATCGCATCCTCGCCTTCCTGCAACAGCAGCCGCTGGTGAAACGCATCTATCACCCCAGCCTGCCGAGCCATCCGGGCCACGATATTGCGCGCCGTCAACAGTCCGGCTTCGGCGCCATGCTAAGTTTTGAACTCGATTGCAGCGAGGCAGGCATTCGCGCCTTCCTCGCGGCCCTCACCCTCTTCTCGGTGGCCGAGTCCCTCGGCGGGGTGGAGAGTCTGGTGGCCCATCCGGCCAGCATGACTCACAGGGCCATGACCCCGGTCGCGCAGCAGGCAGCAGGTATCAGCGCCCAGCTGCTGCGGTTGTCGGTCGGTATTGAACACGGTGAAGACCTGGTGGCCGATCTGGCTCAGGCTTTTGCACAGGCGCAGCAGGCAGAACAGGTAGAGAAGTAATGGAACAGCAGCAACAAGGAGAGATCGCGGTGGCCACAGAAGCAGGATTGAAACGGCGTCACGTCCACAAATTTGGTGGCAGCAGTCTGGCGGATCCGGTCTGTTATCGCCGGGTCGCCAGTATCGTTGAACAACAAGTGGGCGGGGATGAACTGATCGTGGTCTCCGCCGCCGGCAAGACCACCAACCGGCTGATCCAGCTGGTGGAGCTGGCCGAAGCGGGGGACGAAGCCGCCGGTGAAGCCATCTCGGCCCTGCAGGCCTATCAGCAGAGCCTGATCGACGGCCTGCTGGAGGGGGAACTGCAGCTTGATCTGAGCAAGCAGCTGGCCGACGACATGCAGCTGATCGCCAAGACGCTGGAAGGACAGTTTGACCGCTTCGCCCGCAACGGACTGCTCGCCTTTGGCGAAGTGTGGTCGGCGCGCCTGCTGGCAGCCCTGCTCACCAGCCGCGGCGACAAGGCCATCTGGCTCGATGCCCGCAGTTTCCTGCGCGCCGAGGATGGCGCTCTGGTCAAGGTAGATACTGCGCTCTCCAGCGAACTGCTCAAGGCTCGACTGGCGGAGCATGCCGGTCGCATCGTGGTCACCGGCTTTATCGCTGCCGACATGGAGGGGCGCTCCCTGCTGCTCGGTCGCAATGGATCCGACTACAGCGCCAGCCTGTTGGCGCTGTTGGCGGACGGCGAATCCACCACCATCTGGAGCGACGTGGCCGGGGTCTACAGCGCCGACCCGCGTCGGGTGAAAGAAGCGCGTCTGCTGGAGCGCCTGAGCCTCGCGGAAGCGAACGAGCTGGCCCGCCTTGGTTCTTCGGTGCTGCACTCGCGCACCCTGCAACCGGTGGCCGACAGCCGCCAGCGCCTCACTTTGCGCTGCAGCTACAACCCGGACGAGGGCTGTACCCATATCCTGCGCCGCGCCCCCCGCTCCGGCGGCGCCCGCATCGTCTCCTCGGTGGATCAGATCGCCCTCATCGAGCTGAAGGTGCTGCCGCAGACCAACTATGAGCAGACGGTGGCCACCATCGAGGCCCATCTGGCCCGTCACCGTCTCAACCCGCTCACCCTGCAGCGCCAGCCGGATCGCCGGATCCTGCGCCTCGCCTACACCCTCGAGGTGGCACAAGGTGCCTTCGAGCTGCTGCGCGACTTCCAGCTGCAAGGGAGCTTCACCGGCCTCATCCAGAAAGAGGGGTACAGTCTGGTGGCGCTGGTCGGCGCCGGTGTCACCGACAACGCGGAGCAGTGTCACCGCTTCTATCAGCTGCTGGCAGATCAACCACTGGAGTTCGTACAGGTGGCCCGAGATGGCCTGAGTCTGGTGGCCGTGCTGCGTCAGGTAGTGCTGGAGCCGCTGCTCATCGCCCTCCACAGCGCCCTCTTCAGCCGCCCGACCCGGGTCGGACTGGTGGTGTTCGGCAAGGGCAATATCGGCGGCCACTGGCTCAGCCTCTACGCCCGTGAAAAGGCACGGCTCGAACATGAGCTCAATCTGGCGCTCACCCTCTACGGGGTGTTCAGCTCGGAAGGGGGCCTGCTCGATGAAGAGGGACTCAACCCCCTCAAGGTACAGGACAACTTCAACCCCAAACCGCTGATCTGGCCGGAGTTGCTCTCCCAGCTTGAGCAGCACGGCTTCGATGCGCTGATTGCGCTGGACATGACCGCCAGCGAAACGGTGAGCCGCTACTACCCCGACTTCGCCCAGCTCGGCATTCATATCATCGCCGCCAACAAGTTTGCCGGTGCCGCCGACAGCGAGTTCTACCAGCGCATCAAGCAGACCTGCCGTGACCATCAGGTGCAGTGGCGCTACAACGCCACCGTGGGCGCCGGGCTGCCAATCCAGTCCAGCATCCAGATGCTGCGTCAGAGCGGCGACCGCATTCAGGGGGTCTCCGGCATCTTCTCCGGCACCCTCTCCTGGCTGTTCCAGCAGTATGACGGCACTCGCCCCTTCTCCGAGCTGGTGGACGAAGCATGGCAACACGGCCTGACCGAGCCGGATCCCCGCGAGGATCTCTCCGGTCAGGATGTACGGCGCAAGCTGCTTATTCTGGCGCGGGAAGCTGGCTTTGAGCTCGACTCCGCCGATATCGAGCTGGAGAATCTGGTGCCCGTCCCGCTGCGCAAGGTGACCGCCGATCAGTTCATGGACAGACTGAAAGAGCTGGATGGCCCGATCCAGACCGCCTTCGAAGGGGCCAAGCGCCTCGGCAAGGTGCTGCGCTACGTGGCACGCTTCGAGCATGACGGCAAGGCGCGGGTCGGACTGGAGTCGCTGGAGCCCCACCACCCGTTTGCCAACCTCTTGCCGTGCGACAACATCTTCGCCATCGAGAGCGACAGCTACCGCACCAACCCGCTGGTGATCCAGGGGCCGGGGGCAGGCCGGGAAGTGACCGCCGCCGCTATCCAGTACGATCTGTGGCAGATCTGCGCCAGCCTCTAAGGCTGATATGCAAAGGGAGCAACACCTCAGCTCCCGCGCACAATAAAAAAGCCCGAGTCGATGACTCGGGCTTTTTGCTGAATGCCGCTTCGATTAGGAGAAGCAAGCCTGCAGCACATAGAAAATCGCGATAGCCAGAATGGCACCGGCAGGCAGGGTGATGATCCAGGAGACTACGATGTTGCGCAGAACACCAAGATTCAGCGCCGCAATACCGCGCGCCAGGCCAACACCCATCACAGCACCGACCAGGGTTTGGGTGGTGGAGATGGGCAGACCGGTGCCGGAGGCAATCACCACGGTCGCGGCAGTGGCCAGCTGGGCAGCAAAACCACGGCTCGGGGTCAGGTGAGTGATGCCGGTACCGACCGTCGCCATCACTTTCTCGCCCATGGTCGCCAGACCGATCACGATACCGATACCGCCGAGGGGCAGGATCCACCAGGCAATGGCTGCCTGACTGGAAATCTCGCCACCGGAAGCCACGATAGAGGCCACCGCAGAGAGCGGGCCGATGGCGTTGGCCACATCGTTGGAGCCGTGGGCAAAGGCCATGGCACAGGCGGTGATCACCATCAGGATGCCAAACACCTTCTCCACGTTGGCGAAGTGCATCTTGCTGTCATCCTGCGGGTTGTACTTCTGGCCGCGAATGTAGATCCAGCCGGCAAACGCCACTGCGATGGAGATGGCGATGGAAAGCAGAATGCCCTCGCCATCGCTCAGGTGCAGACCAACGTGGGTCAGCCCCTTCTTGATGGTCACCAGACAGATAACCAGCGCAGTCAGGAACATGTAGAACGGCACATAGCGCTTGGCGTTGTTCAGGGGATCATCGGTGTTGAAGATAAGCTTCTGCACGCTGATGAACATGAAGTAGGCGATGACACCTGAGATGGCCGGGGTGATGACCCAGGAGCCGACGATGCCGCCAAACTTGCTCCACTGCACCGCTTCCGGGCCAATGCTCACCACAGCGAAACCGACGATGGCGCCGATGATTGAGTGAGTGGTGGAGACGGGCCAGCCGAAGTAGGAGGCGAGGATCAACCAGGCGCCCGCCGCCAGCAGGGAGGCGATCATGCCGAGCACCAGCAGATCCGGCGTATCGGCAAAGGCGTTGCTGTCGATGATACCGTTACGGATGGTGGCCGTCACTTCGCCACCGGCCAGATAGGCACCGGCAAATTCGAAGATCATGGCAATGATGATCGCCTGACGGATGGTCAGGGATTTCGTGCCGACCGATGTCCCCATGGCGTTGGCAACGTCGTTCGCGCCAATACCCCAAGCCATCAAAAAGCCGAACAAGGCCGCCACGAGCACCAGAGTGGTGCCGTAATTCGCGATAATGTCCATTAGTAGTGTTTACCCAGTCAGTCGATTACGAACGAGCCAGCATCAGTTCCAGACGGGCGCCTACGCGCTCGGCCTGATCTGCCAGGTCACCTACCCATTCGAGGATCTTGTAAAGGAACATCACATCGATCGGATTGTAATTGTGCTCAACCGCTTGCAGCTGTTGGCGCAGTCCGATCTGCATGGTGTCTGTATCGTCCTCGATCAGATCCAGCTGGTGGATCATCTCGGCAACCATTTCCACTTCCCGTCCTTTGAAGCCGGTCTCGAGCAGCTCGTCGAGCTCCCCGATCGCTTTCTCGGCCTGAGCGGTCGCATCAATACAACGTTTGAGGTAAGCCATGAAATCCGTCCGCATTTCGGCGGGGAACTCCATGCGACGGCCAAGCATGCGGCCGGAGATATCCTTGGCACGGTTGGCAATCTTGTCTTGCTGGGTCAACAGCTCCAGCAGGTCGGTACGTGCAACCGGCAGGAACAGGCCGCGAGGCAGTTTCAGACGGATTTCACGCTTGAGGGTATCAGCCTCTTTTTCCAGTTGGGCGATCTGCTGCCGGATCTTCTCGGCATCTTCCCAACGGTCTTCGGCAACGGCGTCAAAGAAGGGAACCAACTGCTGGGAGCACTGGTGAACCTTGACGATATGCTTCTGCAGCGGCTTGATGGGGGACTTGGCAAAAAGCCCCAAAATAGTATTTACTGGCATGGCCAAACCTGTGTCGGTGAAAAAACACTCGATACGATTTTATGAGGCGCGCATGGTAACCGAACTGCGCCCTCAATTAAACCGCGAATTAATCTAGTCGTCTCGCGGGCATTATATCCCCGCGACCCGAATCCTGCCCCCCAAAGTTGTCTGCCAGCCCGGAATGACTATGCAAACTGAGATCGAGATAAAGTTTTTTGTCGCCCACGACATTCAAGCCGAGTTATCCAACCTGCTGAATTCTCTTGAGATTAAAGAATCATCACAACAGCAGCTCGGCAACGTCTATTTCGATACGCCGACCCTGGCTCTGCGCCAGCTGGATATGGGGCTGCGTATTCGCCGCTGCGATGCCTTCGCCGAACAAACCATCAAATGCCGTGGCCAGGTGGTGGGCGGCCTGCACGCCAGACCCGAGTACAACGCTCCCGTGAGCGGCGATCTGCCGACCCTCTCGGCCTTTCCTGATGAGATTTGGCCGACTCTGACCGAGCGTGACCACATTCAGCAGCAGCTGGTCGCCCAATTTCGTACCGACTTCCTGCGCCGCCACTGGCTGATCGTCTTGGAGGGGGCCGAGATTGAGCTTGCCTGGGATCAGGGAGAGATTGTCGGCAGTCAGGGCAGCACCACCATCAACGAGCTGGAACTGGAGCTCAAATCCGGCGCTACCGCGGCGCTGTTTGCGCTGGCCCAACGCCTCGCCAAGCTTGGTGGACTGCGCCTTGGCGCCCAATCCAAGGCCCAGCGCGGTTATCGACTGGCTGGTCTTGGCAAACCGCTGGCCCTGCAGGCGCTGGTCGAACATGAAGGTATGGATGGCACAACGGGGGTAAGCGAGGGGCTGCGCCACTGGCAGCATCACGAGCAGCTCTGGCTGGAACATCCTCAGGATAAAGGCATTCAACAGCAGGCACTCGCGGCCCTGTGCCTAGGGATCGATCTGGTCGCCCGCACTGCGTCCACGCTGCCACAACCCGCACCTTGGCTGCCAGCATTGACCAGCCTGCACGCCCATCTGCAAGCCCAATCGGGCGAGCATGACGAGTGGCCTGCCGAGCTGGCCGATCTCTTCCTCTATCCGGCGTATGTCGAGTTGCAGCTGGCCATCGCCGCATGGCTGCATCACGCAGCCTGAGCGTGGCCATACCGGTACTAAAGGTCGGAAATAAAGACCGGAAACAAAAGCCAAAAACAAAACGGGTGAGCCTTGGCTCACCCGTTTTGCATTACAGCAGGTTGAGCTGCTGCATGGCGCTGCAAATGCGCTCGCGGGTCGCTTCCGACAGTGGCATCACCGGCAGACGGCACTCCTCGCTGCAGAAACCGAGCAGAGAGGCGGCATACTTGGCACCGGCCGGGCTCGGCTCGGCAAACATCGCCTGATGGAGCGGAATCAGCTGATCTTGCAGTTCACGCGCTTCTTGCCACTTGCCAGCCAGCGTGAGGTTCTGCACCTCGGCCACCAGCTTGGGGGCCACGTTGGCGGTCACCGAGATACAGCCCTGACCACCGCCGATGTTGTAGGCGACGGCAGTGGCATCTTCACCGGAGAGCCAGGCGAAGGGCTTTTTGATCAGCTGGCGCTCGGTCCAGGGGCGGGCCAGATCGCCGGTGGCATCTTTCACCCCGGCAATGCGCGGCAGTTCCGCCAGACGGGCCAGGGTCGCGGGTTGCACGTCAACGATGGCGCGCGGCGGGATGTTGTAGACGATGATCGGCTTGGCGGTGGCATCGTGTACCGCCTTGAAGTGGTGGTAGAGCCCCTCCTGATTGGGACGGTTGTAGTAACCGGCTACATGCAGAGTGGCATCAGCCCCCACCCGCTCGGCATGGAGGGTGTACTCGATGGCCTCGACCGGATTGTTGGAGCCCGCTCCGGCAATCACCGGAATACGGCCAGCGACCTGTTTTACCACCAGCTCCACCACCCGGCAGTGCTCGTCATGGGTCAGGGTCGGGCTTTCGCCCGTGGTACCCACCGGCACAATGCCGTGAGTGCCCTGTTCGATATGCCACTCCACCAGACGCAACAGCGCCTCTTCATCCAGCTTTCCCTGTCGAAACGGGGTGATCAACGCAACGATTGAACCTTGAAACATGGGATCTCCTTCTCCTAAATGACGCGCATATGGCAATAAAAAACCCCGGTACGATGTGCGCAACCGGGGTTTGAAGCTTCTCAGGGATGAGAGGTTACGCGCGAACGTCGGCAGGCCCGAATTTCAGGCTTTTTTTGTGCTTTCGTTTCAACTCGTTGAACCGCATTTCGTCATCTCTGGTCAAAAAATGGTGTCTGGGCATATTTCGGGAACACGGCATAAATGTCAAGGCGAAAGGGGCTATGTATAATGGCCGCCCAAAATTGCGTGGAGAGACCCGATGAGCAGCCCAATCAGTGCCGTCAGCCAGATGCTGGAACGAAACCAAGCCCTCTTTGTCGGCAAGCGGCTACTTGTCTGCGGCGCGCTGGAGGATGACTACCCCCGCCAGCTGGCGAGCCTGGCCCAGACCCTGACCGTCTTTACCACCGATTACTGCTACTACCGCAGCCAGCAGGCCGCCCTCGGCGAGGCTATCCTGTTCGACCACCAGCTCGGTGGCGCCCCTCGCTTCGATGCCCTGTTGCTGCTGATGCCCAAGGCCAAGGCCGAGGCACAATATCTGCTGGCCATGATGACCCCCTTGCTGGAAGCGGGTGCCGATCTGTTCCTGGCCGGTGAAAACCGCGGCGGCATCAATGGCGCCGACAAGCTGCTGGCCCCCTATGGCGAAAAGCCGGTCAAGCGCGATTCGGCGCGCCGCTGCTCTCTCTATCACGGTGAGCTGAGCCAACCGGTCGCCCCGTTCGATCTGGATAGCTGGTTTGGCCGCTACCAGTGCAAGGCGGGTGATACCGAGCTGACCGTGCTGGCACTGCCCGGCGTCTTCAGCGCCGCCGAGCTGGATCTCGGCACCCAGATGCTGCTGGCCGCCGTACCGCCGATGAAGGGCGAGCTGCTCGATTTTGGCTGCGGCGCTGGGGTAATTGGGTCTGTGCTGGCCAAGCGCAATCCGGATCTGCGGCTCAACATGGTGGATATCAGTGCGCTGGCGCTCGAATCGAGCCGCCGCACCCTGGCGATCAACGGTCTGCAGGGCAAGGTCACCGCTTCCGATGTCTATTCGGATGTCTCCACCCGTTTCCAGCACATCGTCTCCAACCCGCCATTCCATGCGGGTCTCAAAACCTTCTATGCGGCGACCGAGCAGTTCCTGGCCAAGGCGCCGGAATTTTTGCTGCCAAATGGTTCGCTGACCATTGTTGCCAACGCCTTCTTGCGCTACCAGCCTATACTGGAGACACACTTCAAACGGACTGAAGTGATCAGCAGTGATGCCAAATTCAAGGTCTATCTGAGCAAAATGTAAATAAGTGTAAGCAGCACAATAAAACAGCTAGAGAGCGCCATACGGGATCTGATAAGGTACTAAGAGCACGATAAAAACCACCCCTTTAGGGGTGTTTTTATACCGGACATTGAAAACCTTTTCATGCGGTTCATTCAGGGAGAGAAATACGATGGCAGGCATTTTGACCATGATCCTGGCTGGTGGCGAAGGTACTCGCCTGCAGCCTCTGACCACCACCCGCAGCAAGCCTTCCGTCCCCTTCGGTGGCAGCTACCGGCTGATCGACTTTGTCCTCAACAACTTCGTCAACGCCGACTTTCTGCGTATCTATGTACTGACCCAATTCAAATCCCAGTCTCTCTACTTGCACATGAAGAAAGGTTGGAACATTGTCGGCATCACCGACCGCTTTATCGACCCCATCCCGGCCCAGATGCGGATGGGCAAACGCTGGTATGACGGTACCGCAGATGCTATCTACCAGAACCTCGGCTTTATCGAGCGGGCCGAACCGGATCACGTCTGCATCTTTGGCTCCGACCACATCTACAAGATGGATGTGAGCCAGATGGTGAGCTTCCATAAGCAGAAAAATGCCGCCATGACAGTCGCAGCCCTGCGCATGCCCATCGAAGAGGCGAGCGCCTTCGGGGTGATCGAGGTGGATACCGAAGGGCGGATGATCGGTTTTCAGGAAAAGCCGAAGCAACCCAAGCACATTCCCGGAGATCCGACCCAGGCGCTGGTCTCCATGGGCAACTACATCTTCGAGACTGATGCCCTCTGCCGCGAACTGAAGCGGGATGCCGCCGAAGAGAACTCCAGCCACGACTTTGGCAAGGATGTGATCCCGAGCCTCTACCCGCGCGCCCCCGTCTATGTCTACGACTACAGCACCAACGTCATCCCCGGCGAGAAACCGCACGTCTACTGGCGGGATGTGGGCACCCTCGACTCTTATTGGCAAGCGCACATGGACCTGGTGGCCGACAATCCCCCCTTCTCCCTCTATAACCGCAAGTGGCCCCTGCACACCCACTATCCGGCGCTGCCGCCTGCTACCTTCATCGACAGCGACGAGTGCAAGGTGAAGATCGCCAACTCGCTCATCTCCGCCGGTTGCTTCATTCAGGGCAGCCAGATCCAGCGATCCATCCTCGGTTTCCGCTGCAATATCGGCGCGTGCAGCCATATCAGTGAATCCGTGCTGCTGGGGGATGTGAAGATTGGTGAAGGGTGCTCCATCCGGCGCGCCATCATTGATAAAAACGTTGAAATTGCGCCAGGCACCGTTATCGGTGAAAATCTGGACCACGATAGAGAGCGATTTACCGTATCCGAAGGCGGTATCGTGGTGGTACCTAAGGGAGCAAGAGTTGGCTATTAACCCACTGAAAATCCTGTTTGTTGCCTCGGAAGTTGAGGGGCTGGTCAAGACCGGGGGCCTGGCCGATGTCGCCAGAGCCCTGCCGATGTACCTGGCCCAGAAGGGACATGATGTCAGGATCATGTTGCCCTTCTACAAGACGATCAAGCGACGGGATGAGGCCAGACTGGTGGCGTCCCGCTGGCTGCCAACCCATCCCGGGCTGCCGGATATCGGTTATCGCATCTACCAGATGGAGCTGGATGGCGTCTGCGTCTATCTGCTCGACTGCCCGCAATATTTCGATCGTCCCCAGCTCTACGCCGAGAACAATCAGGCCTATCCGGATAATGGCGAGCGCTTTGCCTTCTTCTCGGCCGCGGCCCTCCATGCCTGCGAGCAGCTTGGCTTTGCCCCGGATATCGCCCACTGCAATGACTGGCACACCGGCCTGCTGCCACTGCTGCTGAAAACTCGCCACGCTCACAACCCCTTCTTCCAGCAGACCCGCAGCGTGATCAGCATTCACAATGCGGCGTTTCAGGGGGTGTTTGGCCGCGAGCAGTTCTGGGCCATGCCCGAGATCGCCGACTATGAACGCCGCATCAACTACGACTACGGCCACGTCAATCTGCTCAAATGCGGGGTGCTCTACGCCGACAAGATCAATGCGGTCAGCCCCAACTATGCTCAGGAGCTGCTGACTCACCTCGGCGCCCACGGCATGGCACATATCTTCCAGCAACGGGCGGCCGATCTCTGCGGCATCCTCAACGGCTGCGACTACAAGGACTGGGATCCGGAGTTCGACGAATTCCTGCCTGCGACCTACAGCATCGACAACATGGCTGGCAAACAGATCTGCAAAGAGAGCCTGCAGCAGGAAGCGGGGCTGGCCGTGGCGGACTTGCCCATCTACGGCATGGTTTGCCGCCTGACCGAGCAAAAGGGCGTTCCCCTGCTGCTCCCTGCGCTGGAGAAATTCCTCCACCATCAGGTACAAGTGGTGATCGTCGGCTCTGGCGATCCTGCGCTCGCCACGCAACTGCAAACCATGGCCCGGGATTATCCGGGCAAGCTCGCCTTCATCAACACTTATGACGATCGGCTGGCCCATCTGGTCGAAGCCGGTGCCGACTTCTTCCTGATGCCCTCGCTGTTCGAGCCTTGCGGCCTCAACCAGATGTACAGCCTCGCCTATGGCACCCTGCCACTGGTACGCGCCGTGGGTGGTCTGAAAGATACCGTGGTGGATTGGGATGCAGATCCCGAGCATGCCACCGGCTTCTGTTTTAACGATCCGACTGCCGCCATCCTGCTCGATACCATGCGCCGTAGCCTGCTCTATTTCCTGCAGGACAAAGAGCGTTTTGCCAAGGTGCAGCGCAATGCCATGAGCACCCGCTTCAACTGGCCTGACTCGGTCACCCAGTATGAACGGATGTATCAGAGCGCATTGGGCCGTTACTGAATGCCAGACGTCGGCTAATTGCTGAAGTTTTGTACCCTTTGCGCCACTTTGGGCGTCAACAGCGAAAAAAGTCCCCTTTGGCTGTTGACGCTCCCCCAAAACTCTATAGAATCCCCCTCCGCAGTGATGCGAAGGTGGCGGAATTGGTAGACGCGCTAGCTTCAGGTGTTAGTGTCCCACGGATGTGAGGGTTCGAGTCCCTCTCTTCGCACCAATACTGCCATGCTGATTCAGCAGCATGTAAATCCAACTAGAAAACCCGAATGTGCGAAGGTGGCGGAATTGGTAGACGCGCTAGCTTCAGGTGTTAGTGCCCCCCGGGTGTGAGGGTTCGAGTCCCTCTCTTCGCACCATGCTTCTGACATGTAAACACAGAGCAATGCGCTCCAACCGCATTTAAAAACCAGCTGGAGAAAATCAATGTGCGAAGGTGGCGGAATTGGTAGACGCGCTAGCTTCAGGTGTTAGTGTCCCACGGATGTGAGGGTTCGAGTCCCTCTCTTCGCACCATGCTTTATCCAGACAGCATGTAAATCCAGACTGGAAACCCGAATGTGCGAAGGTGGCGGAATTGGTAGACGCGCTAGCTTCAGGTGTTAGTGCCCCCCGGGTGTGAGGGTTCGAGTCCCTCTCTTCGCACCATGATTCTGACATGTAAACACAGAGCAATGCGCTCCAACCGCATTTAAAAACCAGCTGGAGAAAATCAGTGTGCGAAGGTGGCGGAATTGGTAGACGCGCTAGCTTCAGGTGTTAGTGTCCCACGGATGTGAGGGTTCGAGTCCCTCTCTTCGCACCATTCATTACGCAAAAGGCCCATCACGAAAGTGATGGGCCTTTTGTTTTTACTCCTTGTTATGGCTATGCTTTTGACGACTCCCCGCTCATCGTCATGCCAAGGAACGCATATGATACTGGATACCGACATTCACAACTTTTACGAACATCTGGTGCTCAAGGAGATTGAGAAACAGGGGCTGCAGCAAAAGCTCAACAGCGATCAGATGGCCGACCTCTGCTGCCTTACCCTCAACCAGCTTCCGGCCCACTATATTCGCCACAATGTCGACATGATCTACTTCCTGACCGACGCCAAGCGCACCGAAATGGAAAAGCTGGTGGTCGAATCGCTCAAGGTGGCACAGCAGAAGATCAAGCAGGCTCCCGTCAAAAGCTCATAACCAGGGCTGCTGCCAGAGCAGGGTAACGATACCGGTCAACCCGGCCACTGGCAGCAAGATCAAGGCGGGCCGCAATCCGGGCTCCAGCATCACCCAGGCAGCCAGCAGAAAACCTACACTCCAGGTGCCGTACTCTTTATCCTGACCCCATGCGAGTACGGCCACCGCCACCAGCAACATCATACCCCGCAATATCCAGCGCATTGTTTTCTCCCCAACCAACAATTGATAATAATTATCATCTGCATCTATTGGGGATGCAAGTGGCGTCACAGGCAAGCTTCGTATGTGACCCTTTGTGTCAACAGGCCGCTCAAAAACGGGTTATGAGATCAACTAATTTGTGATTTTTTCAATCAAATGTGCATTTTTGCCAATTTGATGGGGCTTTAACCCGCCGGGTTTGTGGTAGATTGCGGCCTCTTTTTGGGTTGCCTCCTCGGGATCGATGTATCCACAGGACGAGAGGGAGTGACCTTGGCGAGCAAGAGTTTAGGAAGTATCTATGCAAAACCAACAAAACCACATCCGACTACCGGGCATGGCACAGGTGTTTGCCTGTCTAGCCATTTTCCTGGCCCTGGCATTCTCGTTCACCAGCGTGCTCGATCTGCCGATCCAGCTGGCGCTGTTCATCGCCTGGTTCGTCATCATGGGGCTTGGCATCAAACTCGGCCACGATTACAAATCCCTGGAACAGGCAGCCGTTGACGGCGTTGCCAAGGGAATGGGGGCCATCCTGATCCTGGTCTCCGTCGGTGCTCTGGTCGGCACCTGGATTGCTGGTGGCATAGTCCCCAGCATCATCTACTTCGGCCTCAAGGTGATCCACCCGTCCATCTTCCTGCTGGCAACCCTGATCATCTGCTCCCTGACCTCGCTGGCCACCGGCACCTCCTGGGGCTCTGCCGCCACCGCCGGTATCGCTATGATGGGGATCGGCCACAGTCTCGGCGTGCCTGCGCCGCTGGTAGCCGGTGCCGTGCTCTCCGGCGTCTATTTCGGTGACAAGCTCTCTCCGCTCTCCGACTCAGTAGTGCTGGCTTCGACCATGTCCAACGTCGACGTGGTGGAACATATCAAGGGGATGCTGCCTATCAGCCTGCTCTCCTATGTCATCACCGCCGTGCTGTTCACCGTGGTGGGCATGCAGTATTCGGGTAATGTCAGCCTGGAGCAGGTCAATCTGGTGATGGAGGCTCTCGACAACCAGTTCAATATCACCCCGCTGGCCATAGTCCCCGTGGTGCTGGTGCTGGGTCTGCTGGCCAACCGCAAGCCCGCCTTCCCGGTGATCAGCTTCGGCGCCCTGCTTGGCCTGATCTGGGCCATCGCCTTCCAGAGCATGGATCCAGTCAAGGCAATGCACTCGGCTTATAGTCCGTTTGCCATCACCTCCGGCATCGATTTTATCGACAACATTCTCGGGCGCGGCGGCATGGAGTCCATGCTGGGCTCGGTCGCGGTCATCATCTTCGGTCTCGGGTTTGGCGGCCTGCTGGAGAAGGTCGGTATTCTGGAAGTGATCGCCAGCGCCTTCGAGAAGCGCATCAATAGCGTCGGCAGCCTGACCAGCCACACCATCGGCACCGCGTTTCTGGCCAACGTGTTTGGCTCAGCCATGTATGTGTCGCTGATCCTGACCCCCAAGATCATGGCCAAAAACTACGACCGACTGGGACTGGCGCGCAAGAACCTCTCTCGCAACGCCGAGTTTGGCGGCACCCTCACCTGCGGCATGGTGCCCTGGAGCGACAACGGCATCTTCATGGCCGGGGTTCTGGGGGTGGCAACCCTCGACTACCTGCCCTACATGTGGCTGAGCTTCACCTGCATCATTGTGACCATCATCCTCGCCTACATGGGCAAGGCAGTGAACCGGATCCCGCTGGTCGCGGCGGCAAGCTCCCGCTAAGCCATTCTGCAAACAACAAAGGCGCCATCGAGGCGCCTTTGTTGTTTGAGATAAATGCTGTTTGATGGAGCTCACTGATCACCACAAACAAAAACAGCCCTCGTTGCCGAGAGCCGTTTCATCAGACCGATAACGCCGATCAGATGGAGAAGCTGGAGCCACAGCCACAGGTCGTGGTGGCATTGGGGTTGGTCACGGTGAAGCGTGAACCTTCCAGACCCTCGGTGTAATCCACACTGCCGCCTACCAGATATTGCAGGCTCATGGGATCGATCACCATGGTGACGCCATTCTTCTCGACTACGGTGTCCCCGTCGTTGATCTTCTCATCAAAGGTAAAGCCATACTGGAAACCGGAGCAGCCCCCACCCGTGATGTATACCCGCAGCTTCAGCTCGGGATTCTCTTCCTCGGTGATCAGGTTCTTCACCTTGTTGGCCGCCGCATCCGTCATCTGGATGGGCAGCGGGGCTTCTGCTACTGCACTCATTACTGACCTCACAACCATTAGATCCACAAACATGGAAACCGCGAAATTATCCAATACCCGACCATTCAGTTCAAGTATTCACCACGTTTAACCGGCAGCGGGCACCGGAGCAGGCGGTGCGGCGACCAGCGGCTTGATCACCTCGCCCCACTCAACCAGCAGCTCTTGCGCCGGTTGCCTACCATCCTTGTTGATGGTGACACGGATCCGATCCGGCACAAAGCCTTCCGGCAACTGCCAATTCCCTTCCAGCAGCTGGAAATAACGCAGGGCATAACGCCACTCGCTCACCTTCATCCCGAGATCGCGGCCGGTTAGCGTCTTCGGCTTGTCAGCCAGGCTCCCCTCGACCCGGATCTGCACCTGACCACGGAACAGCTCCCGCTTCTTGGCAGGCTGGGTCAGGGCGAGACGGTAGTGGTAACGACCGGGAATGCTGGTCTCCTGCAGGGTCAGGTTGTCGATCACCACCCCCACCTGTTCGCCGGTGGGGCGCATGATCCGCTCGAAAAAGGCCAGCTGGCGCTTGAGCTCCTGCACCTGCGCCTCCTGACTCTTCAGGGTGGTCTGCAACTGCTCGAAGGCCGCTTTCTGGGTCGCCAGCTGAGTATCTTTCACCCCCAACTCGGTCTTGAGCTGGCCGATGGCCTTGCCCTGACGATCCAGCGTCTCCTGCTGTACCACCAACAGACTGCTCTGGGCCAGCTCCTGCCGGTTACCGACAAAGTAACCAATGAGCCCGCCAACGGCTAACACGACCAATAACTTCAATAGATTGGACATAGCCCCTCATCCCGTTATCACGCCATTTACGGCAGCGCCTCTCCCTTCACTATACCGCCCTGACCGGGGTCAAAGGCGATAAAGGGAAAAATTAACTGGCCGTGGCGCTGCCATCACCCCGCTTTTGACGCGCGGCAAGCCGTAAAGTTCGCTCCAGGATCTGGGAATAGATGGGTCGGCCACCCAGCCACTGGGCAACCAGGGTCGCCCCAACCGTGGTGATCATCATGGGCAGGATCAGCTGATAGTTGTCGGTCATCTCGGTGACCAGCACGATGCCGGTGATGGGGGCACGCACGGTGGCGGCAAACAGCGCACCCATCCCGGCGATGGCAAAGGCGCCGGGCTCGATACCCAGTTCGGGAAACGCCGCATGAAACAGATGGCCGAACACCACGCCAAACAGGGTGCCCAGCGCCAGGGTCGGCGCAAACACCCCGCCCGGGGCACCGGAGCAGAAGCAGATGAGGGTCGCGACCAGCCGCACCGAGAAGATGAGGAACAGGGTCGCCATCGCATACTCATCCCCCATCAGATGTGGAATAAGCTCGGTGCCGCCCCCCGTCACTGCGGGGGCAAACAGCGACAGCACACCAAACGTTCCAGCGACCAGCATACCGATGGCGACGAAACGGTGGCGCTTGTTCTGATGCAGCGCCAGATAGCCATCCTGACAGGCCAGCACCAACTTGTTGAAGACAAAACCCAGCACCCCGAAGGTGGCCCCCATAAAGAGGAACAGCCAGAGCGCCTTGAGGGCTGGCGCATCGTAGTGGGGCAGAGTGATCACCGCCCCCTGACCTTTCATGTTCTGCAGCATCAGGGTCGCCATGATGGCGGAGATCCCCACCGCCTTGATGGCCAGAAAGGAGTAACGAAACTGCGGCCGCATCTCCTCCATCACAAACAGGATGCCCGCCAGCGGCGCATTGAAGGCTGCCGCCAGACCGCCCGCCGCACCGGCGGCCAGCAGGGCGTGACCATGCTCCTTGGGCAGCCGGAAGATATCCGCCACCATCTTGCCAAGGTTGCCGCCGATCTGTACCGAAGGCCCCTCCCGCCCCAGCACCATGCCGGAACTCAGGGTGCAGATGCCGCCGAAGAACTTGACCGGCAACACCCGCCACCACCGAACCGGGCGCAGATCGTCCATCGCCCCCTCGATCTCGGGAATGCCGGAGCCGCCCGCTTCCGGGGCAAAGGTATGAGTGAGGAAGTAACCGACAAATCCCAGCAAGGCGCTGAAGCCAAAGCCAAGCAGACCGAGCTGCCACCAGGGACGGTCTGCCAGCAAGGCGATACGTTGTTCTGCCAGCCAGTGGACTCCCGATTCGAACAGGCCGCACACCAGTCCGGCCAGGGTACCGACCAGCGCCGCCAGCAGCAGCACCAGCAAGGGCATCTTGTCTTGCCAGATAATGCGGGAAAGCGGCCCCCGCGCAGAGGTATCGGCTTCAGAGGAGAGAGCTTGTTGCGCCATCTTGTTACACCAACTTGGAAAAACCATATCGTCAGCTAGCTGAGATCAGGATCACCCGGCGCGTTGCTCGGCTGCCCAGGGCTGGGGCTTTCTGCTATAGTCGGCCCGTTAAATTTTTGTCACGGGAGCAGACCGAGAGTCCGGGTGGCGAGAGCGCAAAGCATACTCCTGATGCTCCGGCCTGCCGAGTCTCAATCGGCTGCAATCCCTTGTGTGACGCCCAAAATCCCATTAAGGATGATCCATGTCAAAATCAGATCAGCTGTTTGAACAGGCCCGCCAGACCATTCCGGGTGGCGTCAACTCACCGGTCCGCGCCTTCAATGGGGTCGGCGGCACGCCCCGCTTCATCGATCACGCCGATGGCGCCTATCTCTATGATGTGGATGGTCAGGCCTACGTGGATTACATCGGCTCCTGGGGCCCCATGCTGCTGGGTCACAACCACCCCGCCATCAAGGCTGCCGTCATCAAGGCCGTTGAGAAAGGGCTGAGCTACGGTGCGCCGACCGAGATCGAAGTGCTGATGGCCGAGAAAGTCCGCCAGATCGTCCCCTCCATGGAGCAGGTGCGGATGGTCAACTCCGGCACCGAAGCCACCATGAGCGCCATTCGTCTGGCCCGTGGCTACACTGGCCGCGACAAGATCGTCAAATTCGAGGGCTGCTACCACGGCCACGCCGACTCCCTGCTGGTCAAGGCCGGTTCCGGCGCCCTGACCCTGGGTCAACCGAACAGCCCGGGCGTTCCGGCCGATTTCGCCAAACACACCCTGACCTGCGTCTTCAACGATCTGGATTCGGTGCGTGAAGCCTTCACCCAGTACGGCAGCGAGATCGCCTGTATCATCGTCGAGCCGGTCGCAGGCAACATGAACTGCATCCCACCGGTCCCCGGCTTCCTGGAAGGGCTTCGCGCCATCTGTGACAAGTTCGGTGCCCTGCTGATCCTGGACGAAGTAATGACCGGCTTCCGCGTCTCCCTGCGCGGTGCTCAGGGTCACTACAACATCGACCCGGATCTCACCACCCTTGGCAAGATCATCGGTGCCGGCATGCCGGTGGGCGCCTTCGGCGGCAAGAAGAAGGTGATGCAACACATCGCACCGACCGGCCCTGTCTATCAGGCGGGGACTCTCTCCGGTAACCCGGTCGCCATGGCAGCCGGTCTGACCATGCTGGATCTGCTGCTGGAGCCGGGTCTCTATGAGCAGCTGAGCGCCAAGACGGCTCGTGTTGCCGAGGGACTGAAAGCGGCCGCAGCCAAACACGGCATCCCGCTCGCCATCAACTATGTGGGCGGCATGTTCGGCTTCTTCTTCACCGACGAGCCCGAAATCACCCGCTACGAGCAGGTCACTCGCTGCGACATGGAACGCTTCAAGCGCTTCTACCATCTGATGCTGGAAGAGGGCGTCTATCTGGCGCCGAGCGCCTACGAGGCGGGCTTCCTGTCGCTGGCTCACGGCGACAAGGAGATTGAACACACCCTGGCCGCCGCCGAGCGCAGCTTCGCCAAGCTGGCTGGCTAAATCACCGCTGGTTGTCGCCAAGGGCCCGTCATGGGCCCTTTTCTATTACAGAGACTCCATCACCACACAGGGCGGCAATACGCCCATTTATGGTGCATTGTCCCCTGGTCATCCGCCGATTTGTCATCCTCTGGTGCAACTTGCCCCATCATCCCTGTCATAAAGCAGGCCCACTATTTGCACATTCACCACAAGAGCCCACGTCACCGAGGTCCATATGGCAGAGATGAGCCCCATCGATGTGCTGCGGCGCTATCAGGAGTATCAGGAGGAGCTGACCCCGCTACTGCAGGGGCTGCTCAGCGCCCCCCTTGTCTCGCTCAAGGGGTATCCCTTTGTTGTCAGCATTGACCACTATCAGGGGCCGATGTGCATCCAGCCTGCGGCACCGACGGCCCATAACCGGCTGCACCTTATCGTGCAGGGGCAAGGACGGGAGATCACCGTCTGTCTGAATCAGCTGATTGGCTGGTTGATGGGGGACAGGGAGCGCCGCCGCGCCATGCCCTGGTTCAAGGCGGTCTATGTGGTGCTCAGCATGGCGCTGTTTTTGATCGTCGCCACCCTGATCTGGCACGGGCTGGAGCAGCTCTACCAGCTATTGTGCGGTGAGCAGCAGAACCAGCTCGGCGCCTTTAGCGCCATCATCTTCCTGACGCTGGCACTGGCGGTGTTCGATCTGGGCAAGACCATTCTGGAAGAGGAGGTACTGCTGCATAAGGATATCTTCCGCCACAGCGCTATTCGCCGCACCATCACCCGCTTTATCGCCGCCATTCTGATCGCGGTCTCCATCGAGGGGCTGTTGCTGCTATTCAAAGGCTCGCTCGGCCAGAGCGAGCTGCTCTGGCCAGCGGTCGGAGTGATGGGGTGTGCGGTGGGTTTGCTGCTGGCGCTTGGCCTCTATGTTTTTCTGGGGGCCAAGGCCGAAGCGGCACTGGTACAGGCTAGCCTGCGCTCTCCACCGTCAGCTGCACAGGGGAGCGACGCGCCGCCCGCCAGGAAGCGTACATGGTCCAGGAGGTATAGATGACGATAAAGGCAACCAGCCACTTCAGCATCTCCATATCCATGGATTTGACCAGCATGGCGGCCAGCACCACACCGATGGGGCCAAAGATGGCTACCGCCAGCACCGCCTTGGCATCAAACGCCCCTTTGCGGATAAAAGTGCCTGCGGAGAAAACGCTGAGCACGGCGGTGGAGCCCATCATGATGGGAAACGCCGCCAGCGGATTCATCCCCAGCAGATAAACCAACGTCATGCAGGGGGCAAACAGGCCGATACCGACATTCATCAGCACCCCGAAGATGAAATTGCCAAGCAGGGCAATCGTCAGCTTGTAGCCGCTGAGCCCCATCGCATCGCCGCCTACAGGAAAAAGCCCCAGCAGACCGGCAAAGATAAGCCCTGCAACGACCAGCAAGGAGATAGCCATCACCAACCGGATGGTCTGCCGATCAAACGAGGCCACATGGCGAGCCCCCCAGGCAGCGCCCGCTGCGGCGGCCATCATCATGCTGATCAGCGTCAGCGGCTCCACTGCGACTGCACCGACGAAGATCAGCGACTGAGTTACGGTCGGCAGCACGCACTGCCCATTGAGGGTACCCGGCAGTACCCGATCATCGATCAGCTTGAACTGCTTGTAGCAGGCGGTCTTTACCGCAAAGCTGCCCACCCCCAGGGTATCGAGGAAGTTGGCAACCCCACCGATCAACGCCACCGGCCAAAAGGGGGTCGCCTCAAAGGATCCACTCTGCTTCTTCCGACAGCAGGCTTGCACCAGCATGAAGACAAATACGAGGCCTCCGGCTATAAAAACCAGCCGTAAAATATCAACTAACATAGGGGTTTCTCCTGCAACGGGCGGCGATTCTAAGGCAAGCAGCAGAAAAAATCTTGACCGGAATTAAGCAATGCTCACGACACACCTCTGCGAGGCGAAATATTTATCATTAGACTCCGAACGGCTCTGCTAATACTTGTTACTGAGGCCAACAGGCCGGGTCCTGAGCACGTTGTTATGGTCCTTTCGCGACGACCACTTGTGCCAAAGGACATAATAAAAAAGAGGGCCGGTAGTGATACCGACCCTCTTTCTGTATCTGGCCGGGGCGCTAGGCCCTCGACCATGACAACCGCTTATTGAATGCTCTTGCCGGCACGCACGTCCTTGATAAACCCCTTCAGGCTGGCCAGATCACGGGGAGCACCGCGCAGGATCTGATCACCAATGATGAAGGCCGGGGTACCAGAGATACCGAGCGCTTCAGCCAGCGTACGGTTGGTACCGAGGTTCTGGTCAATGCTGCCATCCTTGATCTTGGCTTCCACCTTGCTCCAGTCAACACCGGCCGCCACAGCCAACTGCTTGACCTGTGCTTCATCAGCGAGCGGCCCCTGATGGGTATAGAGCTTCTCGTGGAACGCCTGGTACTTGTCAGGCTGACCCAGCTGGACCGCCAGCGCAGCACGGGCTGCGAAGTAGGAGGACTCGCTCAGAATGGGGAACTGCTTGTAGATGTAACGGATATCTTTATCTTCCGCCATCAGCTGCTTGACCAGCGGATGGGCCCGTTTGCAGTAACCACAGTTGTAATCGAAAAACTCCACAATGGTCAGAGATGCCTTCGGATTCCCCATCTCGGGATCCTGATTGGCATAAAGCTGCTTGGAGTGAGCCTTGATCAGCGCCTTGTCACTCTCGGCCTGCTGGCTCTCCTGCTTGGCACGCAGGGCATTGGACATCTCGACCAGGATCTCGGGGTTCTTGACCAGATAGTCGCGAACGATTTGCTCGACATCGCTTTTGGTCAGCTCGCTTGCATGTACCGGCGTCGCCAGCAGGGTCACACCAGCCAGCGCGCAAAACAGGGCATTTTTAATAGTCATAACGTTATCTTGCAGAGGATATGATAGAGGCCACTATAGTGGTTGAGTCTGTTTTCAAGTCAAGTTATCTGGCCAAAAAAGCGCTTGATGCGCCCTGATTGCCACTTTTTCATGTTGTTTAGCACAATTAACCAGCAATCGAACCGGACGGGGATTTACAAGCCGGATCAGCATGGTAATATTCGCCGCACTGCTGCGGAGGGGTGGCAGAGCGGCTGAATGCACCGGTCTTGAAAACCGGCGATGGGCGACCATCCGTGGGTTCAAATCCCACCTCCTCCGCCATTTATACCGAGCCCATGCAACCATGTTGCGTGGGCTTTTTATTTGCCTGCGATTTGCCATTCCTAATAGCTCTCAAAATACTAGCCTTCTCCAACACCTGTCTTGATCTTCTCACCTGCGGGCTCAACAGCTGCCACAAGATCACCTATCAATATCGAACCTCTGCGTTCCTGTGCACATCCCTTCCTACTCCAAACCACAGCGACCAAACGCTCCCACAACAGATCCAGATTGGCATGGCATAGCCAATAACCCCTCTTCGGAATAAAGTCAGGACCGGTTAACACAGTCATAGAAAAGCAGGGGCGATGGGGTTGCGGCTTAAAAAGAGCGGATGGCTAACTCAGGAAGCAGAGATTCCAAGCAAGAGGTCATGACGTATAGGCGATCATGGGATGCACGGGATATGACAACTGCAGAGCCACCGCACAGAGCGACAGCGGTTCAGTTAAGGAAGAGTACCAAGCGAAATATCAGGCTATTTGTGGAACCAGAAAACAGCGGCGAGTAACAATAAGAACAGAAGAAAAGAGATAAGATGGGTCAATTATCAGGCAATTCTCTAAATTGCAGGCAATAAAAAACCCCGCTCGATGAGCGGGGTTTCTTGTATTGGGTGCCTGGCAGTGTCCTACTCTCGCATGGCGAA
>NZ_JAAKUJ010000012.1:0-184353 GCF_049175075.1 Aeromonas sp. 600774
TCCCATGCCGAACTCAGAAGTGAAACGCGGTAGCGCCGATGGTAGTGTGGCATTCGCCATGCGAGAGTAGGACACTGTCAGGCACCTATTTAGAAGAGGCCTCCCATTCGGGAGGCCTTTTTGCATTTCTGCGTTCCAAAAATCTGTCATGCCGCCGGCATTTTAGTAAAAGTGCTGGGCTATCAAGGGATTGCCCGTTACTCTTTAGCCGTTGCCGATTAACACGTGATGCTGCCAGCGAGGTATTGATGGCTACGTTGAAGGAAATTGCACAGGAGGCGGGGGTTTCGCTCGCCACGGTATCCCGGGTACTGAACGAGGATCCCAGCCTGAGCGTCAAGGAAGAGACCAAGCAGCGGATCTTCGAGATTGCTGAACGGCTGGAGTACAAGACCAGCAGCGCCCGTAAGGGGGTACACAAGAGCAAACTGCACTTTCTGGTGGTCTATGCCTATCCCCAGAGTACCGAGGTCAACGACCCTTACTATCTCGCCATCCGTTATGGTATCGAGACCCAGAGTGCCCGCCTCAATATCGAGCTGACTCATCTCTACAACTGTGGTGAAGGGCGTGAATTGAGCGCCGTGGATGGCATTCTGGTGGTCGGCACCCTCACGTCCGAGCGTCTGGCCCAACTCAGGGCTTGTTCCAGCCAGCTGGTGTTTGTCGACTGCCGTTCACAGGGAGAGTTCGACTCGGTCGATGTGGATCTTGCCCTGATCAGCCAGCAAGTGGTTGATTACTTTATCGCGCAGGGGCATCAGCGCATCGGTTATATCGGTGGCCAGGATGAGAATCCGGATCTGCGTGAATTGGCCTTCCGCGATTATGGCCAGCGGCTGGGGGTGGTGCAGGAGAGCGATCTCTATCGTGGGGACTTCTCTAGTGCCTCCGGCTACCAGTTGGCGAAGGAGATGCTGGCGGGTGACTGGCCCAAGGCGCTGTTCGTTGCCTCCGACTCCATCGCCATTGGTGTGCTGCGTGCCATTCATGAGAAGGGATTGGCGATTCCCCAGCAGATCGAGCTTATCAGCGTCAACGATATTCCGACCGCCAAGTTCACCTTCCCGCCACTCTCAACAGTGCGGATCCACTCCGAGTTGATGGGCACCCAGGGGGTCAATTTGCTGGTTGAGCGGCTGCGAGACGAGCGGAATATTCCACTCCGGGTGCTGGTACCGAGCAAGTTGACCCTGCGCGGCACCACTCGCTGATTTTAGTAAAATACTCTGCTTTTTAGTCGCACCATCTTGCGGTGGTGCGACACCTCTCCCAAGCAAACCTCTTTCCCATATCATCCAGCTATTTCATATCATATTGTTTTATAGTTGATTTTATTGCAATTCAGCCAGCTATTATCAACATCCATGCCACTCCTCCATATCTTGCCTTCCTTTATCTCCCGCTTCTGATCTCGCTCACAAAACCATCTGTTCATTGTGATCAGGTTAAAAATTTACCAATTCAAAGCTGATATTTAGTAAATGTTTGTCTAGAGTTTACCCAGTCAAAGTTGCCTTGTTCCGGGAGGACATGTGAATAACTGGGAAAACGTCCAATTCGTTGGTGAAAACAGGCTGGCTCCGCGCGCCTACTTCTTCTCTTATGCCGACCACTGGCTGGCGGCCACCATGCAGCGCGAGCTGAGCCGCCGTTTTCTGAGCCTTGGCGGCCAGTGGCAGTTCCACTACTTCGACCACCCCCTGCAGGTACCGGAGGCCTTCTATCACAGCACCATGAACGAATGGGGCCAGATCACCGTGCCCAATATGTGGCAGATGGAAGGACATGGCCAGCTGCAGTACACCGACGAAGGTTTTCCCTTCCCCATCGACGTGCCCTTCGTGCCGACCAACAACCCCACCGGCGCCTATCAGCGCAGCTTCACGCTGAGCCCGGCTTGGGACGGCGAGCAGGTAATCATCAAGTTTGACGGGGTGGAGACCTACTTCGAGGTCTATGTGAACGGCCACTATGTCGGCTTCAGCAAGGGGAGCCGCCTCACCGCCGAGTTCGATATCAGTGCCTACGCCAACATTGGCGAGAACCTGCTGTCGGTACGGGTGATGCAGTGGGCTGACTCCACCTATATCGAAGATCAGGACATGTGGTGGATGGCGGGGATCTTCCGCGACGTCTATCTGGTGGGCAAACCGGCCGCCCATGTGCAGGACTTCTTTATCCGCACCGCGCTGGCTGATGACAACCAGAGCGCTACCCTGAGCTGCGATATCCAGCTCGAGAACCTGGGGGCGGCCGCCCGTGAGCACCGTCTGGTCTGGTCGCTGCTGGATCAGGGCAACGAGATCGCCAGCGGCTCGCTCGACCATCTCGCCATCGATGGCAAGTGTGATTGCCGCTTCACGCTGGATCTGGCCAACCCCCATCTGTGGAGCGCTGAAGACCCGTACCTCTATCAGCTGCAACTCTCCCTCTACAACAGTCAGGGTGAGCTGCTGGAAGTGATCCCGCAGCGGGTCGGGGTGCGTGAAATCAAGGTCAAGGATGGCCTCTTCTACGTCAACGGCCACTACCTCAAGCTGCACGGGGTGAACCGCCACGACAACGACCACCTCAAGAGCCGCGCGGTCGGCATGGATCGGGTGGAGCGCGATATCGTGCTGATGAAGCAGCACAACCTCAACTCGGTGCGCACCGCCCACTACCCTAACGATCCTCGCTTCTACGAGCTGTGCGACCAGTACGGCCTGTTCGTGATGGCGGAGACCGACGTGGAGACCCACGGTTTTGCCAACGTCGGCGCTCTCAGCCGCATCACCGACGATCCCTTCTGGGAGCCGGTGTTCGTGGATCGCATCGAGCGCCATGTTCACGCCCAGAAGAACCACCCCTCCATCATCATCTGGTCGCTCGGCAACGAGTCCGGCTACGGCTGCAACATCAGAGCCATGTACCAGCGCTGCAAGGCGATCGACCCGACCCGGCTGGTGCACTACGAAGAGGATCGCGATGCCGAGGTGGTGGACGTGGTGAGTACCATGTATTCCCGCATCTCCCAGATGAACTGCTTTGGCGAGTTCCCGATGGCGAAGCCGCGCATCCTCTGCGAATACGCCCACGCCATGGGTAATGGCCCGGGTGGCCTTAGCGAGTACCAGCAGGTGTTCGACCGCCATCCCCACATTCAGGGTCACTACATCTGGGAGTGGTGCGATCACGGCATTCTGGATCAGGACGAGCAGGGGCGCCCTGTTTACAAGTACGGCGGCGACTATGGCGACTACCCCAACAACTACAACTTCTGCATGGATGGCCTCATCTATCCGGATCAGACCCCGGGGCCGGGCCTGCGCGAATACAAGCAGGTGATCTGCCCGGTCAAGGTGCGCGCGCTGGATCTGGAGAGCGGCAAGCTGGCGGTGGAAAACCGCTACTGGTTCTCCAATCTTGACGATATCCGCCTGCTGGTCGAAGTGAAGGCCGAGGGCGAGCTGCTGGCGAGCCAGCAAATCCGGCTGGAAGGGGTTTCCCCCGGAGCCACTACCGATCTGCAACTCGAACTGCCATCCCTCGATGGGCGGGAAACCTTCGTCCAGCTGCGGGTCATCAAGGCCACCGCCACCCGCTACAGCGCGGCGGAGCACGAGCTGGGCCAGTACCAGTTCCAACTGAAGGCATCGACTCGCCAGCTGCAGCCCTTTGCCAATCCCAACGCTACTGCGCTGCAGATTGCCGACGAGCGCCTCGCGTTGACCTTGAGCGGCAGCGGCTTCGCCCTGCGTTTTTCACGCCTCGACGGCAAGCTGGTGAGCTGGCAGCAGGATGGTATCGAGCTGATTGAGCGCTCGCCGCGCCTCACCTTCTTCAAGCCGATGATCGACAACCACAAGCAGGAGTACGAGAGCCTGTGGCACCCGAACCACCTGCAGATCATGCAGGAACACTTCCGCACCTTAAGCTGGCGTCAGCTGGGTGAGGCGGTCGAGGTGACGGTGGAGAGCCTGATCGCACCGCCGGTGTTCGACTTCGGCATGCGCTGCCGCTACGTCTACACCCTGAGCCCGAACGGTCAGCTGCACGTGGCCCTGTCCGGCCAGCCCTACGGCGGCTATGACGACATCATACCCAAGATCGGCTTCGAGCTGGGCATTCGTCAGGATCTCGACCGGGTGCACTACTACGGCATGGGGCCGGGCGAAAACTATCAGGACAGCCGCCAGAGCAACTGGATCGACAGCTTCCAGAGCACAGTCAGCGAGATGTGGGAGCACTACCCCTTCCCGCAGGACAACGGCAACCGCCAGCAGGTGCGCTGGGCGACCCTGACCAACCGTCACGGCGCCGGTCTCTACGTGCGACCCGATGCCCCCATCAACCTGAGCGTCTGGCCCTACAGCTGGGAGCATATCCACGCGGCGCAGCACATCAACGAGCTGGAGCCCTGCGGTTATCTCACCCTCAATCTGGATCACAAGGTGCTGGGGCTGGGCTCCAACTCCTGGGGCTCCGAGGTGCTGGACTCCTGGCGGGTGCGCTTCGAGCCATTCAGCTTCGGCCTGACCCTGCTGCCCATCGCCCGTGGCAACCTCAATCCGGCTGCGCTGGCCGGGCTCGATCTCACCATCAACGGCGGGAGGAACCTCGCATGATCACCCTGGACAACCTGACCCTGTTCAAAAACATCTACCGGGAGGGCAAGAAGTGGGGCCGCTGCGTGGAGGCCATCAACAACCTGCCGAACCTCAAGCCCGGTATCTGCCACTCCATCGGTGACTCCCTCACCTACCGCTTGCAGGAGGGGGCCAGCCCGGCCACCTCCCTGTTTGAGGGGCAGCGCCGCTACTTCGACGTTCATTACTACCTGGAAGGGGATGAGACGGTGGAGTGGGCAGCCAAGAGCGAGCTGGCGGTCGAGCAGGCTTATGACGATACCACCGACCGCGAGTGGCTGGCCGGTGAGGTGCGTGAGCGCCAGCAGGTCGGCAATGGGCAGGTGGTGATCTTCGAGAACGACGAGGCCTACCGCTTTGTCGGCGATGCGCCGGTGCGCAAGGTGATCATCAAGGTCACCGTCGAAGGCGGCTACTTCAAGAACAAATAACAAGCCGCCGGTTCTGCACTGACAAAGCCGGAAGGGCGGGGTTCACCCTACAACCCATACCCCGCCCTTTCGCGAGATAACTACAGGTCTGGAGATGCACCATGTCTGATTCCAAACGCAATACGATAGGCAAGTTTGGTTTGCTGTCGCTCACCTTCGCGGCGGTATTCAGCTTCAACAACGTCATCAACAACAACATCGAGATCGGTCTGGCCTCGGCCCCGATGTTCTTTCTGGCCACCATTTTTTACTTCATTCCGTTTTGCCTGATCATTGCGGAGTTCGTGTCACTGAATAAGAACTCCGAAGCGGGCGTCTATGCCTGGGTGAAGAGCTCCCTCGGCGGTCGCTGGGCCTTCATCTCCGCCTACACCTACTGGTTCGTGAACCTCTTCTTCTTCACCTCGCTGCTGCCGCGGGTCATCGCCTACGCCTCCTATGCCTTCCTCGGCTACGAGTACATTCTCACCCCGGTGGCGACCACGGCATTGAGCATGGTGCTGTTTGCCTTTGCCACCTATGTCTCCACCAACGGCGCCAAGATGCTCGGCCCCATCACCTCGGTGACCTCGTCCCTGATGCTGCTGCTGACCCTCTCCTACATTCTGCTGGCGGGTGCGGCACTGGTGGGAGGCGTGCAACCGGCTGACCCCATCACGGTAGAGGCCATGGTCCCCGACTTCAGCTGGGCCTTCCTCGGCATCACTACCTGGATCTTTATGGCAGCCGGTGGTGCCGAGTCGGTGGCGGTATACGTCAATGACGTGAAAGGGGGCTCCAAATCCTTCGTCAAGGTGATCATCATCGCCGGGATCTTTATCGGCGTGCTCTACTCCATCGCATCGCTCTTGATCAACGTCTTCGTCCACAGCGACACCCTGAAATACACCGGCGGCTCGGTGCAGGTGTTCGAGGGGCTGGCGGCTTACTTCGGCCTGCCGGAGATCCTGATGAATCGCTTCGTGGGTCTGGTCTCCTTCACCGCCATGTTCGGCTCCCTGCTGATGTGGACGGCGACCCCGGTGAAGATCTTCTTCTCCGAGATCCCGGTCGGCATCTTCGGCAAGAAGACGGTCGAGCTGAACGAGAATGGCGTGCCCGCCCAGGCAGCCTGGATCCAGTACCTCATCGTGCTGCCGCTGATGGTGATCCCGACCCTGGGCTCCAACACAGCGCAGGATCTGATGAACACCGTCATCAACATGACCGCTGCCGCCTCCATGCTGCCGCCGCTGTTCATCATGCTGTCCTACCTCAATCTGCGCCTGAAGCTCGACCACCTGCCGCGGGATTTCAAGATGGGTTCGCGCACCACCGGCATCGCCGTGGTCTCGGTGCTGATCGCCATCTTCTCGGTGGGCTTCCTCGCCTCCACCTTCCCGACCGGTGCCGACATCATGACCATCATCTTCTA
The DNA here is from genome assembly GCF_049175075.1 of Aeromonas sp. 600774. Lineage (NCBI taxonomy): Bacteria > Pseudomonadati > Pseudomonadota > Gammaproteobacteria > Aeromonadales > Aeromonadaceae > Aeromonas > Aeromonas sp. 600774. The sequence goes on from NZ_JAAKUJ010000012.1 coordinate 6,477, forward strand.
CAACGTCGGCGGGATCGTGATCTTCCTCGGCTTCGCCTGGTGGAAATACAACAGATACGAGGCCTCCCTCAGCGCCGAAGCACGTGCCAAAGAGGCCCAGCCGACAGCGCAGGTTGCCATGCAGACGCCATAAGCACGGCATTGAATACCAATCAAACCGGGTGGCCGTTGGCCACCCGCAAACCGTTGAACCAGAAAAGGAAAAGAGCATGAGCGAGACGATCGAGTTTGCCGAATTCAAACGGGTCGAGATGAAGGTGGGCAAGGTGCTGGAGGTGGTGCGCCACCCCGGGGCCGACAAACTCTACATCGTCCAGATCGACGTGGGTGGCGAGCGGCCGCTGCAGACCGTCACCAGTCTGGTGCCTTACTACAGCGCAGAGGAGCTGATGGGCAGCGAGGTGGTGGTACTGACCAACCTCAAGCCCACCAAAATGCGCGGCGAGCGATCCGAGTGCATGTTGCTCTGCGCCGAGACCCCGGACGAGAGCCAGAGCGTGCTGTTGCAACCGCGGGTGCCGATGGCGCCGGGCACTCCGATCGTCTGAATGGTATTGCGAGCTGGTGCGGGAGACGGTACCGGTTCAGCAACGAGGCCGCCCACGCGGCCCGATCATAACAAGAGAGTAAAGCGCGGGGCCGACAGACCCTTGCCGAACACATCACAGAGTCACAGCGCTCCCCGCAGGGAACGCGAGTCCACTGGAGGACACCATGTCTGAATCCGTACGCGGCACCATAGGCAAGTTTGCCCTGTTGTCGATGACCTTTGCCGCCGTGTTCAACGTGCGCAACATCGTCAACAACAACATCGAGCTGGGGCTCAGCTCCGCCCCCATCTTCCTGCTGGCGACCATCGTCTACTTCATCCCGTTTGTTTTCATCATCGCCGAGTTCGTCTCGGCCAATAAAAACTCCGAGTCGGGGATGTACGACTGGCTTAAAAAACCGCTCGGCACCCGGATGGCCTATCTGGGTTCGTTTCTCTACTGGTTCGTGAACCTGTTCTGGTTCGTCTCCCTGCTGCCCAACGTCATCGCCTACGCCTCCTACGCCATGCTGGGCTATGAGTACAGCTTCTCACCCATGGTCACCTCGATCATCTCCATCGTGCTGTTTGCGGCGGCGACCCATATCTCCACCAAGGGGGCGAGCTGGCTTGGCAAGATTGCCGAAATAGTGGCCTACGGGGTGTTTGCCCTGTTTGCCATCTATGTGCTGGGCGCCCTGATGGCTCTTGGCGGCGATCACGTGCCGGCCCAGCCCATCACGCTGGAGGCGATGACTCCCACCGTCAACTGGGCGACCCTCGGCATCATGTGCTGGATCTTCCAGGCGGCGGGCGGTGCCGAGACGGCGGCGGCCTACCTCAATGACGTGAAGGGCGGCCAGAAGTCCTTCATCAAGGTGATCATCAGTGCCGGCATCGTCATCGGTGCCATGTATGCGGTCGGTTCCCTGCTGGTGAACGTGTTCGTGCCGCGCGAGAGCCTCACCTATGCCGGCGGCATGGTGGAGATCTTCACCGGCATGGCGCAGTATTTCGGGCTTTCCGAGGCGCTGGTGGGCCGCTTCGTCGGCGTGGTGCTGTTTATCGCCATGTTCGGCTCCATGATGATGTGGACCTCGGCGCCGGTGAAGATCCACTTCTCCGAGATCCCGCAGGGGGTTTACGGCGAGAAGACCACCCAGCTCAACGAGCACGGCGTGCCGGTGCGCGCCGCCTGGTGGCAGTTTGTCTTCGTGTTCGCGATGCTGGTGGTCAACGGCTTCGGTTCCGAGTCGGTGCAGCAGATGATGAACACCGCCATCAACCTCACCGCCGGCACCGCCATGTTGCCGCCGATCTTCATCATGGTGGCCTACTTCGTGTTCCGCTGGAAACATGACGACACTCCCCGCGACTTCCGCATGGGGTCGCGCACCTTCGGGATGGGCGTGGTATCGGTGCTGATCGCCATCTTCGTGGTGAGCATGAGCGCCTCCGCCTTCCCGGCCGGGGTGGATCTGGTGCGCGCCTTCTTCATCAACGTCTTTATGACTGCAGTCTTCTCGGCGCTGGCCTACTGGTGGATCTCCCGCTTCGAGAAGCGGCAGTCCCGCAAGCTCGCCGGCAATGACAAGAAGATCGGCAACTGCAAGCTGGCCAGCCAGCGCTGATCGGCAGAACGAAAAAGCGAGACGGGCGGCCTTGGTCGCCCGTTTTTTTATCCATTTCGCGCCGGTTTGGCGCTATCTGGCCGCGGGTCAGCAACTTCCGCTGTTCGACAAAGCAAAGGCGTTAAGCATTGATGAACAATTAACCGCTGCACAACGTTGCGCCTCTCCGTTATCGGGGTAAGCTGGAGGTTCGTTTTAGCGGGAGGTGCCAGACATCTCCCGCTCTGTTTCTTGTCCTCCCCAATCCTGACTGTCGCTATGGCTGCAGGATGCCCTTCTGATGGAGACCTTTCGTGCGTCTGGATCCCTTTACTGTTGTGCTGATTACGGTGGTCACTCTGGCCTCCCTATTTCCCTGCGAGGGGCAGGTGGCTGTCTGGTTCGGTCTGCTGACCAAGCTGGCGGTGGCGCTCCTGTTCTTCATGCATGGCGCCAAGCTGTCGCGCCAGAACCTGCTGGCAGGCCTCGGCCACTGGCGGCTCCATCTGGTGGTGATGCTCAGCACCTTCGTGCTCTTTCCGCTGCTGGGGCTGTTGCTCACGCCGCTGGTACCGAGCTGGCTGAGCCCGGCCATCTACCTCGGTTTCCTCTATCTCTGCGCCCTGCCTGCCACCGTGCAGTCGGCTATCGCCTTTACCTCGATGGCGGGGGGCAATGTGTCGGCGGCGGTGTGCAGCGCCTCGGCCTCCAGTATCCTCGGCATCTTCCTCTCGCCGGTGCTGGTGGGGATGATGATCCACGTACAGGGGGAGGGGATCGACACCTGGCACTCCATTCAGTCCATCATGATGCAGCTGATGCTGCCGTTTGTGGTGGGCCACCTGTCGCGCCCGCTGATCGGCCGCTGGGTCGACAGCCACCGTCCGCTCATCGGCAAGCTGGATCAGAGCTCCATCCTGCTGGTGGTCTACGTCGCCTTCAGCGAGGCGGTGGTGCAGGGGATTTGGCATCAAGTAGGCTGGTACGATCTGGCCAGTATCGTGTTGCTGAGCTGCATCTTGCTGGCGCTGGTGCTCTGCTGGAACGTCTGGATCAGCCGTCGTCTCGGGTTCGACAAGGCGGACGAGATCACCATCGTCTTCTGCGGCTCGAAAAAGAGTCTGGCCAACGGGGTGCCGATGGCCAACGTCATGTTCCCCGCCGCCAGCGTCGGGGTGATGGTGTTGCCGCTGATGATCTTCCACCAGATCCAGCTGATGGTGTGCGCCGTACTGGCGCGCCGCTATCACGAGCAGGGAGAGTGATACTCGCGCCGTTTTGACTGCCATAACAAGAGGGAGGCCCGTTGGCCTCCCTCTTCTCATCTGCATGTCGACCGGCGTGCTAGCGTTTGCGCCAGACGGTCAGCTGCGCCACCGTGTGCTGGTATTTGCGGGCGGTCTCGCGGATGACGAAGGGCACATCCCGCGGCGGGCAGTGCTCCTCGAACTCCGCCGCCAGCAGCCGTTGCAGCGCCTGATAGGTGGTGAGCGCCTCGCCGTTTTCACGAATGCCGCCGAGCCAGTTGGCGGGCGGGGTATATTCCGCCAGCCATGTATAGGGGCTGGTGAGCACCAGCAGGCCACCGCTGCGCAGCCGGGGAGCGATATCCCGCAGGAAGCGGGCGGGCTCCCGCAGCCGGTCGATCAGGTTGGAGGCGAGCACCAGATCGTAGTGGTCATATTTGGGCTTGAGGTTGCAGGCATCCCCCTGACTGAAGTGGATGCGCTCAGCCTGACTCGCCCCCAGCCCGTGGCTCGACAGGCGTGCCTCGCAATACTCCACCAGTTCACCCTCCAGCGGAATGGCGTAGCGGAAGCTGTCCTGGCTGGCGAGGGCCAGCGCCACGTCGATGAAGCGGGCTGAGTAGTCCACCCCGTCCACATGCTGGAAGTGGCGAGCCAGTTCGAAGCTGGCACGACCGGTGGCGCAGCCGATATCCAGCGCCCGCTGGTGGTTGCTGCACAGCTCGCCAGCAAGATCAGCAAGCGTCTTGGCGTAGTTGGCTACCCCGAAGTGGCTCGGGCCGTACTGGAAGTCGAGGTACTGAGCGACCAGCGTGTCGGTTTCATAGGGATTCACGATAACGGGTTCCTGATAACGGGAGACCAGATAGCGGAAACCCGCATGCTGGAAGAAGTGACGCCGGAAGGCGTAACGGGATGATTTGAGCGCTTCGTTACCCGTGCTGATCCAGCTGCCCCCCTTGATCAGGGTGTGCTTGCCATCAAAGGTGGGGGTGGAGAAGTCGTCGTAGAGCGGGTGGATTTTAAAGCCGTCGAAGCCGTCGATGGCGGTGCTGGTCCACTGCCAGACATTGCCCACCAGATCGAAGAACTCCCCTTGCGGGCAGGCATCCACCGGGCAGGAGGAGGCGAAACGGGCCAGATTGATATTGCCGGGGGCTTCCGTCCAGTCCGGCTGATCGCCGGGTAGCTGTTCGCGCAGCAGCTGCCACTCCGCCTCGCTCGGCAGCTGGATTGGCAGACCGGTGCGAGCTGCCTGCCAGCGACAGAAAGCGGCCGCCTCCAGCTGATTCACCTCGACTGGCCAGTCCCAGGGCATGGCGACCTGCTCGGTCATCAGCCGCAGCTGCAATTGTTCGGGCTCGGCGGGGTCACCCACCCAGAAGGTGGGCATCTGCGCCTTGGCGTACTGGCACCAGCTCCACCCCTCTTCATCCCACCACTGTTGCTGGCCGTAGCCCCCCGCCTGGACGAAGGCGAGGTACTCGGCATTGCTCACCAGCATGCGGCTGGCCTGAAACGGGGCCAGCTCGATATGGCGCTCGCCATATTCGTTGTCCCAGCCGTAGGTGGCGTCCTGCTTGCCAAGGCGCACCTTGCCGCCGGCCACCGGCAGCAGACTGTTGGCGGGTACCTGATCAATGCGGTGGCGGACTTCGGTACAGGCGGGCCAATAAGGCTGCGGCCGCACCCAGGCGAGTGGCAACTGGCGGAGCAGCACGCTGGAGGTCTCGAGGTGGATACGCTCGTGCTCTATCCCCATCAGGATGACCCAGGCCGGGCTCTGCCAGTCGATGGGCAGGGTGAGCGGCATCTGGCGAATAAAATCGCACACCAGCGAACGGACTTTGGCCCGATAGCTGCGTAGCTCGCTGACTTTGGGCCAGTCGTAGTGGGTCTCGTCCAGATCATCCCAGCTCATCTCGTCCACCCCGATGGCGACCATGGCCTCGATGCGGGCATCCAGCCGCTGATCGATCAGGCGTGCCGCCAGCAGCTTGTTGATAAAGAAGGCGGCGGTGTGGCCGTAGTAGAAGATGAGCGGATGGCGCAGGGGGATCGCCTTGTTGAACCAGGCCCTCTCATCGGCCAGACAGTCGAACAGCGAGTCGTAGAGATCGAAGGTCTGGCAGAAGTAGGCGAGCAGCTCGCGCCGTTTCTGCTCGGGATCGCTGCCGGTCAGCAGCGGGGTGCGAGTCGGTTCCGGCAGACCGGTGGCGGTGGCATAGAGAGGGCTTGCTTGGGTCACGCTCTGGCTCCTTGTTGGCAGTGAAGACTGACAAGACAGTGGTAATGACATTACCGCAATGGAGAGCTTGGTACGCACGAAGTACCACTATTGGCTCAACAGACCGGCAGGGCAATCAAAAACTTCCACGGGCTGTCAGCATAGTGACCGGCAGGACGACCCGCCAATCAGCCAAAATCATATCCGTTCGAGAATGGTTATTTTCACCAAAATATGGTCTAAATGGCTCTCTAAATTATTCTGTCTGTTCTGGTTTAAATAGTTATTTCCTTTTGAATCATAATGTTAATTTTTGGCTCGCGCTTTGCAAAGCATGAAAACCAATTGGCCCTGGATGGCCAACACATAAGGAGGAGAGTAGTGATGAAATGGATGATGGTTGTCATGTTGATGGCTGGGCTCAGTGGTTGTCACTGGCTGGATCGGACCAGAGTGACCGGAACGGGGGCTGTGGTCGAGCGCCAGCAGGCGCTCGGTGACGGGGTGACCCGGGTGCTGGCGGGGGTGCCTGCCACCCTCCATCTGGTCGCGGGGGAGCCGCGCGGCATCCTGATCAAGGGGCAGGAGAACCTGCTGCCCTATCTGGTGCTGACCGAGAGCGGCGACAAGCTGGAGATCGAGGTGAAGGAGGGTTACCGGCTCGATCCTACCGAGCCGCTGGAGCTGACCATCACCTTGCCGGTGTTGAACGAACTGGCATTGGCCGGGACCGGTAACGGCGATCTGAGCGGCTTCAAGGGCGATGAGCTGGTGCTGTCGGTGGCCGGTACCGGTGACATCGTCGCCAGTCAGCTGGAGCTGAAACGGCTGGAAGGGAATATCGCTGGCACCGGCAGTCTGGAGCTGGGCAGCGGTTCGGCACAGGCCATCGAGCTGAACATTGCCGGATCTGGCGACGTGCTCGGGAGCGAGATGCGCGGCAACGAGGTAGAGGTCAATATCGCCGGCAGCGGTGATGTGGCGGTGCGGGCGCAGGAGACGCTGAAAGTCGGCATCGCCGGTTCAGGCAACATCGCCTACTGGGGCGATCCCGAGGTGGAGCAGCAGATCGCAGGCTCCGGCGGAGTGACCCGAGCGGGCAGTTGATATCAACCGATCACCACAACTAAAACAGGCCCGCAACGGGCCTGTTTTGATCAGAGGTGGCGGGCGTGAAAGCGCAGGTGCGCCTCGATAAAGCTCGCCACGAAGTAGTAGCTGTGGTCATAGCCCTCGTGGCGGTTGAGCTCCAGTGGCCACTCCTTGCTGGCGGCTACCTCGGCCAGCGCATCGATATGCAGCTGCTCGGCGAGGAAGGGATCATCCAGCCCCACATCTACTAGGGTGGGCAGCGGCGTGACCGGCTGGTGGCGCAGCAGCTGGCAGGCATCCCACTCCTGCCACAACAGCGGATTGCTGCCGAGATACGCCCCGAGCGCCTTCTGGCCCCAGGGGCAGCGGCTCGGGTGGCAGAGCGGGCTGAACGCCGACACCGAGCGGTAGCGACCCGGCTCCCGCAACGCGGCGATCAGCGCTCCGTGACCGCCCATGGAGTGGCCACTGATGGCGCGTCGGGTCGAGACCGGGAAGTGGGTCTCTATCAAGTCAGGCAGCTCGCGGGTGACGTAGTCATACATCTGGTAGTGCGCCTGCCAGGGGCTCTGGCTGGCGTTGACGTAGAAGCCCGCGCCCATGCCGAGGTCATAACCGGGATCGTCCGCCACCCCGTCGCCGCGGGGGCTGGTGTCCGGCGCCACCAGGGCGATGCCGAGCTCGGCGGCGATGCGTTGGGCACCCGCCTTCTGCATGAAGTTCTCATCGGTGCAGGTGAGGCCGCTGAGCCAGTAGAGCACCGGCACCTTCTGGCCGGTGAGGGCCTGAGGCGGCAGATAGATGGCAAAATTCATCTCGCAGCCGAGCACGCTGGCGCGGTGACGATAGCGCTTGTGCCAGCCGCCGAAGCTCTTGTTGCTGCTGATAATCTCCAGATTCATCGAAGGACTCCTGCACCCCGCCCGCAGTGGCGGGCGGGGTGATCATGCTCAGTAGTGGATGACGGTGCGGATGCTCTTGCCTTGGTGCATCAGATCGAATGCCTCGTTGATCTGCTCAAGCGGCATGGTGTGGGTGATGAAGTCATCGAGGCGGAACTCGCCCTGCATGTAGCGCTGCACATAGCTCGGCAGTTCGCTGCGACCGCGTACCCCGCCGAAGGCGCTGCCGCGCCAGACCCGACCGGTCACCAGCTGGAACGGACGGGTGCTGATCTCCTGACCCGCTCCGGCGACGCCGATGATGACCGACTCGCCCCAGCCCTTGTGGCAGCACTCCAGCGCTGCGCGCATCACCTTGACGTTGCCGATGCACTCGAAGGAGAAGTCGACGCCGCCATCGGTCAGTTCGACGATCACCTCCTGAATCGGTTTGTCGTAGTCGTTCGGGTTGATGCAGTCGGTGGCACCCAGCTTGCGGGCCAGTTCGAACTTGCTCTCGTTGATGTCGATGGCGATGATGCGACCGGCCTTGGCCAGACGAGCCCCGATCACCGCCGAGAGGCCGATGCCCCCCAGCCCGAAGATGGCGACGCTCTCACCCTCTTTCACCTTGGCGGTGTTCATCACGGCGCCGATGCCGGTGGTGACGCCACAACCGAGCAGACAGACCTCTTCCAGCGGGGCGGCCGGGTCCACCTTGGCGATGGAGATCTCCGGCAGTACCGTGTATTCGCTGAAGGTGGAGGTGCCCATGTAGTGATAGATGGGCTGGCCATCTTTCGAGAAGCGGGTGGTGCCGTCCGGCATCAGCCCCTTGCCCTGGGTGGCGCGGATCTTCTGGCAGAGGTTGGTCTTGCCGGATTTGCAGAATTTGCACTCGCCGCACTCGGGGGTGTAGAGCGGGATCACGTGATCGCCGACTTTGACGCTGGTGACCCCTTCGCCGACCGATTCGACGATGCCGCCCCCCTCGTGGCCGAGAATGCAGGGGAAGACCCCTTCCGGATCTTCACCTGAGAGAGTGAAGGCATCGGTGTGGCAGACACCGGTGGCGACGATGCGCACCCGCACCTCGCCCGCTTGCGGCGGCATGACCTCGACCTCTTCGATGGAGAGGGGCTGACCCGGGCCCCAGGCGATGGCGGCTTTACACTTGATGCTTTGAACCTGTGCCATGAATGACATCCTTCTTGTTGAGCAGGGTGAACAGAGATGAGTTCGGACAGTCAGTGTAGTTTCCCGCCGATTTGGTGATAATGAGGGCAAATCTCAAATCACTTTTACACACAGGTAATAATGTTCGGCTGGGAAGGGATCTGTGAATTTGTCAGCGTGGCGGAGCAGGGGGGCTTTACCCCGGCGGCGCGCAAGCTGGGAGTGTCGGTGGCGCAGGTCAGCCGTCAGGTGGCACAGCTGGAAGATCGGCTGCAGGCCAAGCTGCTGCTGCGTACCACCCGTCAGGTGCGGCTCACCGAACTTGGCGAGATTTACTATCGCCACTGTCGTCAGCTGCTGGACAACCTCTACGAGGCGGAGCTGGCGGTGGGGCGCCATCAGGCGGTACCGCAAGGGTCGCTGCGCATCACGGCACCCGTCTCCTACGGCGAGAGCCGCATCGCCCCGCTGGTGAACGACTTCATGGTGCGTTTCCCCCAGCTGGAGGTGACCCTCAACCTCACCAACCAGCTGCTGGACCTGGTGCACGAAGGCTACGATCTGGCGCTGCGGCTTGGCCACCTCAAGGATTCGACGCTGGTGGCACGCAAGCTGGCGCAGCGGGTGCCCTATGTCTGCGCCTCACCGGCCTACACCGCTCGCCACGGCATGCCCAACAGCCTCTCCGAGCTGACCCGCCACACCTGTCTGGTGGGCAACAGCGACGAGTGGCACTTCACTCTGGATGGCCGCCCCCACAGCGTGCGGGTGCGCGGCCTGCTGCAGTGCAACAGCGGCCACGCCCTGCTGGATGCGGCGCTCAAGGGAATCGGCATCATCCAGCTGCCGGACTACTACGTGAGCGACCATCTGGCCCGAGGCGAATTGATCGAGCTGCTGCCCGAACTGCGGGCCCCGGCGGAGGGGATCTGGGCCCTCTATCCCCATAACCGCCACCTCTCCCCCAAGGTGCGGATGCTGGTGGACTACCTCGCCGAGCGGCTGAGCGACCCGCACCAACCGGCACTGGTGATGCCTATAGGCTAGGGCGTCTCTCGCTCGTTGGCTCACTGGTGGAAATCTCATGGCCAGAAAATAAAAGAGCCCTTGAGGAATCAAGGGCTCTTTTGCAGGCAACAACCGGATAGTCAGCGACCCATCATTCGATGTTCTGGATCTGCTCGCGCATCTGCTCGATCAGGACTTTCAGCTCGACGGCGGACTGGGTCACTTCGGCGTTGATGGACTTGGAGCCAAGCGTGTTCGACTCGCGGTTGAACTCCTGCATCATAAAGTCGAGACGACGGCCGCAGGCGCCACCCTTTTTCATGATCTTGTTGGTTTCGCTGATGTGCATCTCCAGACGATCCAGCTCTTCGGCCACGTCGATCTTCTGGGCCAGCAGCACGATCTCCTGCTCGATGCGGGCCGGATCCAGCTCAACCTTGGCTTCGGCCAGACGGTCGGTGAGCTTCTGGCGCTGCCACTCGATGATCTGCGGCAGGTGGACGCGCACCTTCTTCACTTCCACCTGAATACCGGCCAGACGCTGCTCGATCAGCGCCTTGAGGTTGGCCCCTTCGCTGGCGCGGGAGGCGAGGAAATCTTCCATGGTCTGGTCAAAACCGCCGAGCAGCTCGGTGGCGACCGCGTCCATGTCCTGCTCGGCGGCAGCCATGACGCCCGGCCAACGCAGTACGTCGACCGGATTGAGTTGGCCCTGACCCGCCTCTTTCATTACCCAGCTGGCGCTGTCGATGATGAGCTTGGCCAGCTCTTCATTGATGTGCAGCTGGCTGGCTGCGGCCTGAGCAGCCTCGAAACGCAGGTTGCACTCCACCTTGCCGCGCTGCAGTTTGGCGCGGAAACGCTCACGCAGTACCGGTTCCAGGCTGCGCAGTTGCTCCGGCAGGCGAATGTAGGTTTCCAGATAGCGCTGGTTGACCGAACGAATTTCCCAAACGGCTGTGCCCCAGTCGCCCTTGAATTCCTTGCGGGCGTAGGCGGTCATGCTGTGAATCATTGATTGTTCCGGGCTTGATGAAGTGTGCGGCCAGTATACTCAGCCCGGCCCTGCTCGTCAGCCGATGCCGTGGTTTTAGCGGCTGATATTTGGGGCGGGATCACTTATAATCCCCCGCCAATTTGAGCCAGCCCAGAGGTCCGTTCCATGTCACGTCCAAGCGATCGCAGTGCCGCGCAACTTCGCCCGGTTACCATTACCCGCAATTTCACCAAACATGCAGAAGGCTCAGTGCTGGTGGAGTTCGGTAACACTCGCGTGCTCTGCACCGCCAGCGTCGACACCAGCGTGCCTCGCTTCCTGAAAGGGAAGAACCAGGGCTGGGTGACTGCAGAATACGGCATGCTGCCGCGCTCCACCCACTCCCGGATGAACCGCGAAGCGGCCTCCGGCAAGCAGAGTGGCCGCACTCTGGAGATCTCCCGGCTGATCGCCCGCTCCCTGCGCGCAGCGGTAGACCTGACTGCGCTGGGCGAGCACTCCATCACAGTTGACTGTGACGTGCTGCAAGCCGATGGCGGCACCCGCACCGCCTCCATTACCGGTGCCTGCGTGGCGCTGGTGGATGCGCTGAACTGGATGGTCGAGAAGGGCATGATCAAGCAGAGCCCGCTCAAGCAGATGATCGCCGCCGTCTCCGTCGGCATGTATCAGGGAGAAGCCATCTGCGATCTGGAGTACATCGAAGACTCCGCCGCCGAGACCGACATGAACGTGGTGATGACCGAAGATGGTCGCATCATCGAAGTGCAGGGCACTGCGGAGGCCGAGCCCTTCACCCATGAAGAGCTGCTGGAGATGCTGGCGCTCGCCAAGGGCGGCATCGCCGACATCATTGCGCTGCAGAAGCAGTCGCTCTCCTGATTTTAAAAACGCGGCATTGACCGCGTTTTTTTATACCCCCACACAAGACAACGACAAGCCAAGCAAGGAGCCAGAATGAAAGCCTACCAGCGTCAATTTATCGAATTCGCCCTGGAGAAACAGGTCCTCAAATTCGGTGAATTTACCCTGAAATCCGGTCGTAAAAGCCCCTACTTCTTCAACGCCGGTCTGTTCAACAGCGGCCGCGATCTGGCCCGTCTCGGCCGCTTCTATGCCGCCGCCCTGATGGATGCCGGTATCGAGTTCGATGTGCTGTTTGGCCCGGCCTACAAGGGGATCCCCATCGCCTCCGCCACCGCCGTGCAGCTGGTGGAGCAGCACGATGTGGACGTGCCCTGGTGCTTCAACCGCAAGGAGGCCAAGGATCACGGCGAGGGCGGCAATCTGGTGGGCAGCCCGCTCAAAGGTCGCATCATGCTGGTGGACGATGTCATCACCGCCGGTACCGCCATCCGCGAATCCATGGATCTGATCCAGGCCAACGGCGCCTCGCTGGCGGGCGTGCTGATCGCGCTGGACCGTCAGGAGAAGGGCAAGGGCGAACTCTCCGCCATTCAGGAAGTGGAGCGTGACTACGGCGCCCACATCATCGCCATCATCCAGATGAGCGACTTGATCCAGTATCTGGAAGAGAAGCAGGCCGAACAGCCGGAGCTGGCAGCGCAACTGGCGGCCATGAAGGCTTACCGCGCTCAGTACGGTATCTGAGTTCAGCTCACACCGCGCAATAGCTGAATGCGGCGCCCGTTTGCTCTCTGGCAGCAAACGGGCGCCGTTTTTTCATCTGCAAAAAGTGGATCATGTGGCTTGAGCTTGCCCTTACAGTAAAGGTTAGGGTTTGCCAGTCGGCGTTTTGTGGTGCCGACGGGTTCCGGGGAGGAACAACATGACCACTCATCTTCAATCACCCATTCATCTGCAGTTGCCGCTCAGCGGCATGAGCTGCGCCAACTGCGCAGGCCGCATCGCGACCAGCCTCAACAAACTCGACGGGGTATCGGCCACCGTCAATTTCGCGCTGGAGCAGGCGGCCATCGAGTTGGCCAGCCCCGACCGCCTGCCTGTGGTGCTCGACAGTATCAAGAGTCAGGGTTACGACTACGGCAGCGAGACCCTTTTGTTTCAAATTACCGGCATGACATGTGCCGGTTGTTCGGCCCGCCTGAACAAGATGCTGGCGGCGCTGCCCGGCGTTATCTCGGCCGAGGTCAACTTCTCCATCGAACAGGCCCGGGTCGTGCTGGTCCCCGGGATGCAGACCCCGGCCGCTTTGCGCGAGCAGATCGAAGCGCTCGGCTTTGGTGCTCAGCTGGCACAAGGCTCGGCCAGTGGCCGCCGCCAGCAGTTGCTGGAGCGGGAAGCGCAGGAGGCCGCCACAGCCCGTCAGGCTCAAACTCGGGTCATCGTCTCGGCTTTGCTGACGTTGCCGCTGCTGGTGGGGATGCTGGCCATGGCCGGACTGTTCCCCTGGCATCTACCCGCCTGGCTGGAGCTGCTGCTCGCCACCCCGGTGCAGTTCTGGATCGGCGCCCGCTTCTATCGCGGTGCCTGGCTCGCCATCAAGAACCGCGCAGCCAATATGGATGTGCTGGTAGCAACCGGCACCAGCGCCGCTTACTTCTACAGCCTCTATCTGTTGTTGACGCTGGGGATGGCTGCTAGCGGCAAGCTCTATTTCGAGGCGAGCGCCATCATCATTACCCTGATCTCCCTCGGCAAGTTGCTGGAGGCACGGGCCAGACGCAGCACCCAGTCCGCCATTCGCGAACTGATGGCGCTGCGGCCGGAAACCGCCACCGTCTGGCGTGGCGAGAGCTGGCAAAGCGTCGCCATCGACGAGGTGCTGCGCGGCGATCGGCTGCGGGTGCTGGTGGGCGAGCGGGTGCCGGTGGATGGCAAAATCGTTAGCGGCGCCAGCGAACTGGACGAATCGATCCTCACCGGCGAGAGTCTGCCGGTGCCGCGCAGTGCGGGCGACAAGGTGCTGGGCGGAGCCATCAACCGCTCCGGCGTGCTGGAGATCGAAGCCACGACCGTGGGGGAGGATTCCAGCCTCAGCAAGATCATCGCGCTGGTGGAGAGTGCCCAGATGGGCAAGGCACCGCTGCAGCAGCTGGTGGACAAGGTCTCCGCCGTGTTTGTGCCGGTGGTGATGGCCATTGCCCTGTTCACCCTGCTGGTGTGGTACGCCATCAGCAACGACTTCGGTCAGGCGCTGCTGGCAGCGGTGGCGGTGCTGGTGATCGCCTGCCCCTGTGCGCTGGGGCTGGCGACCCCGGCGGCCATTGTCACCGGCACTGGCGTCGCGGCGCGCCACGGCATCCTGATCAAGGATGTGGATACCTTGCAGAAGGCCCACGCCATCAAGGCGCTGATCTTCGACAAGACCGGCACGCTCACTCAAGGCAAGCCTGTACTGGCGAGCTGGAGTGGCACTGCCGATCAGTTGCGTCTCGCCGCCGCCCTGCAGCAGGCGAGCGAACACCCGCTGGCGCTGGCGATGCGCGAGGCGGTCGGCAGCGGGGTGGCACTGCCTCAGCCCGACGCGGTCGAGGTGCGGGTCGGTGCCGGCATAGTCGGTCAGGTGGCGGGCCACAGTGTCGCCATCGGCAATGGTTCCCTGCTAGCCCAGCTCGGCATTGAACCGCCGCAACAGGATGAACAAGCCGCCGATGGGGCGACCCGGGTTTGGGTTGCCATCGACGGTGCTGTGGTTGGTATCGCTGCTTTGGCCGATACCCTGCGCCCCGAGAGCCCGGAAGCCATCGCCACCCTGCGCCAGCGCGGCATCGCCAGCTGGCTGGTGAGCGGCGATGCACCGGCGCCGGTGGCCCATATCGCCGCCAAGCTGGGGCTGGACGGGGCCTTTGACTCCGTGCTGCCAGCGGGCAAGGTGGAGAAAGTGGAGGCGCTGCGGGCGCAAACCCGCGGGATGGTGGCCATGGTGGGGGACGGGGTGAACGACGCCCCGGCGCTGGCGGCGGCGGATGTCGGTATCGCCATGGGCTCCGGCTCCGACGTGGCGATGGAGACCGCTTCCATCACCCTGATGCGCTCTGATCCGCGGCTGGTGGCCGATGCCATCGACATCTCGGCGGCGACCTGGCGCACCATACAGCAGAATCTGTTCTGGGCCTTCGTGTTCAACATCATTGGCATTCCGCTGGCGGCGCTAGGCTACCTGAGCCCCGAGCTGGCGGGGGCGGCCATGGCCCTGAGCAGCATCACCGTTTTGAGCAATTCCCTGTTATTGAAACGCTGGCAGCCCAGGGCGGCGCACGGGCCAGCATCCAACCCGATCAGTAAGGAGGCATAAATGAACATCAGCAAGGTTGCCAAGGCCACTGGGCTGACCGCCAAGACCATCCGTTATTACGAGAGCATTGGCCTCATCACAGCCCCGGTACGCAGTGACAACGGTTATCGCAGTTACACCGAGGGGGCGCTGCGCGAGCTGCGTTTCGTCAAGCGGGCGCGGGAGACCGGCTTCAATCTGGAAGAGTGTCAGGAGCTGCTGGCACTCTATCGGGACGAACACAGAACCAGCGCCCAGGTGAAGAAGCTGGCGCAGGAGAAGATCGTCGATCTGCGCGCCCGCATTGCCGGTTTGCAGGCCATGCTTACCTCCCTGGAAGGGTTGGTTTGCTGCTGCCACGGGGATGAAAATCCCGAGTGTCCGATCCTCGATGAATTGGAGAAGGGGTGAGCAAGGACTCACCTGCCAGCGCAGAAGAAATCGTTATTGATTGATTAACTTCTTAATAAGCGGCGCTTTATTGTTGCGGGTCAGGGGGTAATGGTAGACTGCTCGGCTCTTGTACAGGAGTACTCAGTTGACCCAGAGTGTGACACGTCAGGTTAAGCAGGCCATCATGGCCCAGCTCTATACCCATGCATCGTTCAGTCTCCCCTGTTTGGGCGTGTTGGCATTTGGCTGGAGTCTGCTGTTTCACGACTATCTACCCGCCATCGAAGCACTCGGTTGGCTGGCAGGCACTTTCCTGTGGCTACTGGGTCGGGGCTGGCACCTGCGCTGGCGCCGAGCCCGCCTGCACCAGACGCCGTTGCCGGTGCTGGAGCGGGAGCTCTTTATCGGAGCCACCATCACCTCCATCATCTGGGCCCTCGGGGTGCTGCTCTACATGGACAAGCTGCCCGATACCTACCGGGCCGCCATGATGATGCTCTCCAGTCTCATTCTTACCGGCAGCGCCATCATGCTGTTTGGCAGCCGCCGCACCCTCTATGGTTCCGCCCTGCCGCTGGGCATGGCGATGCTGTTCGAGCTGGGCAATGGCAACGAGCAGGAGCGGATTGTCTCCTGCATGCTGGCGGGCTATCTGTTTGTCTTTCTGCCGACCCTGTTGCGCCGGATGCGGCGGGATCAGATCGCCTCGCTCCACCACCGTTTCTCCAACGCCGAGCTGGTGGCCGAACTGAAGGCGGTCTCCGAGCATTTGCGTCTCACCTCCCGCCTCGACGGCCTGACCGGCATCGCCAACCGCGCCCATCTCGACGACTCTCTGGAGCGGGCCTGGCGGCGCTGCCATCGCGCCCGGGCGCCGTTGTCGCTGGTGCTGGTGGATGTGGATTACTTCAAGCAGTTCAACGATCTCTACGGCCATCAGCTGGGGGATGACTGTTTGCAACAGGTGGCTGGTTTGCTGGCCGAGGTGGAGCGGCGCGAGGACGATCTGGCGGCCCGGTACGGGGGCGAAGAGTTCGCCTTGCTGCTGCCCTGCACCGGCATGCAGGGGGCACTGCAGGTGGCCGACAATGTGCGGCAGGCGCTCAAGGAGCTGGCCATCCCGCACCAGAAGTCACTGGTCTCCGGTCGGGTCACATGTAGTTTTGGTGTTGCGACACTGATACCGGACAACAGCATGAAAATCGCCGATTTGATCCAAAAAGCGGATGCGGCCCTGTATCAGGCCAAGCATAATGGGCGGGATCGAATCGAAGTAGCCTTGATGGGTAAGGTTGCCTGAATTTAACGTGACAGATTAAAGAGGTTGTCTATGCAATGTCATCGTATCGAAGAGCTGCTGGAGTTGTTGCAGCCTGCCTGGATCAAGGAACAGGATCTCAGCCTGGTGCAGTTTGTTGCCAAACTGGCCCAAGAAGCGGGATTTGAAGGGCCTCTGTCCGAGCTGACCGACGACATGCTGATCTATCACCTCAAGATGCGGGAATCCGACAAGCAGGCGATGATCCCCGGTCTGGCCAAGGATCATGTGCCCGATTTCAAAGAGGCACTGCTCAAGGCTCGCGGAATCAAGTGAATCTTTAGCGGAAGCGCATCACCTCGTGGTGATGCGCTTTTTTGTTGCCGAAAATTGCGATCCAACCCCAATATTAGATACATCTAATCCACACAATTAGCATGCTGTTTAAGATATAATCCGCTCCATAACAAATAAGGGAGCGATGTCTTGCAATGGCCGACCACGATAAAATCGATATCAAGGACGTCACCAACAAGGGCGTAACCGGGACCTTCAACCCCAATACGTTCAAAGCCAGCGACGACAGATTCAACCCGGGCAACCGCATCTATGTGCGGGCCCAGAAAGGGTATTGGCAGCGGATGCGCAAGGCCATGGGCTGGTTCTTTGTGGCGCTGTTCGTGCTGCTGCCCTGGCTGCGTTACGACGGGCGACAGGCGGTGCTGTTCGACCTCGGTCACCAGCAGTTCCATATCTTTGGCGCCACCATCTGGCCGCAGGATCTGACCCTGCTCGCCTGGCTCTTCATGATCGCCGCCTTCGGACTCTTCTTTATTACCACCTTCCTCGGTCGGGTCTGGTGTGGCTATCTCTGCCCGCAGACGGTCTGGACCTTCATGTTCATCTGGTTTGAAGAGAAGCTGGAAGGGCCCGCCAACAAGCGGCGCAAGCTGGACGAGGCGCCCTGGAGCGGCGAGAAGCTGGCTCGCAAGGGGGCCAAGCATCTGGCCTGGCTGGCGATCTCGCTGGTGACCGGCCTGACCTTCGTTGCCTACTTCCAGGATGTAACTGAACTGGTGCCGGACCTCTTCACCCTGCAGGCCAGCGGATGGGTGTTGTTCTGGGTGATCTTCTTCACCATCATTACCTACGGCAACGCGGGCTGGATGCGTGCCATCATGTGTATCCACATGTGCCCCTATGCCCGCTTCCAGTCCGCCATGTTCGACAAGGACACCTTCATCGTCGGTTATGACACCAAGCGTGGCGAGACCCGTGGCGCCCGTTCCCGCAAGGCGGATCCCAAGGCGATGGGGCTGGGTGACTGTATCGACTGCGATCTCTGCGTGCAGGTCTGCCCGACCGGTATCGATATCCGCGACGGCCTGCAGTACGAGTGCATCAACTGCGGTGCCTGCGTCGATGCCTGCGACCAGACCATGGAGCGGATGGGCTACCCGAAAGGGCTCATCAGTTACACCACAGAGCACAAGCTGGCCAACGACTCCACCCATGTGGCGCGGCCCAAGTTGATCGGTTACGGGCTGGTGATGGCGGTGATGCTGGGGGTATTTGTCTACAACGCCATGTCCATCATGCCGATGGGGCTCGATATCCTGCGGGATCGCAACCAGCTGTTCCGCGAAAACAGCGAGGGGCTTATCGAGAACACCTACACCCTCAAGATCCTCAACAAGACCCTGCAGTCCCAGACCTACCAACTGGATGTGGAGGGCTTGCCCGAGTATCAGTGGTTCGGCCCCCGTGAAGTGACCCTGAAGGCGGGCGAGATCTATACCCTGCCGGTCAGTCTGGCGGTCGACCCCTACAACCTGAAACGACCAACGCTGGATATCCAGTTCGTGCTGAAGCGGGAGGGAGCTGCCCCTGATGACAGCAAGGGCAACCTGCGCCAGGGCAGCAAGTTTATCAGCCGGCTGTAACTGCATGTGGTGGTGTGCCGGATGTGACACCAATCCGGTCACCAGCGAGCACGGCAATGGCGGTCAGTAGTGATAGAATGGGGCGCAACGGCGCCCCTTTCTTATGGTGGATGACATGCGTTTCAACTATTCCGACCTCAATCCCGACCTCATCATGGATGCGCTCGATCTCAGTGGCCTGCGACTCGACTCCGGCCTCATCGAGCTCAACAGCTACGAAAACCGGGTCTATCAGTTTCAGGATGAGGATCGTCGCCGCTATGTGGTGAAGTTCTACCGTCCCGGCCGCTGGAGCCGGGCCCAGATCCTCGAAGAGCACGAGTTTGCCACCCGTCTCGCAGAGGCTGAGATCCCGGTCGCCGCGCCGCTCGCCTTCGCGGGCGAGACCCTGCTGGAGCACGAGGGCTACCCCTTTGCCATCTGGCAGAGCGTCGGTGGCCGCCAGTTCGAGGTGGATAATCTCGACCAGCTTGAGTGGGTGGGGCGTTTCCTCGGTCGCATTCATCAGATCGGCGCCAGCAAGCCGTTTCACCATCGGGTGCGGCTCGATGTGGAGAGCATGCTGCATGAACCGCGTCAGCTGCTGGCGTCTGGCGAGTGGCTGCCAAGCGGGCTGGCGAAGCAATTCTTCGGGGTACTCGACGAGCTGATCAAGCATGTCAGCGACGCCATGACCCTGGATGTGGCGCAGATCTCCCTGCATGGCGATTGCCACCCGGGCAACATCCTCTGGCGCGATGGCCCCATGTTTGTCGACCTCGATGATTGCCGCACCGGCCCCGCGATTCAGGATCTCTGGATGATGCTGAGCGGCGAGCGCCACGAGCAGCAGATCCAGCTCGATACCCTGCTGGCGGGCTACGAGGAGTTTATGGAGTTCGACTCGCGGGAGCTGGCGCTGATCGAGCCGCTGCGGGCGATGCGCATCGTTCACTACATGGCCTGGCTGGCACGGCGCTGGGAAGATCCTGCCTTCCCCCGTCACTTCCCCTGGTTCAATACCGATCACTACTGGCGTCAACAGATAGCGACACTGCACGATCAGCTGGAGGCACTCAAGGCGCCACCGTTGAGCCTGATGCCAAACTGGTGAAATAGAAGGGATCTTGCGAGGAAAGCGGGACTCGATCTCCGGCCCTGACCATTGACGTCAGCATGGCGAAACAATAGGCTTGGCACTGCTTCGGTTCGCCGGGCGTGCCTCACAGTGATCCCTTAACAGGAAACATCATGAAAAAAATCCTATTTTTCCTTGCTGCCATGCTGATGATCCCCATGGTTCACGCCGCCCCCGAGTTCAAGGAAGGCGTCAACTACGATGTGGTGAAACAGACTGGTACCGCCCAGCCGGAAGTGATGGAGTTCTTCTCCTACTACTGCCCGCACTGCGCCACCTTTGAACCGATCGTCGAGCAGATGAAAGCCGAGCTGCCCAAGGGCGTCACCCTGAAGAAGAACCCGGTCGGTTTCCTCGGTCGTGAAATGGGCCCGGAGATGCAGCGTGCCTACGCCGTTGCCAGCCTGCTCAACGCCGAAGCCAAGCTGACCCCGGCCATCTTCAACAAGATCCATGTTCAGCGTCAGCCGCCGATGAGCCGCGATGACGTGAAGCAGCTATTCGTCGCTAACGGTGTACCGGCCGAAGAGTTTGACGGTGCCGTCGACAGCTTTGCCGTGTCCGGCATGGTCTCCCAGTTCGATCGCAACATGGAGAGCTACAACATCCGTGGCGTACCTGCCTTCCTGGTGAACGGCAAGTACATGATCAAGATTGAATCCATCTCCTCTCAGGAGCAGTTCAACCAGCTGGTGAAATTCCTGCTGGCCAAGAAAGACTGATACCCCTTGAGTCGATAAAAAGCCCGCCGGTGTGAACCGGCGGGCTTTTTGTTTTCTGGCGATTTCGAAGATCAGACCCCGACGTGGAACGCCTGTTTGAGGTTGCGGATAAACTCCGCATCCCGGCAGAGGGTCTTGCCCGGGCTGTCGGAGATCTTGGCAACCGGGCCGCCATTGCACTCGATCAGCTTGAAGACGATGTTCATCGGGCTGACACCGGGCAGATCGCAGGTGAGCTTGGTGCCGATGCCGAAGCTGGTGTTGATGCGGCCACGGAAGTGGCGGAACAGCTGCACCGCCTTGTCGAGGTTGAGCCCGTCGGAGAAGACCAGGGTCTTGTCGGTGGGGTCGATGCCGAGCCGCTGATAGTGGCTGATCGCCTTCTCGCCCCACACCACGGGATCGCCGGAGTCGTGACGCAAGCCCTGATAGCTGCTGGCCAGCTCGAAGTCGAAGTCCCGCAGGAAGGCATCCATGGTGATGCAGTCGGTCAGGGCGATGCCGAGATGGTCGGTGAACTCGTCCAGCCAGCTGGTGAGGGCAGCGCGCTGGCTGTGCTCCAGCGGGAAGCCGAGCTGCTGGTGCGCCTGGAACCACTCATGGGCCTGGGTGCCGACCGCGGGCAGCTTGTACTTCTGGGCCAGCATGTAGTTGCTGGTGCCGCGAAACGCCGGCAGCCGCTCCTTGAGGCGACCCACTACCGCATCCTGTACCGCGTGAGAGAAGCGGCGGCGGGTGCCGAAGTCGATGAGGTTAAACTCGCTCATCTCGTCGCTGCTCAGCTCCTTCTCCAGCTTGTCGATCTTCTGATCGAGCCGCTCCAGCGCGTGGCTGACGCCGAACTGGGGGTAGCGGAAGCGGTTGCGCATCTCGCTGATGATGGCGAGCACCGGGATCTCCCACAGGATCACATCCTGCCAGGGGCCCTCGACCCGCACATTGATGCGGCCATCCTGCTCGAACACCTTGAGCAGGGAGGCGTCGAGCGGCTTGCGGCGCAGGTGGTCGAGGTAGTCAGGGGTGAAGAAGGGACGCTCGGCCAGAAAATCGAGCTCTGGCCTGGTCAGTCGCAGGGAACCGGCGAGGCGCAGTTGCTCCTCGATCTGCCCCATCATGGGCAGCAGATCCTCTTCATTGCGGCTGTGAAACTCGGCCACCACCTCGGCATCCGGATAGCGATGGAACACCGCCTGCTGCATATGCAGCTTGTAGGCGTCGGTGTCGAGCAGGCTGGTGAGGATTGGGGGCATATCAGGCTCCTCGCAGACTGGTGAGCACGATGGAGCTCCCCTGCCGCATATGTAACGTGCAGGCGTCGGTGTCGAGCAGGCTGGTAAGAATCGGTGGCATATCAGGCGTCCAGCAGGCGTTGTACATCGATCAGGGTCTGGGCCAGTTCGGCGCCAGCCTCAATCATCTGGGTGTGGGCGCTGGCAACCGTCGCGGGGGCGATGCCACGGCAGGCATCGAGATGGACGATCACCCGGAAACCGGCGCGGCGCAGTTGCAGCACGCTGGTTTTGACACAGTAGTCGGTGGCGAGGCCGCCGACCAGTACGGTATCGACCTTGCGGGCTTGCAGGAATTCGATGAGTCCGGTGCTGCGCCGTTCGGCCAGGTCGTGGAAGCAGGTGCCGTAGGGATGGAGATCCGGTTCGACCCCCTTCCAGACGAAGAAGTCATAGTCGATGGGAGCGGGTAGGCCGTCGAGCAGCTCGAAGCCTTTGCTACCCGGTACGCAGTGCACCGGCCAGGTGAGGTCGGCGTTGGGCAGATCCAGCGGCAGCAGCATGCCGGCGGGGTCAGAAACGGCCCAGTCGGCATTGGCAGGGTGAGAGTCTTTGCTGCCGATCCGCAGCGTGGCGAGGGTGGCCTGAGCGTTGAGCGCAGCCACAATATCATCACCGCCCGCGACGGGCAGTTCGTTCGGGCAGAGGGGGGTAAAGCCCTTCTGCGCATCAATATCCAGGCTGGCGACGGTTCCCATGATTGGCTCCTGCACATACTATTCGTGTGATATTATCTACCAAACATTAATGGAAGGCGAGCAGGGCGATCGGCATGCTGAGAATGAGTCTGGATATGGTGGTGCTGCGGTTGCATGAGGAGCGGCTCGAGCTGCTGCTCGAGACCCGCGATCGCCCCCCCTTTGCCCACTGCTGGCAACTGCCGGCGCTGCGCATCGACGAGACCCGGGATCGGGATCTGGATGCCGCCCAGCGCCGTCTGCTGGCGGAGTGGGGGCTCGGTCACTGCTACAGCGAGCAGGTCTGCACCCTCGGCAATCTGGAGCGGGATCCCCGCGGCTGGTCCACGACCCTGGTCTATCTCTGTCTGGTCGATCCGGAAGTGGAGGCGATCCACGGTTGCTGGCATCCGCTCGCCAACCTGCCGGGGCTGAGCCTCGCCTTCGACCATGTCCAGCTTATCGCCAAGGGACTGGAGCGGCTGCGGATCAAGAGCCGTTACAGCACCCTGCCGCTGCAACTGCTGGGGCCCGAGTTCACCCTCTCCGAGGTGCAGCGCGCCTTCGAAATCATCCTGCAAACACCCATGAATACGGCGGCATTTCGCAAGCGGATCCATCGCGCCGACATTCTGGTGGATACCGGCCGCAAGCGCACCGGCAAACAGCGTCCTGCCATCCTCTACCGGCTGGAGAGCCCCTGCTGCGTGATGTTCGATCAGGTGATGCACGGAGCGGAAGCATGAGTAAGACCAGCGTGCACAAGGTGCTGGTGAGTGCCTGCCTGCTGGGTCAGCCGGTGCGTTACGACGGCCAGAGCAAGGGGATTGTCAGCGACTGGCTGAGTGCGCTGGGTGCCGAGGGGCGGGTGCTGGCCTTCTGCCCCGAAGTGGCGGGCGGTTTGCTGACCCCGCGCCCTCCTGCCGAGCGGCAGGGCGAGCGGGTAGTGACGGCGAGCGGGCTGGATGTGACTGCCGAGTTTGATCGCGGCGCCGCGCTGGCGTTGGCTATTTGTCAGACGCAGGGCATTCGCTTCGCCCTGCTGAAAGAGGGGAGCCCCTCATGTGGCAGCGGCCGTATCTATAACGGCCGCTTCGAAGGGGTCTCTGTGGCGGGCGAGGGCAAGACCACCGCCCTGCTGCGCCGCCACGGGATTGCTGTCTTTTCCGAAGATCAGTTGGCCGAGTTGGCTTCTGCGCTCTCTTTGGATTCCTCCCCGGATTTGGCGGCAACCGGCAGCGGCGTCTGACCGCTCTGCCACCCCTCCAGCACCTCGTCTTTCTCCTGCCAGCGCTGGTTTAGCCACTCCTGAAAACCGCGCTTGAACTGCTTGTCATTGAAGTAATCCCCAATGAGCGCCTCATCCACCGGCAGCTCTTCGATCCGCACCTGAATGCGTTTCACCCGCCCCATCAGGAAGTCCTTGAACGGGGTCTCGGCGTTGTCCGGATAGCGGATGGTGACGTTGATCAGGCTGTCGAACTGCTCGCCCATGGCTGCCAGCGTAAAGGCCAGTCCTGCCGCTTTGGGCGGCATCAGGTGGCGATAGCGGGAGCGGGCAGCATCCCGTTTCTGCTCGGTGAAGCGGGTCCCTTCCACGAAATTGATGACGGTAGTGGGGATATGGCGAAACTTCTCGCAGGCATTACGGGTTGTCTCGATATCCTTGCCGCGCAGGTGCGGGTTGCGCAGCAGGAATTCCCGTGAGTAGCGGCGCATAAAGGGCATATCGAGCCCCCAGCAGGCGAGCCCCAGCAGCGGGATGTAGATGAGCTCGTGCTTCATGAAGAACTTGGGCACCGGCAGCCGATCCCGGAACTGGTGGCCGAGCACCACGATGTCGGTCCAGCTCATGTGGTTGCTGATGATGAGATACCAGCCATCCTTGCGCAGCCTGGTGCAGTCCTCCACCTGCCAGTCGATGCGGGTGGTGAGGCGTATCACCAGCGCGTTGCAGGCCAGCCACAGGCGCATGAAGCGGTTGTTGAGGCGGCTGCAGGCGCGGCCAAAGGCTGGCACCGGCAGCAGCAGTTTGGCCAGCGAAACCAGCAGGATCAGGCTGGCGCACAAGGCGGTAAAGAGAATGGTCAGGCCGGCGCTGATGAGCAGCACCAGCGGGCCGGGAAGCATGGATAACATGAGTGTTTACTGCGCCTTGGTTGCCAGCAGCTGGTTCAGGGTCTGGTCCTTCTCGTGCCAGATCCCGTTCAGCCACTGCTGAAACTCTTGTTGGAACTCGGGGTCATTGAAGTAATCCCCCACCAGTTTGCGGTCGATCGGCAAATAGCGGATCTGAACCTTGATTTGCCCGACCCGGCCACACATGAAATCCCAGTAACTGGGAATGCCCTCCGGGTAGGCGATGGTGACATCTACCAGTTGATGCAACTGGTCACCCATGGCGGCCAGAGTAAAGGCGATGCCGCCTGCGCGCGGATGGAGCAGGTGACGATAGGGCGAACCCTGCTTCTGATGTTTGCCCTTGGTGAAGCGGGTGCCTTCGACGAAGTTCATCACACTCACTGGAATGTGGCGGAACCGGGCACAGGCTTTACGGGTTGTCTCTATGTCTTTTCCCTTCAGATGGGGATGCTTTTCCAGAAATTTCCTGGAATATCGCCGCATGAAGGGGAAGTCGAGCGCCCACCATGCCAGACCGAGAAAAGGTACCCAAATCAGCTCTTTCTTGAGGAAAAACTTCAGGAAGGGAATTTTTTGGTTAAAAACCCGCTGCAGTACCAGTATGTCGACCCAAGATTGATGGTTGGCAATCACCATATACCACTCATTCCGGCGCCCTTTGTCCACTCCGACCACATCGAAAGGGGTTCTGATGATGGTTTTCTGGATCAAATTGTTGAAACCGATCCAGCAGCTGGCACAGCCATCCAGCAGCCAGTTGCAGAGGGTACGCCACCCTTTGATGGGGAGCAGAAGTTTGAGCAGACCCAGCGAGAAGATGGGAACAAACCAGAAGAGGGTGTTGAAAAAATAGAGCAGGGTGGAGAGGCTGCCGCGCAGTCGCTCTATCAGCTTGTTGGGCATGAGTCGGGTCCGTCTTGCTGTCGATAAAGGGCCATCAAGTGGTCAGATCTGTGGCCATAATATCAGCCGTTGGCCCGTGAGACCATTCAGAGCAGTTATGGGGGCGGACTCACCCTTTCCCATCTGTCAGCTGCTGCGCAGTCGCGATAGCAGCCGATCCATGGCCCGGTAGCCGAGCGCCTCGATAAGATGCTCTTTGCCGATGGCGGGTTGTCCGGCCAGATCGGCGATGGTACGCGACACCCGCAGGATGCGGTGCCAGGCCCGGATACTGAGCCCCAGCTTCTGGATGGCACTCTCCAAAAATTCGGCATCTTGCGGTGATAGTCGGCAAATATCCTCTATCTCGCGGCTGTCAAGCAGGTTGTTGAGCTTGCCGCTTCGGCTCAGCATCCGCTCCCGTGCCGCCAGCACCCGATCACGGATCTGCCGGCTCGACTCCCCCCGCTCCGCCTTGCCGGTCAAGCTCCCCTTGGGCAGCAGCGGCACCTCCACCGTCAGGTCGAAGCGGTCGAGAAAGGGGCCGGAGAGCTTGCCGAGGTAGCGCAGGATCTGATCCGGGCTGGAGCGGGTCTGGCCGTCACCATAGTGGCCGCAGGGGCTGGGATTCATGGCGCCCACCAGCTGGAAGCGGGCGGGGAAATCCACCTGACGGGCGGCCCGGCTGATGGTGATGTGGCCCGTCTCCAGCGGCTCGCGCAGGGAGTCGAGCACCTTGCGCTCGAACTCGGGCAGCTCGTCGAGAAACAGCACTCCGTTGTGGGCCAGCGATATTTCGCCGGGTCTTGGGTGGCTGCCGCCTCCCACCAGCGCCACCGCCGAGGCACTGTGGTGCGGCGTGCGATAGGGCCTGTGATGCCAGTGACCAGCGCGCGGGGTGAGACCTCCGATGGAGTGGATGGCGGCGGTCTGCTGCGCCTCCTGCTCGCTGAGCGGTGGCAGAATGCCGGGCAGACGGCTGGCCAGCATGCTCTTGCCGGTGCCGGGCGGGCCGATGAACAACAGGTTGTGGCTGCCGGCGGCGGCGATCTCCAGCGCCCGTTTGGCCTGTGATTGGCCGATCACATCCTGCAGATCCGGTACATCGGGCAGGCTCTCCGCGCTTTGTTGATCCGGCAGTGGCAGCTCGTACTGGCCGGCCAGCCAAGCGGTGACGGCCAGCAGTTGGTGAGCGGTGCGCACCTCGGCATCCTGAATGAGGGACGCTTCGGGGCCGTTCTCCTGCGGCACCAGCAGGGTGCGCCCCGCATCGCGGCAGGCGAGTACGGCGGGCAGCACGCCGAGCACGGGGCGAATTTCGCCGGTCAGGGCCAACTCCCCTAAAAATTCGTGATCGAGCAGATATTTTGCCGGTATCTGCTTGGAAGCGGCGAGAATGCCGATAGCGATAGCCAGATCGAAGCGGCCTCCCTCCTTGGGCAGATCGGCGGGGGCCAGATTGACCGTGATGTGTTTGCTCGGGAACTCGAAATTGCCGTTGAGCAGGGCGCTGCGCACCCGATCCCGCGACTCCTTCACCGAGGTTTCCGGCAGGCCGACCATGTTGAAGGCGGGCAGGCCGTTGGAGAGGTGAACTTCCACTGTAACTTGCGGGGCCGCGATCCCGAGGCTGGCACGGCTATAAACCACAGCTAATGACATAAATCCCGTCCTTGAGTTGATATATGTTCTGACTAACTGCTTTTTGTTGGTTTTTTATTCCAGAGTTCTGGCTGGGGAATAGCCAAAATCAGTGGGTTGTCATAGAAAAAAGTCTTGCCCAATAAAAAACACCGTGCTAGTTCTAATAGCCATTCGCGGTAGAAACCGCCCCAATTTCACAGGATTTCCGGTTGTAACTATGAACATGGCCTCCCGTTTCGTCAGCATTATTGTGGTCCTAGTGGTGATTATTATCTCACCGCTCGGGGCTCGTTTAGCTGCACGGAACAAGGGATAGACCCACCACCGGACAGAACGAAACAAGCGACCCCCGAGCCTCACAGCCCGGGGGTTTTTTTTCGACCAAAGGACAGGATTTTCCACATGAACGGCGCGCAGTTTTTGGTACAGGCTCTCAAGAAACAGGGTGTGACCCAGGTGTTTGGTTACCCGGGCGGGGCCATCATGCCGGTCTACGATGCCCTGTATGACGGTGGTCTGGCCCATCAGCTCTGCCGCCACGAGCAGGGTGCCGCCATGGCCGCGGTCGGTTATGCCCGCGCCTCCGGTCAGGTGGGGGTCTGCATCGCTACTTCCGGCCCCGGCGCTACCAATCTGGTAACCGGTCTGGCGGAGGCGCTGCTCGATTCGGTGCCGCTGGTGGCCATCAGCGGTCAGGTGCCCTGTTCTGCCATCGGCACCGATGCGTTTCAGGAGGTCGACGTGCTCGGCATGTCCCTCTCCTGCACCAAGCACTCCTTCATGGTGACCGATGCCGCCGATCTGGGGCGGGTGTTGGCAGAGGCTTTCGCCATCGCCACCGAAGGGCGCCCCGGCCCTGTGCTGATCGATCTCCCCAAGGATGTACAGCTGGCTGCCGTGCCGCCCCAGAGCCCGCTGTTTGCGGTGGAAGAGCCGGAGGCGCTAATCCCCTCGGAGCTGACCGCCGCCCGCACCCTGCTGGCTGCCGCCGAGCGCCCGGTGCTTTACGTCGGTGGCGGGGTGGGCATGGCCAATGCCGAGCAGCAACTGCGCGACTTTGCCGCCGCAACCGGCATGCCTGCGGTCACCACCCTCAAGGGGATCGGCGCGCTCGACCCCGATAGCCCCGTTTACCTCGGCATGCTCGGCATGCACGGTACCAAGGCGGCCAACTATGCGGTGCAGCAGTGCGATCTGCTGCTGGTGGTGGGTGCCCGTTTCGACGACAGGGTGACCGGCAAGCTGGAGGAGTTTGCTCCCGAGGCCAAGGTGATCCATCTCGATGTGGACGCCGCCGAGTTCGGCAAGCGCCGCGCTGCCGAGGTGGGTATCACCCAGGATCTCAAACAGGTGCTGCCGCGCCTCGCCATGACTCTCGACATCGCCCCCTGGCGTGAACACTGCGCCGCCATGGCCCGCGAATATGCATTTCGCTACGACCACCCGGGTCAGGCCATCTACGCCCCGGCTCTGCTCAAGCAGCTCTCTGCCCGGCTGCCGGAGAGCAGCGTGGTGGCCTGCGATGTGGGTCAGCACCAGATGTGGGTGGCCCAGCACATGCGCTTCACCAGCCCGCGCAACCACCTCTCCAGCGCCGGTCTGGGTACCATGGGCTTTGGTCTGCCCGCCGCCATCGGGGCCAAGATGTCGCGCCCGGAGGATGAAGTGGTGCTGGTGAGCGGCGACGGCTCTTTCATGATGAACGTGCAGGAGCTTGGCACCATCCGCCGCGCCCAACTCAAGGTGAAGATGGTGCTGCTTGACAACCAGCGCCTCGGCATGGTGCGCCAGTGGCAGGAGCTATTCTTCGACGGCCGCTACAGCGAGACCATCCTTTCCGACAACCCCGATTTCGTCGCCCTGGCTGCTGCTTTCGGCATCCCCGGCGAAACCATCACATGCAAGGAGCAGATAGCCGGAGCCCTCGATCGCCTGCTGGCAAGCGAGAGTGCCTACCTGCTGCATGTGGCTATTTCAGAGGAAGAAAACGTCTGGCCCCTGGTTCCACCGGGAGTCGCCAACCACCAGATGATGGAGCAACGCCCATGAACCCGCACACCCTTGCCCAGCCAGCATTTGCACAACACACCCTGCATATCCACGCCCAGCCCAGACCCGAAGTGATGGAGCGGGTACTGCGGGTGGTGCGCCACCGCGGCTTCAATCTCTGCGCCTTGAATATGGAGCAGGATTGCCAACAGCTGCGGATCACGGTTACTGTCGAGTCGGTGCGTCCCATCCAGCAGTTGTGGAGCCAGCTGGTGAAGCTGGTGGACGTCTCCCGGGTCGATGCACTGGAACAGCAACCCCGGATCAGAGCTTAAGGAGCAAAGCCAATGTCACAGCCTTCCCAATCCGCCACTCACCCGCAATACATCTGGTTCAACGGCAAACTGGTGCCCTGGCAGGATGCCCAGGTACATGTGATGAGCCACGCCCTGCACTACGGCTCCTCGGTGTTCGAGGGTGTGCGTGCCTACGATACCCCCAAAGGCACCTGCATTTTCCGTTTGCAGGAGCACACCCGCCGCCTGTTCGACTCCGCCAAGATCTACTGGATGGACATCCCCTACAGCGAGTCCGACGTGAATGAAGCCTGCCGCACCGTGGTGCGCGAGAACGGCCTGAAGAGCGGCTACCTGCGCCCGCTGGCCTTTGTCGGCAACGTGGGGCTGGGGCTGCATCCACCGCTGGATGCCAAGGCCGACCTGATGGTGGCCGCCCTGCCGTGGGGCGCCTATCTGGGGGAAGAGGGGCTGAAGAACGGGGTGGATGTCTGCGTCACCTCCTGGAACCGACTCGCTCCCAACACTATTCCCACCGGCGCCAAGGCGGGCGGCAACTATTTGTCATCCCAGCTGATCAGCCGCGAGGCCAAGCGCAACGGCTTCGCCGAGGGGCTGGCACTGGATGTGAATGGCTACCTGAGCGAAGGGGCGGGGGAGAACCTGTTTCTGGTGAAGAACGGCGTGCTGTTCACCCCGCCCGCTACCGCTGCCATCCTGCCCGGCATCACCCGCGACACCATCATGACGCTGGCCCGCGATCTCGGTTACGAGGTGCGCGAGCAGGCGCTGCCTCGTGAAGCGCTCTATGTCGCAGACGAGATCTTCATGACTGGCACGGCGGCCGAGGTGACCCCGGTGCGCTCCGTTGATCGAATGAAGGTGGGTGCTGGCAGCCGTGGCCCGGTGACCGAGCAGCTGCAGAACGCCTTCTTCGGCCTGTTCAATGGCCAGACCGAGGACAAGTGGGGTTGGCTGACGCCCGTCAACGACTGATGAGAGAGGGGAGGCGCTGTGCCTCCCCGAGTCGCTTCCGGTGAGGGCTCTGCGCTGTGCCCTCACCAGGATCGATTCCCGATCCGAGAGTCACTTTTTCATTTTCAAAGATAATGAGCCCGCTGGGCATTCAGGGAGTAGAGACAATGCCGAAGTTGAGATCCGCCACCACCACCCACGGACGTAACATGGCCGGGGCCCGCGCCCTGTGGCGTGCCACCGGAATGACCGATCAGGATTTCGGCAAACCCATCATCGCCGTGGTCAACTCCTTCACCCAGTTCGTGCCGGGCCACGTCCACCTCAAGGATCTGGGCCAACTGGTGGCGCGGGAGATCGAGGCCGCAGGCGGGGTGGCCAAGGAGTTCAACACTATCGCCGTGGATGACGGCATCGCCATGGGCCACGGCGGCATGCTCTATTCCCTGCCATCCCGGGAGCTGATTGCCGATTCGGTGGAGTACATGGTCAACGCCCACTGCGCCGACGCCATGGTCTGTATCTCCAACTGCGACAAGATCACCCCGGGGATGCTGATGGCCGCCCTGCGCATCAACATTCCGGTGATCTTCGTCTCCGGCGGCCCGATGGAAGCGGGCAAGACCAAGCTCTCCGACCAGATCATCAAGCTGGATCTGGTGGACGCCATGATCCAGGGCGCCGATCCCAAGGTCTCCGACGCCCAGAGCGAACAGGTGGAGCGCAGTGCCTGCCCCACCTGTGGCTCCTGCTCCGGCATGTTTACCGCCAACTCCATGAACTGTCTGACCGAGGCGCTCGGCCTTTCCCAGCCGGGCAACGGCTCCATGCTGGCAACCCACGCCGATCGCGAGCAGCTGTTCAAGCTGGCGGGCCAGCGCATCGTGACGCTGGCCAAGCGCTGGTATGAGCAGGACGATGCTTCGGCACTGCCGCGCAATATCGCCAC
The DNA here is from genome assembly GCF_049175075.1 of Aeromonas sp. 600774. NCBI lineage: Bacteria > Pseudomonadati > Pseudomonadota > Gammaproteobacteria > Aeromonadales > Aeromonadaceae > Aeromonas > Aeromonas sp. 600774. Next base: position 37,718 of record NZ_JAAKUJ010000012.1, read on the forward strand.
CAAGGCGGCGTTCGAGAACGCCATGGCGCTCGACATCGCCATGGGTGGCTCCACCAATACCGTGCTGCACCTGCTGGCAGCGGCGCAGGAGGCGGGCGTCGACTTCACCATGGCCGATATTGACCGCATGTCGCGCAAGGTGCCACAGCTCTGCAAGGTGGCGCCCTCCACTCAGAAGTACCATATGGAAGATGTGCACCGCGCCGGTGGCGTGGTCGCCATTCTGGGCCAGCTGGAAAAAGCGGGTCTGGTGCATGGGGATACTCGCACCGTGCTGGGTTGCTCTCTTGTCGAACAGCTCAATGAATATGACGTCAGCCGCCAGCCGAGTCAGGAGGTGGTGGACTTCTACCGCGCCGGCCCTGCCGGTATCCGCACCACCAAGGCGTTCAGTCAGGATTGTCGCTGGCCAGAGCTGGATCTGGACAGAGCCGAAGGGTGCATCCGCTCGCTGGATAACGCCTACAGCCAGGAGGGCGGCCTTGCCGTGCTTTCCGGCAACCTCGCGGTCAACGGCGCCATCGTAAAGACCGCCGGGGTGGATGAGGAGAACCTCACCTTCCGTGGTCCGGCCCGGGTGTTCGAGAGTCAGGAGAGCGCGGTGAGCGGCATCCTCGACGGCACCGTGAAAGCGGGCGAGGTTGTGGTGATCCGCTACGAAGGGCCGAAAGGGGGCCCAGGCATGCAGGAGATGCTCTACCCCACCACCTATCTGAAATCCATGGGATTGGGCAAGGCGTGCGCCCTGATCACCGATGGCCGCTTCTCCGGCGGCACCTCGGGCCTCTCTATCGGCCACGTCTCGCCGGAAGCCGCTTCTGGCGGCACCATAGGTTTGGTGGAGGATGGCGACATCATCAGCATCAATATCCCGGCCCGCAGCATGGTGCTGGAGGTGGCCGACAGCGTGCTGGCTGCCCGCCGTGTTGCCGTTGAAGCCCGTGGCTGGAAGCCGCTCGATCGTCAGCGTCAGGTCTCCTTTGCCCTGCGCGCCTACGCCATGTTCGCCACCAGCGCTGATAAAGGCGCGGTGCGTGATCGCTCAATGCTGGGGGAATAAATCATGGTCTCTGCGGCGGATTATCTACGCAAGGTGTTGCTCTCCCCCGTCTACGAGGCGGCGCGGGTCACCCCCTTGCAAACCCTGAAGAAACTCTCCGAGCGGCTCGGCAACCACGTCAGCCTGAAGCGGGAGGATCTGCAACCAGTCCACTCCTTCAAGCTGCGCGGTGCCTACCACAAGATCGCCACCCTGACCGAGGAGCAGAAAGCGCGCGGCGTCATCGCCGCCTCTGCAGGTAACCACGCGCAGGGGGTCGCCCTGTCGGCCGCCAAGCTCGGTATCAAGGCGATCATCGTGATGCCCAAGACTACGCCGGACATCAAGATCGATGCGGTGCGCCGGCAGGGCGGCAACGTCATGCTGTTCGGCAACAGCTTCGACGAGGCCTACGGCGAGAGTCGCCGCCTCGCCGAGCTGGAGGGCTACACCCTGATCCCGCCGTTTGACGACGTCGAGGTGATCGCCGGGCAGGGCACCATCGGCAAGGAGCTGCTGGAGCAGGATACCCACCTCACCCACGTGTTCGTGCCGGTGGGCGGCGGCGGGTTGGCCGCCGGGGTGGCGGTCTATATCAAGCAACTGCTGCCGGATGTGAAGGTGATCGGGGTGGAGGCGGAGGGTTCCGCTTGTCTCAAGGCTGCCATGGCGGCCGGTGAACCGGTCAATCTGGAGCGGGTCTCGCTGTTTGCGGACGGGGTGGCGGTCAAGCGCATCGGCGAGGAGACCTTCCGCCTTTGCAATCAGTATCTGGACGAGGTGGTGACCGTTTCCAACGACCAGATCTGCGCCGCGCTGAAAGACATCTTCGACGACTGCCGTGCCATCGCCGAGCCGTCGGGGGCCCTGTCGCTGGCGGGCCTCAAGGCCTACAGCGAGCGGGAGCAGGTCAGGGGTGGCCGGATGGCGGCCATTCTGTCCGGTGCCAACGTCAACTTCCACAGCCTGCGCTACGTGTCGGAGCGCTGCGAGATTGGCGAGAAGCGCGAGGGCATGCTGGCGGTGACCATCCCCGAGCGCAAAGGGGCCTTCCTCGACTTCTGCCGTCAACTCGGGCCGCGCATGGTGACCGAGTTCAACTATCGCTACGCCGATGCCGAGCAGGCGTCGCTGTTCGTCTCGGTGCGCCTCACCGGTGGTGACGAGGAGCTCAGTCAGATCATCGATCAGCTCGGCGGCAACGGCTACCCGGTGGTCAACATGACCGAAAGCGAGCTGGCCAAGAACCACGTGCGCTACATGATTGGCGGCCGCCCGGCCCGGCCCCTCGGCGAACGTCTCTACAGCTTCAAGTTTCCGGAGCAACCGGGCGCCCTGATGCGCTTTCTGGAGACCCTCGGCTGTCGCTGGAACATCAGCCTGTTCCACTACCGCAACCACGGTGCCGACTACGGCCGGGTGCTCTGCGCCTTCGAGCTGCCGGACGAGGACGTAGCAGCCTTCCACGACTACCTGCACGAGATTGGCTACGGCTGGAAAGAGGTGAGCGACGACCCCGCCTACCGGCTGTTCCTGGCCAGTTGAGCAAGAGGGTTGCTACGACCAGTCCAGAGGGAGGTGCCATGCCTCCCTTTTTTATATGTCGGGCGTAGAGAAGTTATTGCAGGGTAACCCCTGCCCATGGTTTTACTGACAAAACAATGTGAACCGCTGTGCTGGCGATTTTTACGCCGGATATTGCAGGCAAGCTCACACTCCTGATGGGCTGGTCATTTGAGGCTGCCTTCGGATGGGATACCCTGATCGGCGGAGAGGCCGCCTGACGGCTTCACACAGGGAGAGTGCGCACTCAGGCGCCCATAACGACTTATTGCAGAGGCAAAAATATGAATAAATCCATGCTTGCCGTGTTGGTCAGCGGTTTGCTGGCGGCCGGCGCCGTTCACGCCGCCGCTCAGGACAATACCTGGTATGTCGGTGGCAAGGCCGGTTGGTCCAACTATTACGGTGTTGATCATAACCAGTATGCCGAGTCGATAGCCCAGACGCTGGGCAATACCAGCGAGAACACGGACGATCTGGGACTGGGTCTGTTTGCCGGTTATCAGCTCAACCCCAATCTGGGTTTCGAGTTGGGTTATGACTGGCTTGGCAAATACGATACGACCTCGGGTACCGGCGCCAATACCCTCAACACCGAAGCCAAGAGCCAGATGATTCAGGCCACCATGAAGATCAGCTTCCCGGCAACGAATGTGCTCGATCTTTATGGCCGACTGGGCGGTGCTTATGCCTGGACTGAAAGTGAACTCAGCTTCGCCAATGTCAGCGAGACCGGTAAAAAGCATGGTGCCGCCTTTGTCGGGGCGCTGGGTGCCGAATACGCCATCGATCGTGACTGGGCCGCCCGTCTGGAGTACCAGTACACCACGCCGCTGGGGGATGCCTCTCTCGATCGCTCCGGCATCGAGCTGGATAACGGCCTGATCTCGTTCGGCATGCTCTATCGTTTCGGTCAGCAAGGGGGTGAGGTTGCTGTGCCGGCGCCCGCTCCGGCTGCTGAACCGGCTCCGGCTGTGGTGGTGGAACCCAAGACCTTCAGCCTGAGTTCCGATGTGCTGTTCGAGTTCAACAAAGCGACCCTGAAACCGGCTGCCAATCAGGCGCTCGATACCCTGTTCGGCCAGATTGTGGCGGCCAATCCGAAAGATGGTGTCGCAACTGTCATCGGTTATACCGACCGTATCGGCTCCGACAACTACAACCTGGCTCTTTCCGAGAAGCGGGCCCAGAGCGTGGCCAGCTATCTGGTATCCAAAGGTTTGTATGCCGACAAGGTGCGGGTCGAGGGGCGTGGCAAGGCCAATCCGGTCACTGGCAGCAGCTGTGCCAGCAGCTCCAAGCAGGAGCTGATCGCCTGTCTGGCTCCGGATCGTCGGGTTGAAATCCATCTGGAAGGGGTTTCCCAGCCGGCGCAGTGATGCTGTGGCAGAGATGGGATTCGAGAAGAACGGGAGGCCAGGCCTCCCGTTTTCTATGGTCAGCGTGATCGGATGGTGGTGGCGCAGACCTGGGTTGCCAACATCATGAGCTATCGAATCTTTTCCTAATAGGAATAGTTATTATATTTCCAAGAAATTACAGGATAAAAAAATAGAATTAAACTTTGCGCCTGAAGATCCTTTTGGTTAGAATCTCTGCGTGTTATCAATAGACAGGTAAATATTATGGACTGCGACAGTTGTAGCCGATTGCAAATCGCGATGCGGGTTTACCAGAGCTGAGGCCGAATATTTTATCTTCTCTCTCACTCTGATTGCTCGAATCACAAGCATAGAGTGCAGCATCTATATGAGTCAGCATCGACTCTCACAACCTCTTCATCCCGCCTTCATCAGGGATTTCGGTTGTAAATCTGGATCGTTCCGCTCATCTGCGAGCCATGCGCGCCTCGCGACCCCTGCAATTGAACGCTTCATCACATACTCCCGGTGCCCGTCAGGGCCGTCACAGCGTTGGAACCATGTATCTGTGTCGTGGTCGGGAAGGGATCAAGCGTAAAATAACAAGATGGATAATTTCATATTGAAAACTATTTCGTTTTCGATAGGACAGGTTTCAAATTAAAATAATTGACGTGATTGATTAATATAATTCGGTCGTAACAAGGGTTGCATCGAAATATTTCCATGGGCGTGGTTTTCTCCGATATACGTACCCGCCAGAAATCACTGATACTATTTCCTGTCCGCATCCCGTTATTTCAAGCTGTCGTAATCCTTATTTTCTTTATGGATGTATGCCGCTCTGGTTGCGGGATCACCGTATTGGTAGGTCGATAATGCAGACCCATGGCCATGCTTGCCAACGACAGTGTGTATCGCTGTCTATGGTATGTCCGGCCCTATCTCCACCCCACTCGGAGGATATCGTATGACCGAAGAGCCCAAACCTCGACCCTCGGGGTCCATACCTCTCCACGCCTGACCCCCCTGCGGGTAACAGGATATGGAGTCCTGACCCCTGATCTGACCCGACTATGCCAGTGAGCGCGACGGCAGACGTTTGTCTGACGGGCAGCCCCGTGCACGCCAGTTGATCGTGCCGGCAACGCATCGGGTTTACTGCCTTCGATATCAGTACTGACGCCAGGCCTGGCCCGCGACAGGGCCCTGCTGCAAGCGAAAATCAGGATTTAAAGTTATGAAGCAACAACATACTGCCAGCCGGCACAAGCAACAGGGGTTCGTCGCCCCGGGCCGTGCCAATGAGAAGCTCTCCTCTCGGGTGCTCGACGAGGCCGACAAGTCTCTCGAATACACCCTTACTGCCGTGCGCGGCAATATTGATGGCCTTACCGCGACCGAGGCTGCCAACCGTCTGGTCCAGTTTGGCCCCAACGAGGTGACCCACGACAAGCCGCCCCATCCATTGATCCAGCTGCTGCAGGCGTTCAAAAACCCGTTTGTGATGGTCTTGATGGTGCTTGGGCTGGTCAGTTATGTGATGGACGTGCTGATGGCCGAGCCGGGTGATGAGGACTGGGTCAAGGTGATCATCCTCGGTGTCATGGTGGGCCTGAGCGGTCTGCTGCGCTTCTGGCAGGAGTACCGTTCGGCCAAGGCGGCCGAGGCGCTCAAGTCACTGGTGCGCAACACTGCCACTGTACAGCGTCGTCCCTCGCCGGGCGCTACCCCCCAGCGCAAGGAAGTGGCAATGACCGAGCTGGTGGCCGGAGACATAGTGCACTTGCAGGCGGGAGACATGATCCCCGCCGACATCAAGCTGATTGAATCCCGCGATCTCTTCATCAGCCAGGCGGTGCTGACCGGTGAAGCACTGCCGGTGGAGAAGTATGACACTCTGGGAGCTGTGGCCGAGAAGTCGGCAGACGGCAACAGCACAGGGGACGTGGGGTTGCTCGATCAGCCCAACATCTGCTTCATGGGCACCAACGTGGTGAGCGGTACAGCCAAGGCTGTGGTCGTGGCCACCGGCAGCGACACCTACTTCGGTTCGCTGGCCCGCAACGTGGTGAGCCACAAGCGCATCGAGACCAGTTTCGATCGCGGCGTCAACAGCGTCACCAGGCTGCTTATTCGTTTCATGCTGGTGATGGTACCCATCGTCTTTATGCTGAGTGGTATCAGCAGTGGTGACTGGATGTCTGCACTCACCTTCGCGCTGGCGGTGGCGGTGGGGCTCACCCCCGAGATGCTGCCGATGATCGTTTCTGCCAACCTGGCGCGGGGGGCGGTGGCCATGGCCAAGCGCAAGGTAGTGGTCAAGCGTCTCAACTCGGTGCAAAACTTCGGTGCCATGGACGTGCTCTGCACCGACAAGACCGGCACCCTGACCCAGGACAAGATCATCCTCGAGCACCACTACGACGTGCGTGGCAACCGGGACGACCGGATCCTGCAGTTGGCCTGGCTCAACAGTTATCATCAGAGCGGCATGAAGAATCTGATGGACATCGCCGTGATCGAGCACGCCGATGCACTGGGGGCTGGCTGCAAGCCGGCGGGTTACAGCAAGGTGGATGAGTTGCCGTTCGACTTCGTGCGCCGGCGCCTGTCGGTGATCGTACAGGATGAGCGTGGCCAGCAGCTGATGGTTTCCAAGGGGGCGGTCGAGGAGATGCTCTCCGTCTCCAGCCACATTGATGATGGCAAGCAGATCCGAGAGCTGGATGAGATTGAGCGCCGTACCTTGCTGCGTCGCAGTGAAGAGTACAACGCCGACGGTTATCGGGTGTTGATCGTGGCTACCCGAGAGATCCCGGCTGCCGAGTGCAAGCAGAGCTATCGCACCAGTGACGAGGTCAATCTGGTGGTGCGCGGTTTCCTCACCTTCTTCGATCCGCCCAAGGATTCAGCCGCACCGGCCATTCGTGCGCTGAACGACTATGGCGTAGCGGTAAAGGTACTGACCGGCGATAACCCTATCATTACCAGCAAGGTGTGTCGTGATGTTGGTCTGGAGCCCGGTGTACCGCTGCTCGGCAAGGATATCGAAGGAATGGATGACGTGGCGCTGTGCGAGGTGGTCAAGCAGACCACCATCTTCGCCAAGCTCACCCCGCTGCAGAAGTCGCGGGTGGTGAAGGCGCTGCAGGCCAACGGCAACACCGTCGGTTTCCTCGGTGACGGCATCAACGATGCACCGGCGCTGCGGGATGCGGACGTGGGGATCTCGGTGGACAGCGGTGCCGATATCGCCAAGGAGACCGCCGACATCATCCTGCTGGAGAAGAGTCTGATGGTGCTGGAGGAGGGGGTGATCAAGGGGCGCGAGACTTTTGGCAATATCCTCAAGTACCTCAACATGACCGCCAGCTCCAACTTCGGCAACGTCTTCTCGGTGCTGGTGGCCTCCGCCTGGCTGCCATGGGCACCCATGCTGGCGATGCAGATGTTGATCCAGAACCTGGTGTATGACGTCTCCCAGATGCTGCTGCCCTGGGACAAGATGGATCCCGAGTTCCTCAAGCGGCCGCGCAAGTGGGAGGCGAGCAACATAAAGCGCTTCATGCTGTGGCTCGGCCCGACCTCGTCGGTGTTCGATATCAGCACCTACTGCCTGATGTGGTTCGTGTTCGGCGCCGGCGCTCTCTATGCCACTGCCAACGGCAGCATGGATCCGCTGGTCAACGGTCAGGCCATCATGAACTCCGGCTGGTTCATCGAGGGACTGGTGTCGCAGACCCTGGTGGTGCACATGTTACGTACCCGCAAGATCCCGTTCCTGCAGAGTACCGCTACCCTGCCGGTGCTGCTCTCCACCTCCATCGCTATCGCCATCGGCTGCTACCTGCCGTTCTCGCCGGTGGCGGAGCACTTCGGCTTCATCACCCTGGATGGGCCCAAGTACTTCATGTGGCTGGTGATTACCATGCTGGCCTACATGGGGCTGACCCAGACCATCAAGAGCATCTACATCAAGCGCCACGGCCAGTGGTTCTGATGCGGATCTAGTGGAAGCGCCGGTATGATAGCGGCGCGACAGAAAAAAGAGAGCCAGCCCGCACAAGCGGACTGGCTCTCTCTATTTGGTGTGACCTGACTCCCTTGTTGGAGAGTACCGGTCTGTGGCTTATAGCTTGAACAGCGGGCGCAGGCGGATGCCGATCAGGCTGCCGGCGAGGGCCATCAGCATCCAGACCCAGCCGTGCAGGCTGCCTGAGGCGGTACCGTCGAAGAAGCCGCCGAGGTTGCAGGCGCTGTACATGGCGCCCATCCCCATCAGCAGGCCGCCGATGATGGAGGCCAGGCTGTTGCCGAGCCGCATCGGGGCGAAGGTGCCGCCACCGCTGATGCAGCGCGCCAGCATGGCCCCCAGAATGCCGAGCCAGAACATGCCAACCATGGGGTTGATGAAGAGCGGTTGGGCCAGCTTGGGGTGGCCCTCGAACAGGCCGAACAGGGAGGCACCGCGCAGCGCCATGTCATAGACGGCGCCGGTGATGGTCCAGGCCGAGCCGTGCAGGGCGACGACAGTGGAGTTGAGTATGGCGATGATGATGCCGCCGGTCAGCACGGTGAAGCGGCCGTCGCGCCAGAACAGGTTGCCGCCGCTGAAGAGGGGCTTGAGCTCGCCGGTACGTTTTAGCTCGCTGTTGCGAAACAGCAGGAACAGCGCGGCGACCAGCGCCAGGTTGAGCAGCATGCCGCTCCAGATATTGCCAGTCAGGTCTTTTGCCAGCACCACATGGCTGGAGAAGGTGGCCTCCAGTTCGGGGCGGAACTGGTTGCTGATCAGGGTGCCGATGCCGTAGCAGAGCAGCACCAGCCAGAAGCGGGGTTGCCCCTCGCCGCAGCAGTAAAGGGTGCCGGTGGCGCAGACGCCCGCCAGCTGCATGCCGATGCCGAACAGGAAGGCACCGACGATGAAGGAAATGCCGATGGCCATCACGTTGCCCACCATGGCGTCGCCAAACAGGGCGTGGCTAAAGGAAAGGAAGCAGGTGAACAATAGAATTTCGATGGCGATGGTGAGCAGGTGAACCCGCACATAGTAGCTGTTGCGCTTGGTCAGCATCTCGCGCCAACCGAATACGATACCGAAGCGGCTGAAGGAGAGGGTGAAGCCGAAGCCGAATCCGATCAGGGCCATCAAAGCCCATTTCATACCAAAGGTGTTGCCGAGCCAGAGTAACGCTCCCCCCGCGATTGCCACGATGGGGAGCGACCATTTTCGATTCATGCCTGTTGATCCTTATAGCTGGATGGAGAATAGGGAGTGCGGATCCTATTCCCACATTGAGTCCAAGGCTACCGGTTTAACAGGCCAGGAGGCGAGAAAATGGCATATCGCTTATGACTACTTTGTTATCTACGGATTTGATTTTGAAAGCTTTATATTGCTCGTTGCAGCGGGGCGCTTGCCGTTACGCAGCCCATCGAGCGTGAAGATCAGCAGTGCGCTCCAGATACAGGCGAAAGTGAGAGCCTTGTCCATTGCCAGCTCCTCGCCGTAGAGAGTGACCGCGAGGATGAACATCAGGCTGGGGCCTATGTACTGGAAGAAGCCCAGGGTGGATAGCTTGAGCCGGGTCGCAGCGGCGGTGAAACAGAGCAGGGGGGCTGTGGTGACGGCGCCTGCAGCGATCAGCAGCAGGTTGAGGTGCCAGTCATTCTGGGTGAGGTGGCTGGTGGGGCTGTCGGCAAATCCCCACAGATAGATGGCTGCCGGTGGCAGCATGATCATGGTTTCGATCAGCAGGCCGGTAAGTGCATCGAGGGCCAGCTTTTTGCGCACCAGACCATAGATGGCGAAGCTCGACGCCAGCACCAGTGCAATCCAGGGCAGGGAGCCAAAGGCGATGAGCTGGATCGCCACTCCGGCAAAGGCCAGCGCCACCGCCCACCACTGCAGCCGGCGCAGTTTCTCGCTCAGAAACACCATCCCCAGCAGCACGTTGAACAGCGGGTTGATGTAGTAGCCGAGGCTGGCATCCAGCATGTGCCCGTTGTTGATGGCCCAGATAAACAGCAGCCAGTTGCCGCCAACGGTGACCGAGGTAAACGCCAGGGTGAGCAGCACTTTTGGCTGACGCAGCACGGCCTGCACCTTGTGCCACTGGCGGCCTGCCAGGGTGAGCACCATCAGCAGCACGCAGGACCAGATCATCCTGTGGGTCAGAATTTCGGCAGCCGGGACGGCAGAGATGGTTTTGAAATAGATGGGGGCTATGCCCCAAAGGGTATAGGCGCACAGGGCGTAGATGACGCCCTGGCGCTGGATCTGTTGCGGCATGCGGATGACCTTTACTGATGCGTTGGATGCGGGAAAACATCGCAAAAAATCAGTGTAGCGATCCTTTATCGAGGAAAGAAGCGAATAAACGAAGTTTGAGAATACGGTTGGAAGCGGGTCATCCTTTGCCGCGACGGATCTTGTCGACGTCCATCAACAGCCACAACATCAGAGCGATGGCAGAGATCCAGGGGCCCCAGGTCACGTAGGCCTCGCCGTGCCCCAGCACGAAAAACAGCAGGGGCAACCCGATCACCAGAAAAAGTACGCTTCCCAGAAAAAATAGCATTTTTGTCTTTATATTTAATGGCTTGCTTATTTGATGATTATATCGATTGTGCTGCCTGATGGAAGGCCAAAATGCAAAAGGGGGGATTTATCCCCCCTTGCTGATGATGATGGCTATTTATACCTTTATTCGAGCTGGATCCAGGTACTTTTCAGCTCGGTGTACTTCTCCAGCGCGTGCAGCGACTTGTCGCGACCGTTACCGGACTGCTTGAAGCCGCCAAACGGCATGGTCATGTCGCCGCCATCCCAGTTGTTGACGAACACGGTGCCGGCGCGCAGGGCGCGGGAGCCCTTCACCGCCTTGTTGAGATCCGCTGTCCAGATCGCCGCCGCCAGCCCGTAGTCGGTGTCGTTGCCAAGGGCGATGGCTTCTTCCAGCGTGTCGAAGCCGGTCACCGCCAGCACAGGGCCGAAAATCTCCTCGCGGAAGATACGCATCTGCGGGGTTACCTCATCGAAGATGGTGGGCTCGATATAGAAGCCGCCGCTCTCAAGATTGGTGCGTTTGCCCCCCAGTAGCAGCTTGGCCCCCTCCTGCTTGCCAATCTCGACATAGCGCAGCACCTGCTCCATCTGGATGTGATCTACCATGGCGCCGATGCGGGTAGCGGGGTCGAGCGGGTTGGCCGAGATCCATTCGCGGGCGTGGGCCAGCAGCCTTTCCATAAACTGCGGCTTGATGCTGTTTTGCACCAGCAGCCGGGAGGCGGCGGTGCACACCTCGCCCTGGTTGTAGAAGATGGCGCTGGCCGCGCTTTTGGCGGCGGCGTCCAGATCCGGCGCATCCGCCAGTATGATGTTGGGGCTCTTGCCGCCGCACTCCATAAAGGCGCGCTTGAGGTTGGACTTGCCGGAACACTCCACCAGGTGCTTGCCGATTTTGGTGGAGCCGGTGAAGGTGATGCAATCCACATCCATGTGCATGGCCAGCGCTTCGCCCACGGTATGGCCAAAGCCGGGCAGTACGTTGAACACGCCGTCAGGAATGCCGGCCTCCTTGGCCAGACCTGCGATACGCAAGGCGGTCAGGGGGGACTTTTCGGAAGGTTTGAGAATGACCGAGTTGCCGGTAGCGAGCGCCGGCCCCAGCTTCCAGCAGGCCATCACCAGCGGGAAGTTCCATGGCACGATGGCGGCGACCACCCCGAGCGCTTCGCGGGTCACCAGCGCCAGGGCGGATTCCTCGACCGGAGCGACCTGATCGTAGATCTTGTCGATAGCCTCGGCGTTCCAGGCGATGCAGTTGGCTGCAGCAGGGGCATCGTATCCCATGGCATCGCCGATGGGCTTGCCCATGTCCAGCGACTCCAGCAGTGCCAGCTCCACCTTGTTGAGACGCATCAGTTCGGCGAAGCGCTGCATGATCAGCTTGCGCTGTTTCGGCGCCATGCCGCTCCAGCGCTTGTCATTGAAGGCTTTACGAGCGGCCTGTACCGCCAGTTCGGCATCGGCGGCATCGCACGCTGCTACCCTGGTCAGCAGCTTGCCGTTGGCCGGGTTGATACAGTCGAAGGTGGCACCATTGACGGCATCCCGATAGCTACCGTTGATAAAGGCTTGTGAGGGCAGGGTCAGATGGGCGGCCTTGTGTTGCCACTGGGCCAGGGTCAGGTCACTCATGTTCACTCCTTGAACCGGCAAAAGTCATTGTCCGCGTATCAATATGCTAAACATCCGGCCACTTGTAAATCCACTTTGTAACAATTCATTAAACATTGGTGACTGGCTGACCCCTTATCACCCAGTTAGAAACTGGCGGGAGTATTGGCCGAAATCAATACGCACTCCTGCCCGCCCACATTGCGAAAACGGTGGGGAGTGCGGCTGTCGAAGTAGTAGCCATCGCCCGGTGTCAGCAGGTAGATCTGCTCGCCCACGGTCACTTCAACCTCGCCCTTGATGACGATGCCGCACTCTTCACCCTCGTGGCTCAGCATGTCGTCGCCGGTATCGGCGCCCGGTGGCAATACTTCCTGCATCATGCCGATAGCGCGGTTGGCGCGGCTGTGGCCCACCAGTCGATAGCTGATGGGATGCGTGCCGAGATCAGGCATGTCGGCGGCGCGGAAGATCACTTCGGAGTCCATTTCAGTCTCTTCGGTAAAGAAGCTGGCCAGTGACATGGGGATCCCTTCCAGCACCTTGCGCAGGGAGGCAACTGACGGGCTCACCTGATTCTTTTCGATCTGGGAGATGAATCCGTTGGTCACGCCCGAACGTTTGGCCAGCTCACGCTGGGAGAGGGCCGCCTTGGTGCGAACCGCCTTGAGACGGTGACCGATATCCATCGATAGACACTCCTTGACTGTTTACTATTATTAAATTTGTGTTAAATATCTTATACCACCCTGTAGAGCCATCTAGCTAGGGGTGGCATCAGACAGGGCGATCATGAGCCCTTTTTTATGGATTCAGGTGTTTAATTTAATGGGCAATAGCCAATAGTTGCTAAACACCTTAAGGATGAGGTGACCATGAAACCGATCAGCGACATCAATACCCCCTCCGACATGTCCGCTTTCTGGATGCCGTTCACCGCCAACCAGCAGTTCAAGGCGGCGCCGCGCATCCTGAAGTCGGCAGAGGGGATGTATTATCACTCAGAGGATGGCCGCAAGATACTGGATGGCACTGCCGGACTCTGGTGTTGCAACGCGGGCCATGGTCGGCGCGAGATTGCCGAGGCGGTCTCCCAGCAGATTTCCCACCTCGATTTTGCCCCCACCTTTCAGATGGGCCACCCCCTGCCGTTCGAGCTGGCTAACCGGCTGGTGGAGATCGCTCCCCAGGGCTTTGGCCATGTCTTCTACACTAACTCCGGCTCAGAATCGGTCGATACCGCGCTCAAAATCGCACTGGCCTGGCAGCGGGCCCGTGGTCAGGGCACCCGTACCCGGTTGATTGGCCGCGAGCGGGGCTACCATGGCGTCGGTTTTGGCGGCATCTCGGTGGGGGGCATTCCCGGTAATCGCAAGTGGTTTGGCTCCCTGTTGACCGGGGTGGATCATCTACCCCATACCCTCAATATCGCCAAGAATGCCTTCACCAAAGGACTGCCCGAGGAGGATGTGGCGCTGGCCGACGAGCTGGAAAAGATCGTCTTTCTGCACGATGCCAGCAATATCGCGGCGGTGATCGTCGAGCCCATCGCTGGTAGTACCGGCGTGCTGATGCCGCCCAAAGGCTACCTCAAGCGGCTGCGCGAGATCTGTACCAAACACGGCATCTTGCTGATTTTTGACGAGGTGATCACCGGTTTCGGTCGCCTCGGCTCCCCCTTTGCCGCACAGGAGTTCGATGCCATCCCCGACATGATCACCTGCGCCAAGGGGCTCACCAACGGCGCTATCCCCATGGGAGCTGTGCTGGTGCAAAAGCATATTTATGACGACATGATGGCGGCAGGCAAAGGAGCCATCGAGCTGTTCCACGGCTACACCTACTCCGGCCACCCGGTGGCTGCCGCTGCCGGTCTCGCGACCCTCGAGATCTATCGCAACGAGAACCTGCTTAGCCGCGCCGCGGATCTGGCGGGCTACTGGGAGGAGGCGGCCCATTCGCTGAAGGGCTGCAAGCATGTGAAGGATGTGCGCAACTACGGGCTGGTGGCCGGTATCGAACTTGAATCCATGCCGGATGCGCCGGGCAAGCGCGCCTATGAGGTGTTTGTCCGCTGCTTCGAGAAGGGGGCGCTGATCAGGGTGACCGGCGACATCATCGCTCTGTCGCCACCTCTCATCATCGAGCGCAGCCAGATCGATGATCTCTTCACCCTGCTGCAGGATGCCCTGCAGGCACAACCCTAACCCATTTGATGGCCCCGCACTGGCGGGGCCTTGCGTTGTTTTGCTCAGCGCATTTACCACATCAGTTATCACGGAGGATACATGACATACAGGGTCAGCAACTTCATCAACGGCCAGCCGCAGGAGAGTCGTAGCGAGCGCCAGGGCGCCATCTTCAACCCAGCCTGCGGCAAGCAGCAGGGAAGCGTCGGGCTTTCCAGCGCCGCCGAGTGTCAGGAGGCGATCGCCATCGCCGAGCGTGCCTTTGCCGACTGGTCGCAAACCCCGCCGCTGGTGCGGGCTCGGGTCTTTTTCCGCTTCAAAGAGTTGATGGAGCAGCACAGGGACGAGCTGGCCGAGCTCATCAGCCGCGAGCACGGCAAAGTCTTCTCCGATGCGCAGGGTGAGTTGACCCGCGGGTTGGAGGTGGTGGAGTTTGCCTGCGGCATTCCCCATCTGCTCAAGGGGGAGCACTCCCTCAACGTCGGTCGCGGGGTAGACAGCTACTCCATGATGCAGCCGGTCGGGGTCTGCGCCGGTATCACGCCGTTCAACTTCCCGGCCATGGTGCCGCTCTGGATGTTCCCGGTCGCCATCGCCTGCGGCAATACCTTTATTCTCAAACCCTCCGAGAAGGATCCCTCGCTCTCGCTGCGGATGGCCGAGCTGCTCAAGGAGGCCGGTCTGCCGGACGGGGTGCTCAACGTGGTGAACGGTGACAAGGAGGTGGTGGATGTGCTGCTGACCGACCCGCGGGTCGGCGCCGTGTCGTTTGTCGGCTCCACCCCCATCGCCCAGTACATCTATGCCACCGCCTCGGCCCACGGCAAGCGAGTGCAGGCGCTGGGCGGCGCCAAGAACCATATGGTGGTGATGCCGGATGCTGATCTCGATCAGGCGGTCTCAGCTCTGATGGGGGCTGCTTATGGGGCGGCGGGCGAGCGCTGCATGGCCATTTCGGTAGCCGTGGTAGTGGGTGACGAGACCGCCGATGCCTTGGTAGCCAAACTGACACCGCTCGTTGAGAAGCTGCGGGTGGGCCCGGGGCTGGGCCAGAGCCCGGAAAACGAGATGGGGCCGCTTATCAGCAAGGAGCATCTGGCCAAGGTGCGCGGTTATGTGGATCAGGGGGTGGCCGAAGGGGCCGCGCTGCGGGTCGATGGCCGCACGCTGAACCACGAAGAGGGGTACTTTATTGGTGGCTGCCTGTTTGACGAGGTGACGCCAGAGATGCGGATCTACCGCGAGGAGATCTTCGGCCCGGTGCTCTCCATCGTGCGGGTGCCGGACTACGAGACGGCACTGCGCCTTATCAACGAGCACGAGTACGGCAACGGTACCGCCATCTTTACCTGTGACGGCGACACCGCGCGGGACTTCACGGCGCGGGTGCAGGTCGGTATGGTAGGGGTGAACGTTCCCATTCCGGTGCCGATGGCGTTTCACAGCTTTGGCGGCTGGAAGCGCTCCATCTTCGGGCCGCTCAACATGCACGGGCCGGATGGGGTTCGCTTCTATACCCGGATGAAGACGGTGACGGCGCGCTGGCCCCAGAGCCTGCGCAGTGGTGCCGAGTTCTCCATGCCAACCATGAAGTGATGAGCCCAGGGCTCACCACCATGATTTGATTCTCTTGCCCCCGCAGATCGCTGGTCTGCGGGGGCACTTCTGTAAAGGAGCAACAGATGCGATTGGGAATTCTCGATTGTGACCGGCTGGATCCCGATCTGGCGGATCGTTTTGGCCCCGTCTACTCCGAGATGTTTATCAGGGGGTTTCAGCCGTTGGCACCCGAGCTGGAGTTTCGGGTCTGGTCAGCCATCGATGGCGAATTGCCGGAAGATCTGCATGAGTGCGATGCCTGGCTTATCACAGGTTCGCGCCACGACGCCTACAGCGATATCCCCTGGATCCAGGCACTGCGCGGCTGGATCCGCCGTGCCCATGATGCCGACGTCAAGCTGGCCGGGATCTGTTTCGGCCATCAGGTGATCGCCCAGGCGCTCGGTGGCGAGGTGGTGAAGTCCACCAAGGGGTGGGGGCTGGGGGTATCGGTTCACCCCATGCTGGAAGATGCCCCCTGGATGGCGCCGGCGCGGGATCAGATCCGCATTCTGGCGAGCCATCAGGATCAGGTGGCGCAGCTTCCCCCCGGAGCAACCCGGCTGGCGGGCAACGATTTTTGTCCTAACTTCATGTTCCTGCAGGGGGACAACATAGTGGCCATTCAGGGGCACCCGGAGTTCTCGGTGGAGTACAACCGGGCGCTGATCGAACGGCGCCGTGGCCTGCTGCCCGACGAGCGTTACCAGAGCAGCCTCTCCTCGCTGGAGGGGGAGGTGGATTCGACCACCATGATGCAGTGGTTGCTGCAGTTTTTGGGGATCCTGCCGCTGCGGGCCGGTGCGGCCTGAGCCCGGTTTGTCAGCGACCCCCTTCGGGTGCTAGATTTTGTAGCAAAATGAAGGATCAAGCGCTGCGATGTCGGGATCGGATGATACACTGGCCGCCCTTTGTGGCGGCCTGTTTGTCTGGCGTGATCGCCGCACCAGCTTGAGAGGGTGAAGCCTTGAAACTACAGCAATTGAAGTACTTGATCGCGATCCGGGACCACAACCTCAACGTCTCGGTGGCATCCGATGCGCTCTATACCAGCCAGCCCGGGGTCAGCAAGCAGATCGGCCTGCTGGAGAGCGAGCTGGGGGTGCGGATCTTCGAGCGCCGTGGCAAGCATCTGCACCGCATCACCCCAGTGGGTGAGGAGATCATCAAGTGCGCCGAGGCGATGCTCAATATCGAGAGCAAGATCAAGGCGATCTCCCGCGAGTATCTGGATCCGACCGTGGGCACCCTCAACATCCACACTACCCACACCATCGCCCGCTATCTGCTGCCCAAATCGGTTACCTACTTCACCAAGAAGTACCCCAAGATCTCGTTCCACCTCCATCCGGTGATGTCGGCGAGCAAGGAGCAGATCAGCAAGGGTTACTCCGATTTCTCCATCGTTGCCCACGAAATTGGCTTCGACAAGGAGCTGATCGCGCTGCCCGCCTACCTCTGGACCCTCTCTCTGGTGGTGCCGCAGGATCACCCTCTGGCCAAGGTGAAGAAGCCGACGCTGGAGCAGCTCTGCCACTACCCCATCCTCAGTTACGAGAGCGGAGCCACCGGTCGTCAGGTGCAGGATGAGGTGTTTCAGGCGGCGGGACTGACCCCGAGCTACTACATGACGGTGATGGATGCCGGGGTGATCAAGCGCTACGTGGAGTTGGGCTTTGGCATCGGCATCATCTCCTCGCTGGTGGCCAACGACACCGACAGCCCCGGGCTGGTCTCCATCAATCTGGAGCACCTGTTCAAGCCCTGCCCGGCGCAGATCTGCTTCAGCAAGAGCATTCTGCTGCAGAACTACATGTATGACTTCATCAGCTCCTTCTCGCCCCACCTCACCAAGGAGGTGATCCAGAGCGTGATGCAACAGCCAACTCAGGCTCGCATCGACGAGCTGCTGGCCGGGGTGGAGCTGCCCATCTATTGATCCCGATCGGATTCCCGATCGCTGCCGGTTGTCTCTTCTGTCAGGCTGAGCTCTACTCGGGGTTCAGCCTGTCTCTTTTGGGCTATCTCCATCGTCCGAGGTCTCTATGTCCCGCATTCTGCTGCTTGCCAATCTCAACTGTGATCATGTGCTCTCCCTCTCCGAACCGCTGGTGGCGGGGGCCCGGCTGCAATATGTGGATCAGGGGCGCAGGTTGGGCGGCGGCGCCGCCAACACCGGCATCGGGCTGGTGTGGGCGGGTCATGAGGTGACCATCGCCTCCCGCATCGGGCTGGACGAGACCGGCGACTGGTTGCTGGAGCAGGCGGCCGGTTACGGGCTGGATTGCAGCCATGTGGAACGATTTGGCGGCGAGACCGGCGAGCTGCTGATCCTGGTGGACTCCACCGGCGAGCGCACCATACTGCGCCGCCCGCGACGTCCCGATCTGCCCGGCGATGTGCCGCTGGAGGGGGTGGATTGCCTCTATGTGAACTATCCCGGCACCGCCATCATCAGTTACATGCGCCAGATGCTCGGCAAGAGCTTTGTGGTGGCCCAGTATCCCAAGGGTGGGCAAGCGCGCCGTCCCTGCCACGTGCTGGTGGCCTCCCGTTCCGATCTCGGCGAGGTGAGCGATCCCTGGCTGCATGCCCGCCAGCTGGCGGGGGAGCAGCTCGAGTGGCTGGTGTTGACTGAAGGTAAGGCAGGTGCTGTGGCCATCCATGGCGAGGAGCAGATCAGGGTCGCCGCCCGGCCTGTCTCGGTGGTCGATACCACGGGAGCAGGGGATGCCTTCGCTGGCGGCTTGATCCATGGTCTGGCACGGGGTATGGCAATCAAGGATGCGTTGCAGTGCGCGGTGGACTGGGGGGCGTTTGCCGTCGCCTCCGAGAGCTCGATCCCCTCGGTCGCGCTGAAAAACTGGCTGAAACAGCCTCATTGAGCAACCTCTCTGCCAGCCGATTGAGGGGCGGAGTGCGGGCCATATAGCTGCAGATCGAAGGGGCTTGGCGAAGGGCTCGGTTAGGGTGATTTACCCGCCATAAAGCGGGCAAACGCCGGGCTAACCCGGCAAGTTTGCGATCAATCAAAGAAAGTGTCGATTTATGTGCATCTTCATCGACACCCGGTTGTGCTGCTCTTAACCTTGTCACTCCGCAACTCAGATTAAGAGACAGGCCCCCTCTGGTGGACAGAGGCAAACCGGTTGTCTCCTGCCTCTTAGCTCAATGTTGTCGTCCTGATTCCTGGCTTGTAGTAAGAGGCAAGTGCGACCATGCAACTGACACGATTTACCGACTACGCCCTGCGTACCCTGACCTTCCTGGCGGTGCAGCCGGGCGATCGCCTGTCGACCATTACCGAAGTGGCCGATACCTTCGGCATCTCTCGCAACCACGTGGTCAAGATAGTGCACCAGCTTGGCATCAAGGGGTACATCGAGACGGTGCGTGGCAAGCATGGCGGTATCCGGCTCGGTCGCTCCGCAGTCTCCATCAACCTGCGCGATGTGGTGATGGACATGGAGCATGTGCTCTGTCCGGTCGACTGCAAGCGTGAGAACTGCCGTCTCTCCGGCGGCTGCCGCATTCAGGGCATCCTGCGCCGCGCCATGAACGCCTTCCTCGAAGTGCTGGGTGAGTACACCCTGGCCGATGCGGTGCGCGATCCGACCCGTCTCTGTCACCTGCTGGGCATTGAGCAGGAGTCCATTCTGGCGATGGCCTGACCGGCAGAAAACAAGAACAGATATAAAAGCAAAAGGGGCCAGCTGGCCCCTTTTGCTTTTCAGCGACTACCCGGCTGGCGGATCAGGGTGATGGCGCCGTGCAGACAGGCTAGGCCGCAGGCACCGCAGCCATTGCAGGCATCCATATTGACGTTGATGCCGTCGGCGGTGGCCTTGATCGCCTGCTGGGGGCAGGCATCTTCACAGAGCAGGCAGTAGAAGCCCTGCCGTGCCTGACAGCTCTCCTCGATCTGGACCCGGGTCTGCACCTGACGGCCCAGTTGCAAGTCGAGTGCTCCGGTCGGACAGGCTCTGGCGCAGCTGCCGCAGTAGCTGCACTGACCGCATGAGAGGTCGAGCACCGGCGTACCGGAGATCGGGGTGTCGTCGTATTCGGGCTGGCTGGCCGGTTTGAGCAGACCGCGCGGGCAGGCCTTGAAACACTCGCCGCAGCGGCTGCAGAGGGAGAGGTACTGGGACTCCTCGATGGCCCACGGCGGGCGCGCTTCATGGCAAACCACGGCGGGCTTGCGGGAAGCTTGCCAACCTTGTGTCAGCCAACGGAGGAAATAGTGAGTCATGCTCGCCCCTGATACCTATTAGGGGTTAATTTTATCGAAGTTTCGGCAAGCAGGCCAGAGAATAGCGGCCGCCAGGATCGCAAGGGCTGTTGCCCTTGTGTAAGCTAGGCGGGTCTTTTTACGTGGTTGAATGAAAACATATGTGGCTATTTCTCTGGCGTGCGTCCCTGCTCTATATCTTTCCCCTGCTGATGTGGGGCTACTGCCGCATCAAGGGCATCGAGTTCGCCGAGCTCGATACCGGGGTCAACAGCCACAAGTGGGTGGTGCTGGCCGCTTACCTTCTCTATGTGGTGCTCTGGGTCTTGGTTAACCGCTATCTCGAACTCTTCCTGCGTCAGCGGAGCCGCAAATGATCGACCCCGGACTCTGGATCATCCTGCTGCCCGCGGTCCTTTTGGCTCTCGGACTTGGCTGGCTGATTGGCCGGCGCAGCAGCACGGCGCAGGCTCAGGAGCTGCTGCTGACACAGGAGCGTTATCAGGCGCTGCAGGAGCGTTTTGACGAGTTGCAGGATGAGCGTCAACAGGGGCAGCAGAAGCTGGATCAGCAGCAGACCCTGCTCATCAAACTCACCGCCCGTCTCAAGGATGCGGAAGCAACCCTGCGCAGCGAACGGCTGGCCGCCGCCGAGAAGCTGCAACTGCAACAGGAGGCTGAGCAGCGCCTCAGCCAGCAGTTCGAGAACCTTGCCAACCGAATCTTCGAGCAAAACTCCGGCAACTTCCGCGAATTGAACCAAAACAGTCTCGATCTGCTGCTTACTCCGCTCAAGGAGCAGCTCGAGGGCTTTCGCCGTCAGGTGGGGGAGACCCATGCTCAGGAGACGGCCCAGCGCCACAGTCTCAAGTTCGAGCTGGAGCGTCTCGCCGAGCTCAATGCCCGCATGACCGAAGAGGCCGCGGCACTGACCAGAGCCCTCAAGGGCGACAGCAAGCAGCAGGGCAACTGGGGGGAAGTGGTGCTGGCGCGGATCCTCAGCGAGTGCGGTCTGCGCGAAGGTCACGAATACCACACCCAGGTCAATATCGAGGTGGAGAAGGGCAAGCGCTACCAGCCCGATGTCATCGTTCATCTGCCGCAAGAGAAAGACATCATCATCGACGCCAAGGTGTCGCTGACCGCCTACGAGCGCTGGTACAACGCCGATGACGAGCTGGAGAAGGCGGTGGCGCTGAAAGAGCACGTCGCCTCGGTGCGCAATCATATCCGCGAGCTGGGTCGCAAGGATTACCAGCAGTTGCCCGGGGTGCGTACCCTCGACTATGTGCTGATGTTCGTGGCGGTGGAGCCCGCCTTCCTCACCGCGATGGAGGCCGATCCATCGCTGGTGCGTTACGGTCTCGACAACAATATCCTGCTGGTGAGCCCAACCAATCTCATGGTGGCGCTGCGCACCATCGAGAACCTGTGGCGCTACGAGCGGCAGAACCAGAATGCTCGCCAGATCGCCGAGCGGGCCGGTCGCCTCTACGAAAAGCTGCGGCTGTTTGTCGAGGAGATGCAGCAGATGGGCGGCAGCCTGCACAAGGCGCAGGAGAGCTACGACAAGGCGATGGGACGGCTGGTCAACGGCCGTGGCAACCTGATCGCTCAGGTCGAGCGTTTCCGCGAGCTGGGGGTGGAGGTGACCAAGAGCCTGCCCGAGCCCCTGGTTGAGCGGGCGCTGGAGCGTGATAAGGAGCGGGAGTAGTTTTCCCCTGCATCGCCATCCGCAAAAGGCCCAAACCCGGTTTGGGCCTTTTGCTATCTGCCAGCTCGCCCACTGCTGACTCATCATCAGAAATCCGCAAAGCAAACGGCCCACCGAAGTGGGCCGTTTTTATTTGCAATACCGATGTTAATCAGCGGCAGGCGGCGCGGGCGCCCAGTTCGGCTTTCTCGCTATCGCTCAGGAAGGCCAGGGTCAGGCCGTTCTGCTGGGCGGTGCGGATTTCGCTGGCGGTCATGCCGGCGGCCGGAGCGGCCACTTCATATTCGTGGGGCAGGTCGATCCCTTCCACCGCCGGGTCGTCGGTGTTGAGGCAAGCCAGCACGCCGGCAGCCAGGAACTGGCGGATCGGGTGTTCTGTCAGGCTCGCCACCGTGGTGGTCTGGACGTTGGAGGTGAGGCAGGATTCGATGCCGATGCGGTACTCGGCCAGATAGGCCATCAGGGCCGGATCCTGAATCGCTTTGACACCGTGGCCGATACGCTCGGCACCCAGCTCGCGAATGGCCTGCCAAATGCTTTCGGGGCCAGCGGCTTCACCAGCGTGTACGGTGACGCGCATGCCTGCATCGCGCACCTTGTGGAAGTGGTCGACAAAGAGTTCCCCCGGGAAGCCCAGCTCGTCACCGGCCAGATCGATGGCGACCAGCTTGTCGCGGTGGGCCAGACAGGCGGCCAGCTCCTGATTGCATTGATCGGTGCCGAAGGTGCGGCTCATGATGCCGATCAGATTGGCCTTGATGCCGAAGTCACGGCTGCCCGCGGCCACGCCGTCGATGATGGCTTCCACCACACCCTGCGGGTGCAGCTTGTGGGCCATCGCCATATAGGCCGGGCTGAAGCGCAGCTCGGCATAGTCGATACCGGCGCGCAGCAGATCTTCCACGTTTTCGTAGGCAACCCGGCGGCAGGCGTCGTAGTCGGCCAGCACGGCAACACCCCAGTCCAGCTTCTTCAGGAAGGCGACCAGACTTGGCTCGTTCTCGACGATCTGTACGTGGGGGCGCAGCGCCTCCAGCTCGAAGGCGGGCAGCTGGATATTGTGTTGGCGACCCAGCTCGAGGATGGTCTGCGGACGGATGTTGCCGTCCAGATGGCGGTGCAGGTCGGTCAGGGGGAGAGATCTGTCAATCATGATGGCGCCTTCTTCGAGTCGGGTTTGAACGCCTGCCATTCTAGGCGGGGCTTTCAAAAAAGATACCCCGTTTGCTGGCAAACGGGGTCTTATTGGTCGGTGATTTATCAAGGCGTGATGGGAATCGTTTTTCCCAGGGACTCAGGAGAGATCGAGTTCCTTCAGCTTGCGGGTGAGGGTGTTGCGACCCCAGCCAAGCAGACGGGCCGCCTCCTGCTTGTGGCCATGGGTGTGCTCCAGCGCCGTCTCCAGCATGATCCGTTCGAACTGGGGCATGGCATCGGCCAGGATGTCGGTCTCTCCCAGCGCCAGCTTGCTGGCTACCCACTCCTGCAACTGTTGCTGCCAGCAACCGGGCAACGCCGGTTGGCCGGGCTCGGCGTTGTGGGTGATGGGGGTAAGCAGCTCGGGGGGAAGATCGCTCACCAGCACCTCCTGCCCGGAGGCCATCACAGTGAGCCAGCGGCAGACGTTTTCCAGCTGGCGCACGTTACCCGGCCAGGGCAGGCGGCTGATATAGGCCTGGGTATCCGGGTGCAGGCTCTTGGCCTCCACGTTCAGCTCCTTGGCGGCGCGCAGCAGGAAATGACGGGCCAGCTGGGGAATATCCTCACGGCGCTCCTTGAGGGCGGGAATATGAATGCGGATGACGTTGAGGCGGTGGAACAGATCCTCGCGAAACTCGCCATCGGCGACCCGTTTCTCCAGATTCTGGTGGGTGGCGGCGATGATCCGTACATCCACCTGTACCGGCTGGTGGCCGCCTACCCGGTAGAACTGGCCATCGGCCAAGACCCGCAACAGCCGGGTTTGCACATCAAGCGGCATGTCGCCGATCTCGTCGAGAAACAGGGTGCCGCCGTCGGCCTGCTCGAAGCGGCCGTGGCGGATGTTGTTGGCGCCGGTGAAAGCCCCCTTCTCGTGACCGAACAGCTCGGATTCGATGAGATCTTTCGGGATAGCCGCCATGTTGAGGGCGATAAAGTTCTTGTGGGCGCGCGGGCTGTGTTTGTGCAGGGCGTGGGCGACCAGCTCCTTGCCGGTACCGCTTTGGCCGTTGATCAGCACCGAGATGCTGGATCGCGACAGGCGGCCGATGGCGCGGAACACCTCCTGCATCGCCGGCGCTTCACCGATGATCTCGGGAGTGGCTGTGGACTCTTGCTGACGAGACTTGCGCTTGGTTCGCTGCTCTTTGAGGTGATTCTCGGCGCGGCGCACCAGCGTTACCGCCTCGTCGATGTCGAACGGCTTGGGCAGGTACTCGAAGGCGCCGCGCTGGTAGGCGTTGACCGCGCTGTCGAGATCCGAGTGGGCGGTCATGATGATGATGGGCAGATCGGCCTGACGGCGGTGGATCTGCTCCAGCAGGCTCAGTCCGTCGATACCCGGCATCCGGATATCGGAAAGGATGACATCGGGCGAACGCAGCTCAAGGGCGTGCAGCAGTGCTTCGCCATCGGCAAAGCTCTCGCAGTTGAAACCTTCGCTGCCTAGGGTGCGTTCCAGCACCCAGCGGATAGAGCTGTCATCGTCGACGATCCACACTTTGGCTGTCATGGTGTTCCCTTACTTGCGAAGCGGTAGAAAAATGGTGAATTCGGTGTGGCCCGGCCAGCTGATGCAGTCGATTTTCCCCTTGTGCTGGTCGATCAGGTTCTGGGCGATGGAGAGGCCAAGCCCGGTGCCGCCCTCTTTGCCGGTGATCATGGGATAGAACAGGGTGTCGCGGATGGCATCGGGAATACCGGGGCCGTTGTCGATGATCTTGATCTCCGCCGCCAGCCGGTAACGCTGACCGTGGATGGTGATCTGGAACGCAGTGCGAGTCTTGATGCGGATAAGCCCGGTCTGATCGCCCAGCGCTTCGGCGGCGTTGCGCACTATGTTGAGAAACGCCTGCTGCAGCTGATCCGGCTCCATCTCGAATTCGGGGATGCTGGGGTCGTAATCCCGTTCTATGCGCACCGTCGGTGGCAGCTCCAGCTCCACCAGTCGGCGTACCTGCTCCAGCACCGAATGGACATTGTGCATCTGGTGACGGCCGGGGCGCTGGGGGCCGAGCAGCCGATCGACCAGAACCCGTAGCCGGTCGGCCTGTTCAATGATGATGCCGGTATATTCGCGAAGCGCCGGATCTGGCAGCTCCTTTTGCAGCAACTGGGCCGCGCCGCGCAGGCCGCCGAGGGGATTCTTGATTTCGTGGGCGAGACCGCGCACCAGCTCTTTGGCTGCCAGCTGCTGGGCATGCTGCTGCTGCTCCTGACTGATCTTTTTCTGCTGGTCGATCTTGCGCAGCTCCACGACCAGCAGGCGCTGCTCGTGGTCGGCCATGGGAGTTGCACTCAGCTCTACCAACCGCGGTTCTCCCTCTACCACCAGAGTCACTTCGCTATCGGTAAAGCCCTGCCCTGAAACGAGGCACTGTTTCAGTCGTTGCAGGTCGAGGGAGATATGTTCCAGCAGATGGGGCAGTTCGATGCCGATCAGCCGTCGTTCACTGAGAGAGAGCAGCTGCTCGGCGGCGGGATTGACGAACTGGATGCAGAGCCGTTCATCCATCAGGATCACGGCGGTCAGCAAATTATCCAAGAGTGTTTTGGCATTGTCCGAGCGGGTTGGCACAGGTTTCTCCCTAAAACGGTGCTGTGCACCTGCAATGCACCGATATGGTGCATTGAGTTTACCCGCATCGGTGCGCTATATCACCCCTGGTTGGCTTTGGGGGTGGGTTTGGGAGCCGGATCCACGCTTGCTCTATGCAGGTAAAAGGTGACTGGAGTCGATTTAGCAAGGATCGTACCGTCTTTGGCGAGCAGTTCGAGCTGGGCCTCGTGGGCACCGCGATCGACATTTTCGACCCGGATAGAGAGGCTGTTGCTAACGATGGGGGCTGCCTTGCCATCCAGAGTCAGGCGCACATCATACTGGGTTGGCGGTTTGGGGCTGATTTGACCCTGAAAGACGATATTGCCAGTGTTGTCGCGCAGGGTGCTGCCCTGTTCAGGGGAGAGCAGCTCGATCACCAGTTTGGCCGCCTCCTGCTCCTTCTTGGTGTCTGCGCCAGTCAGGCTGTTGAAGTTATCCACCTGCACCGAGCTGGGGGCGCTACCCAGCAGGGGGGCAGCCCGCAGATCCACCTCCTTTACGTTTTTGCCGGGAGGAGGGGCATCCGTGTAGTGGGTAATGCCATTGCCATCGACCCAAGAGTAGACCTTGGCCGCATGAGTACTGAAGGAGGTCAGTAACAGGAGGGTAATTGCTCCTATGCCATGTATCTTGTTCATTCGTCTCTCCTTGACGGTATTTTGCTTAATCCTATCAGAGAAAAAACCCGCCATCTGGCGGGTTTTGTCACGATTCGGCAAGCTGACCCAATCTAAATGGGCTGTCTGCTGCGATTTAGACGGAGTAGTACAGTTCGAACTCCAGCGGGTGCGGAGTCATGCGCACACGGTCAACATCCTGCTGTTTCAGTTCCAGATAGGAGTTGATGAAGTCATCGCTGAACACGCCGCCACGGGTCAGGAACTCGCGGTCAGCATCCAGAGCGGCCAGGGCTTCGTCCAGAGAACCGGCAACGGTCGGCACTTCTGCGGCTTCTTCCGGCGGCAGGTCATACAAGTTCTTGTCCATGGCATCGCCCGGATGGATCTTGTTGATGATACCGTCCAGACCGGCCATCAGCTGGGCAGCGAAGGCAAGGTACGGGTTGGCAGCCGGATCCGGGAAGCGCACTTCGATACGACGGGCTTTCGGGCTCGGTACCACCGGGATACGGATGGAGGCAGAGCGGTTGCGGGCAGAGTAGGCCAGCATGACCGGTGCTTCATAACCCGGAACCAGACGCTTGTAGGAGTTGGTGGTCGGGTTGGCGAAGGCGTTGATGGCCTTGGCGTGCTTGATGATACCGCCGATGTAGTGCAGCGCCATCTCGGACAGACCGCCATACAGGTCGCCAGCGAACAGGTTGACGCCGTTCTTGGCCAGAGACTGGTGGCAGTGCATGCCGGAGCCGTTGTCACCGAACATGGGTTTCGGCATGAAGGTAACGGTCTTGTTGTAGGCGTGGGCCACGTTGTGGATCACGTACTTCAGCACCTGCACTTCGTCAGCTTTCAGCGTAAGAGTGTTGAAGCGGGTTGCGATTTCGTTCTGACCGGCAGTGGCCACTTCGTGGTGGTGAGCTTCAACGACCTGGCCCATCTCTTCCAGCACCAGACACATGGCGGCGCGGATATCCTGGGAGGAGTCGACCGGTGCAACCGGGAAGTAACCGCCTTTCACGAACGGACGGTGACCCTTGTTGCCATGCTCATAGGCAGTGCCGGAGTTCCATGCGGCTTCTTCAGATTCGATTTTCACGAAGCTGTGGCCCATGGTGTTGGAGAAGGTAATGTTGTCGAACATGAAGAATTCCGGCTCCGGCCCGAACAGCACGGTGTCAGCGATGCCGCTGGACTTCAGGAAATCTTCTGCACGCTTGGCGATGGAGCGCGGATCGCGGTCGTAGCCCTGCATGGTGGCAGGCTCCAGCACGTCACAAACGATGTTCAGGGTGGTCTCTTCGGTGAACGGGTCCAGCTTGGCGGAGGCTGCGTCCGGCATCAGTACCATGTCGGATTCGTTGATGCCCTTCCAGCCGCCGATGGAGGAACCATCGAACATCTTGCCGTCTTCGAAGAAATCTTCATCAACCTGGTGAGCAGGGATGGATACATGCTGCTCTTTACCCTTGGTGTCGGTAAAGCGCAGATCAACAAACTTGACTTCGTGTTCCTGGATCAGGGCCAAAACGTTCTGGGCTGACATGCTAAGTAACCTCCGGTGTTAAAACTCTCTGGGTGAATGCGTCGTCGTATTCACATAAGCCAGTATCGTGCCAAGTTTGTGACAGCTTGATTTCAGGGCAATCTCGCTGAAGAGGCTCCCCAAAATCAGGCGATCTCGACTCGCGTTGCATCAATTTAGTGCGATGGTGGATCGTTTTGGTGCACTGTAATGGTGCGCGAAATACGGTCACCGCCCATCTAAGCAGGGTTTGTCAGAGAGGTCTATGATCCAGATCTGTTGTTATGCGCGAATGTACTGCAATTCTGCTAGGCAGATCACAAAGGCAAGAGTACAATTAGCGCCCAATTTTACCCGGTGATTGAGGCGAGAATGTTAGAGAATTTACGCAATATTGCGATTATTGCGCACGTTGACCACGGCAAAACGACTCTGGTTGATAAGCTGCTGCAGCAGTCCGGCACCCTGGACCGCTCCACGGAAGGCCAGGAACGGATCATGGACTCCAATGATCTGGAACGGGAACGTGGCATCACCATTCTCGCCAAGAACACTGCGATCCGCTGGAATGACTACCGCATCAACATCGTTGATACCCCGGGTCACGCCGACTTCGGTGGTGAAGTAGAGCGCGTACTGTCCATGGTTGACTCCGTGCTGCTGCTGGTTGACGCCGTAGACGGCCCGATGCCGCAAACCCGTTTCGTGACCCAGAAAGCGTTCGCTCAGGGTCTGAAGCCGATCGTGGTCATCAACAAGGTTGACCGTCCGGGTGCTCGTCCTGACTGGGTAATGGATCAGGTATTCGACCTGTTCGACAACCTGGGCGCGACTGACGAACAGCTGGATTTCAAAGTTGTTTACGCCTCTGCACTGAACGGTTGGGCCACCATGGATCAGGACGTCGAGTCCGAAAACATGGAGCCGCTGTTCCAGGCCATCGTTGACAACGTTGAAGCGCCGAAGGCTGATGCCGAAGGTGGTTTCCAGATGCAGATCTCCCAGCTGGACTACAACTCCTACGTGGGCGTTATCGGTATCGGCCGCATCACTCGTGGTCGCGTCAAGACCAACCAGCAAGTCACCATCGTTGGTGCTGACGGCAAGACCCGTAATGGTAAAGTCGGTCAGGTGCTGGGTTACCTGGGTCTGTCCCGTACTGAAGTTGCCGACGCGCAAGCGGGTGACATCATCGCTATCACCGGTCTGGGCGAGCTGAAAATCTCCGACACCATCTGTGACAACGGTGCCGTTGAAGCCCTGCCGCCGCTCTCCGTTGACGAGCCGACCGTGAACATGACCTTCCAGGTCAACACTTCACCGTTCGCCGGTAAAGAGGGCAAGTTCGTGACCTCCCGCAACATTCTGGAGCGTCTGAACCAGGAGCTGGTCCACAACGTGGCCCTGCGCGTGGAAGAGACTGATGATCCGGACAAGTTCCGTGTATCCGGTCGTGGTGAACTGCACCTATCCATCCTGATCGAAAACATGCGTCGCGAAGGTTACGAACTGGCTGTGTCTCGTCCGGAAGTAATCCTGCGTACCGTTGATGGTGTTCTGCAAGAACCGTTCGAAACCGTAACTGTGGACGTTGAAGAAGCGCACCAGGGTTCCGTGATGGAGCAACTGGGTCTGCGTAAAGGCGAAATGACCAACATGACCCCGGATGGCAAGGGTCGTGTCCGCCTGGACTTCATGATCCCGAGCCGTGGCCTGATCGGCTTCCAGACCGAGTTCATGACCATGACCTCCGGTACCGGTCTGCTCTACCACACCTTCGACCATTACGGTCCGCACAAGGGTGGCAGCATCGGCGAGCGTCAGAACGGCGTGCTGATCTCCAACGCAACCGGTAAGGCCCTGACCTACGCCCTGTTCGGTCTGCAAGACCGCGGTCGTCTGTTCATCGGTCACGCAACCGAAGTGTACGAAGGCCAGGTGATCGGTATTCACTCCCGTTCCAACGACCTGACTGTTAACTGCCTGAAGGGCAAACAGCTGACCAACATGCGTGCCTCCGGTACCGACGAAGCTCAAGTGCTGACTCCGCCAATCCGCATGACTCTGGAACAGGCTCTCGAGTTCATCGACAACGACGAACTGGTAGAAGTCACTCCGAAGAACATCCGTATCCGCAAGAAATTGCTGACCGAGCTGGATCGCAAGCGCTCTGGCCGCGGTTAATCCCATGTGCTGAGTCTCGGCAGCTCTTGCGGCCGCTGACGGTTCACTGATAAACGGGCCCAAACTTCTGGTTTGGGCCCGTTTTTTTATGCTTGTGATCCACTCTGGCCATCCTGATGAGCTCGTTCAGGCCATCAGCAATGGATGATGAGTGGGCAGATAAGCGGCGAACGAAAGTCGTGGGGATGGGGGAGATAAAAAAGCCGCAGCGGATGAACGCTGCGGCTTTTTGCTGGCTTGCAGTGAGGAATTACTGGCGCCAGAAGGAGGGGAAGAAGAGCACGGCGACCGTCAGTATCTCCAGTCGTCCCAGCAACATACCGAACGACAGCAGCCATTTGGCCGATTCCGGCAGGCTGGCAAAGTTGGTGCTGGGGCCGACCACCGGGCCCATGCCCGGGCCGACGTTGGCAACGGCGGTGATGGAGCTGGAGATGGCCGTCAGGGGATCGAGCCCGATGGCGCCCAACAGTGCAGCTATCACCAGAATGATGGCGAAGTAGGCCAGCACGAAGGAGATCATCGAGCGGATGATTGCATCATTGACCGTCCGGCCGTTGTACTTCTGGGGAAATACGCCGGAAGGGTGCATCAGTTGGCGCATCTGCTTCTTGAACAGGGCAAAGGCCACCTGTACCCGGAAGATCTTGAGGCCGCCCGCAGTGGAGCCGGAGCAGGCCCCAAGAGCCAGCAGCACGATGAAGAGGATGGTGGCGAGCGGCCCCCAAGTGCCGAAGTCACCAAGGCCGTAGCCGGTGGTGGTGAGCACCGAGACGATGTTGAAGCAGCTGATGCGCAAGGCATCCCAGAAGCCGAACAGATCTCTCTCCCACAGATAGAAGGTCATGATGACGGTGACCCACACAACCAGCCAGAAGAAGCCGCGCACTTGGGCATCCTTGAGCAGGCTGTAGTCCCTATGGTTGAGGCTTTGCACATAGAGCAGGAAGGGCAGGCCGCCGAGGAACATGAACAGGGTACCAATCCAGTGTGCCGAGTTGGAGAAGTGGGACATGGATTGATCGGAGGTGGAGTAGCCGCCGGTACTGAGGGTGGTCATGGCGTGGTTGATCGCCTCGAACATGTTCATGCCGCTGGCCCAGTAGGCCATGAAGCAGAGCATGGAGAGCACCAGATAGACCACGACGATGTTGTTGGCGACCGTCTTGGCCCGTGGCGCACTTTTATCCGACCAGTCCGAGCTCTCGGTCTGGAACAGCTTCATGCCGCCGACGTTGAGGTAGGGCAGCACGGCAACCGCCATCACGATAAAGCCGACTCCGCCCAGCCACTGCAGGATGGAACGCCACAACAGGATGCTGTGGGCCATGTTGTCGAGGCCGGAGAGCACGGTAGAGCCTGTGGTGGTCACCCCCGACATAGTCTCGAAGTAGGCGTCGGTGAAGTTGATGTGGGTGATGAAAACAAACGGCAGGGCGCCGAAGGCGCAGGCAACCACCCAGACCGAGGTGGTGAGCAGGAACATCTCCCGCACCCCCAGATGAAACTCCGCCTTGCGGCCGTAGTGGAGGCAGAGCAGGGCGGCGCCGTGGGTGATCAGCACGGACTTGAGAAACTCGACAAATCCCTCTGACCCGGTGAGCAGTGCCAGCAAGGTGGGTAGCCACATGAAGAGCGCCAGCTTGGAGAGCACCAGCCCGAGGGTGAAGATAATGGGACGCAGCTTGATCATGTTCGATAACCTGGTCGTTGATTAACAAAAGACCCGGACCATCCCCTTGGGGGAGCTGAGCCGGGTCTGATTTGACAGCCTGTGCGCATGAAGACGTTACAGGAAGAAGGGGCTTGGCTGGAACAGCCGCTCCACTTCCGGGATGTACTTTTTGTCCACCAGGAACATGACGACATGGTCATCCTGCTGGATCTTGGTGCGATCGTGGGCGATCAGCACTTCATCCCCGCGCACCACGGCACCGATAGTAGTGCCCGGCGGCAGCTTGAGCTCGCCTACCGTCTTGCCGACCACCTTGGAGGTGTTTTCGTCACCGTGGGCAATCGCCTCGATCGCCTCGGCAGCACCGCGGCGCAAGCTGTAGACGTTGGCGATATCTGCCCGGCGCACGTGGGTAAGCAGGGCCGAGATGGTGGCCTGCTGCGGCGAGATGGCGATATCGATAGAGCCACCCTGCACCAGATCCACGTAGGCGCCGCGCTGGATCAGCACCATGGTCTTCTTGGCGCCCATCTTCTTGGCGAGCAGCGCCGACATGATGTTGGCCTCGTCCTCGTTGGTCACGGCGATGAAGACATCGATCTGGTCGATGTGTTCCTCGGCCAGCAGCTCCTGATCCGCCGCATCGCCGCAGAAGACGATGGTGTTCTCCAGCAGTTCGGAGAGCTGCTCCGCCCGCTTCTGGTTGCGCTCGATAAGCTTGACGCTGTAACGCTTCTCCAGCTGACGGGCGAGGCCTGCGCCAATGTTGCCGCCACCGACGATCATGATGCGGCGGTAGGGGCTCTCGAGGCGCTGCAGTTCAGACATCACGGCACGGATATGGCCCGCGGCGGCGACGAAGAAGACCTCGTCATCCGCTTCGATGATGGTGGTGCCTTGCGGACGGATCGGGCGGCCCTGACGGAAGATGGCCGCTACCCGGGTCTCGATGTTCGGCATGTGTTCGCGCAGGGTGGAGAGAGCATTGCCCACCAGCGGGCCACCGTAGTAGGCCTTGACCGCCACCAGACCGACGCGGCCACCTGCAAAATCAACCACTTGCAGAGCTCCCGGGTATTCGATCAGGCGACGCACATAGTCGGTCACCAGCTGCTCCGGCGCGATCAGGTGATCCACCGGCACCGATTCTGGCAGGAACAGGCGATCCCGCTCGGTCAGATAGGCCGGCGAGCGGATCCGCGCGACCTTGTTCGGGGTGTTGAACAGGGAGTAGGCCACCTGACAGGCGATCATGTTGGTCTCGTCACTGTTGGTGACGGCGACCAGCATGTCTGCATCCTGAGCCCCCGCTTCGCGCAGCACCTTGGGGTGGGCGCCATGACCGTTGACCACCCGCAGGTCAAACTTGTCCTGCAGTTCGCGCAGGCGTTCGCTGTCGGTGTCGACGATGGTGATGTCGTTGTTCTCCCCGGCCAGGTTCTCGGCCAGGGTGCCGCCGACCTGGCCGGCTCCCAAAATGATGATCTTCATAGGGAACGTTTACTCACGTTGATGCTGTAAAGGGGGGCGCCAGAACGGATCTGGCGGCTCTCCCGAATGAGGTTGGTCATGCCCGGCTCAGAGCTTGACCAGTTTGGCGTAGTAGAAGCCATCCATCTCGGCTTCACCCGGCAGGAACTGGCGACCCGGGCAGTCCGGGGTATCCTGTTCGTGCAACGGTACCAATTTGGCATCTTTGGTCGCGGCAAGGAAGGTGCGGATCTGTTCGCGGTTCTCTTCCGGCAATACGGAGCAGGTGGCGTAGAGCAGGGTGCCGCCGCTCTTCAGCTTGCCCCAGAGGGCGCTCAGAATACGGCGTTGCAGCTCGGCCAGCTCGCGGATGTCCTGATCCCGGCGCAACCACTTGATGTCGGGGTGGCGACGGATAACGCCGGTGGCGGAGCAGGGGGCATCCAGCAGGATGCGGTCAAACTGACCCTCCGGCCACCACTGTTCCGGCGCCGCAGCATCGCCATGGATCACCTTGGCCGTCAGGCCGATGCGGTCCAGGTTCTCCTGCACTCGCTTGAGGCGGTTTTCGTCGGCATCGACGGCAACCACGCCAGCCAGCCCGGGCTGACGCTCCAGCAGGTGGGCAGTCTTGCCGCCGGGGGCTGCGCAGGCATCCAGCACCCACTCGCCCGGTTGCGGGTCGAGCAGGGCGGCAGCCTGTTGTGCTGCACCATCCTGTACCGAGCAGTCACCCACTTCGAAGCCGGGCAGCTTGGTCACATCACAAGGACGCTCCAGCAGGATGCAATCCTCACCCTCTTCACCGGCCACGGCATTGATGCCGGCTTCGGCCATGCGAGCCAGCATGGCATCGCGGCTCTGGCGCTGGCTGTTGTTGCGGATCCACATGGGGGGGCGCTGGTTGTTCGCCTCCATGATGAATTCCCACTCATCGTGATAGGCCTGACGCAGGCGCTTGGTGAGCCACTCCGGATGACCGAGGCGAATGCTGGGAACGCGGTCGATACGCAGCAGAATGACTTCGGCGCTGCGCTGGAAGTTGCGCAGCACGCCGTTGATGAGGCCACGCAGGGAGGTGCCCTTGAGCAGTTTGACGGCGTTGACGGTCTCGGCCACCGCGGCGTGAGCCGGAATGCGGGTGTAGATGAGCTGATAGAGACCGACCAGAATGAGGTAGTGGAAAATGCGGCTCTTGTTCTTGAGCGGCTTGTCCATCATCTCGTTAACTGCCGCATCGAGGCGGGGCAGCCAGCGCAGGGTGCCGTAGCAGAGTTCTTGCAGGAGAGCGCGATCGCGAGGCGCGACCTTCTCCTGGGCAGCAGGCAGAACAGCGGAGAGGGATTGGCCCTGATCCAGCACCTGTTGAATAACGAGAGCGGCCTGTGCACGTGTTTTCATAGAGTTACCTTAGATGCGCAAGTCGGGGCCTGGGCCCCGCTTGTGTCAATTCAATCCAGTTCAATTCAATTGCGTGCCGGGTTCAAACCAGTCGCGGCGAGAGTTGAGCAGATCCGAAACAGACATCGCCTTCTTGCCGGGCGGTTGCAGGGTCAGCAGGCGCAGTACCCCTTTGCCGGTAGCGATATCGATCCCCTGCTTGTCGGCCTTGAGCAGGGTGCCGGCGGGTTGGCCGTGGTCGCTGTCAATGACGGCGGCTTGCCATACCTTGACGGTCTGGTCAGCCACTTCAAACCAGCTGATGGGCCAGGGGTTGAACGAGCGGATACAGCGCTCGATGGCAACAGCCTCCATCGACCAGTCGATGCGGGCCTCTTCCTTGGAGAGCTTTTCGGCGTAGTTGGCCAGCGCATCATCTTGCGCCTCGGCAGCGGTTTCACCGGCAGCCATGGCATCGATGGTGTCGACCAGAGCCTGCGGACCCAGCTTGGCCAGCTTGTCATAGAGGCTGGCGGAGGTCTCGTCGGCGGCGATGGGGCAGCTAACCTTGCGGATCATTGCGCCGGTATCCAGCCCCACATCCATCTGCATGATGGTGACGCCGGTTTCGCTATCGCCCGCCCAAATGGAGCGCTGGATCGGTGCCGCGCCACGCCAGCGCGGCAGCAGGGAGCCATGGACGTTGATGCAGCCCAGACGCGGGGTATCGAGTACCGCCTTGGGCAGGATCAGGCCATAGGCCACCACGACCATCAGGTCTGCACCAAGGGCGGCCAGTTCGGCTTGCGCCTCTTCCTTGCGCAGGGTTGCCGGTTGATAGACCGGTAGATTGTGGGCCAGTGCCAGCTCTTTTACCGGACTGGCAGTGAGCTTCTGACCACGGCCAGCGGGCTTGTCCGGCTGGGTATAAACGGCAACGACCTCATGGTCGGAAGACAACAACGCCGCCAGATGACGGGCGGCGAAGTCGGGAGTACCGGCAAAAATCAGTTTCAGCTTATTCAATGGAGCAGATCCTCAGAGGACTTTGCGATCTTCGCGGGCCATCTTTTCCAGCTTCTGGCGAATGCGCTGGCGCTTGAGCGGGGACAGGTAATCCACGAACAACTTGCCCATCAGGTGATCCATCTCGTGCTGGATACAGATGGCGAGCAGGTCGTCCGCTTCCAGTTCAAATGGTTTGCCGTGGCGATCCAGTGCGCGGATCTTGATCTGCTCGGCACGCGGTACCAGAGCACGGCTGCCGGGCACGGAGAGGCAACCCTCTTCAATGCCGGTGCTGCCACACTGGGAGATCACTTCCGGATTGATCAATACCAGAGGATCTTCACGGTTTTCAGAGACATCGATCACTATGATGCGTTGATGAATATCCACCTGCGTTGCGGCCAGGCCAATGCCCTCCTCCGCATACATGGTTTCGAACATATCATCTACAATTTGTTGTAACTCGGGTGTAAAGGTCTCGACAGGGGCTGCGACGGTACGCAGACGCTCATCGGGGAAACGCAATACATCTAGAATGGCCATAGTTTTTTCTTTAGTTTCGTATAAATGCAGTCAATATTGGCGTAATTCTAGTCATTTACGCCAACAAAAAACAGCAACACTTTGCGTGCAGAGGTAACAGGGAGTGTTATGTATCTGAAGCAAACCATCCTCACCTGCCTGATGGTGACTATGAGCCAAGCCGCTCTGGCCGATCAGCTGAGGTTGAAAGCGGGTTATCCCGAAAGCTATGTAGTGCAAAAAGGTGACACCCTGTGGGATATCTCCGGCAAATATCTCTCTGAGCCCTGGCTCTGGCCCCGTCTCTGGAACATCAATCCGCAGATTGCCAATCCTCACTGGATCTACCCCGGTGATGTACTGCATCTGAGCTGGGTCAATGGTGAACCCCGGCTCGGCAAGGCGATGCAGGGTGGCAAGCAAGTCATCCGTCTCGGCCCGAAAACCCGTTACGAGAACAAGGCCAACCCCATTCCGACCCTGCCTATCAGCGAGATCGGCCCCTTCCTGCAAACCGACCATATTCTGGCTGACAGCCAGCAGCAGAAAACCTTGCCCTATCTGCTGGGGTCGGATCAGAAACATATCGGCATGCTGGAGGGGGACACCCTCTATGTGCAGGGCTCCCTGACGCCGGGGCAGGTTTATGGCATTTATCACCCCGGAGTGGTCTACAAGGATCGCGAAACCGGTGAACTGCTGGGCCAGGAGGCGATCTTTGCCGGTGTGGTGCGGGCCGTGGCGCGTCTTGATGGCGATCGGACTGAAGTTACCCTCACTCATAACCAGCGCGAAGTGCTGCAGGGCGACAAGGTGATGCCGCTGCCGGCTCAAGAGAACATGCCCGCCGTCTTCACACCGAAAGCGGCACCTGCCATCACGCCGGGCTATATCATCGATTTGCCGAACAAGACCCGGGGCGGTGGCAAGTTTGATGTGGTGCTGATCAACCGGGGTGGCCGCGATCAGCTAGTCGCCGGGGATGTATTGGATGTCAGACGACCCGGTGCTGCTCTGGTTACCAAGAATGGTGCAGTGCAATACAAGGAGCTTTCCTCTGTCTACGACAAGGTGTTCTACAGCGGTAACCAGAAGGAGTCACTCCCTTCAGAAGCGATTGCCAGGGTTATGTTGTTCAAGGTGTATGACAAGCTGAGTTATGGCCTCATCATGCAAAGCAAGGACATGGTGAGCTCGGGTTATCAGGTCACTCACTTCTGACGTGAACT
Source organism: Aeromonas sp. 600774 (assembly GCF_049175075.1). Classification (NCBI taxonomy): domain Bacteria; kingdom Pseudomonadati; phylum Pseudomonadota; class Gammaproteobacteria; order Aeromonadales; family Aeromonadaceae; genus Aeromonas; species Aeromonas sp. 600774. The sequence goes on from NZ_JAAKUJ010000012.1 coordinate 75,011, forward strand.
ACCCCGACGGGCGTCTAGCTCTCTGGCTAACCCTCAATGCGGTCATCGGCATCGGTCCGGTGACCGCCGCTCGGCTGCTGGAGCAGATCGGCGGTTCGATTGATGCCCTGTTTCAGAGCGATGAAACACAGCTGCACGGTATGGGGCTGTCGTCAGAGCAGATCAGGCAACTGCGCTGGCCCTCGCCGATTGTTGAGCAGAGTCTGGCTTGGGCCGCGTTACCTGGCAATCTCCTTATTCCGCAAGATCACCCTCTTTATCCGCCCTTGTTGCGTGAAATTCCCGCGGCCCCCCTGTTGCTCTACTGCCGTGGCGATCTTGAAGCGCTGTCGCTACCCCAGCTGGCGATGGTGGGGACACGTCATCCCACCTATGCAGGCAAAGATAACGCGTCCCGTCTCTGTAGCGAACTGGTTAGATGCGGGTTCGCCATCACCTCGGGCCTTGCGCTCGGTATCGATGGTGTTTGCCATCAGCAGACGCTGGCTTGTGGTGGTATCACCCTTGCCGTGTTGGGCTCCGGGCTGGATTGCCTCTACCCCAAACGCCATCAGGGACTGGCAGGTCAGATTCTGGAGAAAGGTGGTTTGCTTATCTCCGAACTGGCGCCGGATAAAGGGCCGCTGGCTGAACATTTTCCTCGTCGCAACCGTATTATCAGTGGTCTGTCGTTGGGAACTCTGGTGGTGGAGGCGACCGAGCAGAGTGGTTCGCTGATCACCGCTCGCTATGCACTGGAGCAGGGGCGCGAAGTGTTTGCGGTACCCGGCGCCCCGCAAAATGGCCAAGCGATAGGATGCAACAGATTAATTCAGCAGGGGGCCAAACTTGTGCTGAGTGTGGCCGATATAGTGGAAGAGCTGCCGGAGTGGGGGGCACGGCTAGATCCGTCGGCCATACCATCTGAGCAACAGCATAATAGCGAATTGCCTTATGCTGATTTGTTGGATAACGTAGATTACGAGACCACGAGCGTGGATACCGTTGCCGAGCGGACCCAGCTTCCTGTCGAAGTGGTATTGGGCAGGTTGGTAGAGCTGGAGTTGGTCGGTGCAGTGATGGCGGTAGCCGGTGGATACGTCAGAGCGAGGAGGGCGAATCATGTTTGATGTATTGATGTACCTTTTCGAGACCTACATCCACAGCGATGCAGATGTGATGGTCGAGCAGAATGAACTTACCGAAGAGTTGAGCCGAGCCGGTTTTGACAAGGAGGAGATCGACAAGGCGCTCGACTGGTTGGAGCGACTGGCCAATCTGCATGATAGCGAGCGGGAGGTCTATGTGGCCGCCAGCGCGCAAGGCTCGATGCGTATCTATGCCCCGCAAGAGCTGGCACGCCTCAGCACCGAGTGCCGCGGGTTCCTGCTCTTTCTGGAACAGGCCCAGGTACTGAATGCCGAAACCCGCGAGATCTGTATCGAGCGTCTGCTCGAGTTGGACAAGCCGGATATCGAGCTGGATGACCTGAAGTGGGTCGTCATGATGGTGCTGTTCAACGTACCGGGCAGTGAAAATGCCTACCAGCAGATGGAAGAGCTGGTGTTTGATGAGTCAGACGGCGTCATTCACTGACAGTCCGGTGCCGCGCTGGTAGAATTCAGGCCATCTGGATTTCAAGGCGCGGCCCATGTCAAAAATCGATCATCACCTCTTTTCAGCCCACGAACATGCCTTCGAGCGCGAGCCGTGCCCGCAGTGCGGGGCCGAGCTGGTGATCCGCCAGGGCAAACATGGCCCCTTTCTCGGCTGTTCTGCCTATCCTGCCTGTGATTACATCCGCTCCCTGACGCCATCCGGCCGCGACATCGAAAAGGTGCTCGAAGGCTCTGCCTGTCCCGATTGCGGACAGCCGCTGGCGATCAAGAAGGGGCGTTACGGTCTGTTTGTCGGCTGCACTCAGTATCCGGCCTGTCAGCACATCGAATCCCTGCAGGAGAGCGATGATACCCAGATCCTCTGCCCCGAGTGCGGCAAGGGTCATCTGGTGAGCCGGACCTCCCGCTACGGCAAGCAATTTTACTCCTGTGATGGCTATCCCCATTGCAAATATGTGGTGAACGACAAGCCGATCCCCATGCCTTGTCCCGCGTGTGGTTGGGGCATCATGGTCGAGAAAAAAGTGAGGGGAACGCTGCGTTGGGTCTGTCCGCAAAAGAAATGCGGCCACCAAAGTGAGCAGGTATAATCCCGCCGCCGCAACCGGATTGAAACGTTTTCGGTGAACTTCAACCCCCCACTTGGAGTAAGGAAATTCCCACCATGAATAAACCCTTTGTTGCCGTATTGATGGGCTCTGATTCTGATTTCCCCGTGATGCAGAGTACTCTCGAGGTGCTCAAGTCATTTGATATCGCAGTGGAAGTCAAAGTCACCTCCGCGCACCGCACGCCGGCTGCGACCCATCAGTATGTGACCAATGCCGAGGCCCGTGGCTGCAAGGTCTTTATCTGTGCTGCCGGTCTGGCTGCGCACCTGGCGGGTGCCGTAGCCGGCATCACGACTCGTCCTGTGATTGGAGTGCCCATCGATGGTGGCCCGCTCAAGGGGCTGGATGCGCTGCTCTCTACCGTGCAGATGCCGGGTGGTGTACCGGTGGCTACAGTGGCGATCGGCAAAGCCGGTGCCAAGAACGCAGGTTATCTGGCAGCCCAGATGCTGGCAGTAGCCGATGATGAACTGGCGGCCAAGGTTCGGGCCGAACGCCAGAAGAATGCCGAAGAGGTGATGGCCAAGGATGCCGCCCTGCAGGCTCAACTCAAGTAAGTGAACGGGTGGCGATCCGGAAGTGTCGTATTTTCTGTGCTACAGCAACACGTCACTTTGCCATGGTCGCCGCCATACGAATTCAACTTGCTACCAAGTGACGAGGCGGCAGCCAGGCTGCCGCATTTTTCCTATGCCAAATGAAATTGAACAGGCGGTTGCCGCCCTCCAGCAGGAAGGGGTGATCGCTTATGCGACCGAGGCCGTGTTTGGTCTGGGTTGTGATCCCGACTCCGAAGTGGCGGTACAGCGATTGCTGGCCATCAAACAGCGTCCGGTAGATAAGGGGTTGATCCTGATTGCTGCCGACGTGGCGCAATTACAGGATTACATCGATCTGAGTCAGCTTAGCGGTGAGCAGTTGGCTCGGGTTGAAGCCAGCTGGCCCGGTCCTTTTACCTGGATCATGCCTGCCCGTGCAACGACGCCGGCCTGGCTGACCGGGCAGTTCGAGACCCTGGCGGTGCGCGTGACGGCTCATCCTCAGGTACAGGCGTTGTGCCGTGCCTTTAGCAAGCCGCTGGTCTCTACCAGCGCCAACCTGACCGGTGAGGAGCCTGCCCGTCGGGTGGCCGATATCGGTGAGCGGCTGGCAAGCAAGTTAGCCTATATCCTGCCCGGTGAAGTGGGTGGTCAAGCCAATCCATCAGAGATCAAGGACGCCCGAACTGGCGCCATTATTCGCCCCTCCTGAGCTGGCGGATACGTCATGATTTGCCATCAATCCGCTGAGCGGTGAGCTCACCGGATTGATTTAACTATAAAAATGGACAGGGCGTTCACGATCCTGCCTGACTGGAGACAAGATGAGCAAACCGGATGTGGCCCAGGTCAAGGCCTTCCTGTTGCAGTTGCAGGACGAGATCTGCCGTGGTCTGGAGCAGGCCGATGGCAGTGGACACTTTGTGGAAGATGCCTGGAGCCGTGAAGGCGGTGGCGGTGGTCGCACCCGTGTGCTGCGCCACGGCGCGGTGATCGAGCAGGGGGGCGTCAACTTCTCCCATGTCTATGGCGATGCCATGCCTGCCTCTGCTACAGCACATCGGCCCGAGTTGGCCGGTCGCAAGTTCGAGGCGATGGGCGTGTCGCTGGTGATCCATCCGCATAACCCCTATGTGCCGACCAGCCACGCCAACGTCCGTTTCTTCATCGCCGAGAAGGAAGGCGAAGAGCCCATTTGGTGGTTTGGCGGTGGCTTCGATTTGACGCCCTTCTATCCGTTTGCCGAGGATGTGCAGCTCTGGCATCAGGTCTCCCGTGATCTCTGCCAGCCGTTCGGTGATGAGATCTACCCCGAGTTCAAATCTTGGTGCGATCGCTACTTCTTCCTCAAGCACCGCAACGAGACACGGGGGGTGGGCGGTCTCTTCTTCGACGATCTGAATCGCTGGCCCTTTGCCGACTGCTTTGCCTTTATGCAGGCGGTAGGTCGGGGTTATCTTGATGCTTACCTGCCGATCATTGAACGACGCAAGGTTCTACCCTATGGCGAGCGGGAGCGGGAGTTCCAGCTCTATCGTCGCGGCCGTTATGTGGAGTTCAATCTGGTGTATGACCGTGGCACCCTGTTCGGGTTGCAGACCGGCGGACGTACCGAGTCGATCCTGATGTCGATGCCACCGCTGGCCCGTTGGGAGTATGACTGGCAGCCGGAGGCGGGCACTCCTGAAGCCTTGCTCTACACCGATTACCTCACGCCGCGAGAGTGGCTGTGACCAGAGGGACCATGATGGTCCCTTTTTACTGGCCGTTATTCGGCTTGTTCCCGAGAGTGAAAACCCGTTAAATCGGAATATTGCCCTCTGATGGAACTCTTTGATGGATCGTTATCTGGTTTTTGGCCACCCTGTGCGCCACAGCAAGTCCCCCTTCATTCACACCCTGTTTGCCAGACAAACCCAGCAAGAGCTGGAGTATGGGCTGGCTGAACCTGCCGTCGACGAGTTTGCCCAAGCCCTGCGCACCTTCTTTGACCAAGGGGGCAAGGGATGCAATGTCACCGTTCCCTTCAAGGAGCAGGCATTCACTCTGGTCGATCGCTTGAGCCCGAGGGCCAAGCGGGCTCAAGCGGTCAATACCATCAAGCTGACCGATGATGGCGTGTTGCTGGGGGATAATACCGATGGCGCCGGTCTGGTCGCCGATCTCAAGTCCCATGGTGTGACGCTGGCGGATAGCCGGATCCTGCTGCTGGGTGCCGGTGGCGCGGCTCGTGGTGCATTGGCGCCGCTGCTGGCTGAGTTGCCGAGCGAGCTGGTGATCGCCAACCGCACCCACACAAAAGCGCAACAGTTGGCTGCCGAATTCTGCGATCTGGGGCCTGTGACTGCCCAGACCTATGAGCAGTTGGCAGGGCCATTCGATCTCGTCATCAATTCGACTTCTGCCAGCCTGCAAGGAGAGCTGCCGCCGTTGGCCCCCACCCTGATCCACACGGATATTGCTATCTACGACATGATGTATGGCGCCTCGGATACGGCGTTTATCAGTTGGGCCAAACAGCATGGGGCCCGTCAAACCATGGATGGACTCGGCATGCTGGTGGAACAGGCCGCCGAAGCGTTTACCGTGTGGCGCGGAATTCGTCCCGGGACTAAACAGGTATTGAGAGAGTTGAAGCGTAACTTGGGGGTGATATGAACCAGGGTATTCTGTTTCCTGACCTGATGGAGTGGCAGGCTGACGAACAGCGGGTGCGTTTTCCTGCCCAGCAGATGGGGGCGTTGATAGATTGTTACATCAGCCAGCGGCGACTGGAGAGAATGACAGGTCTGGCGCTGACGAGAGAGGATGACATCGTCAGAGCCTTCGAAAGTGTGCGTTTTGATATTGAAGATATGGCTGAAAAACTCATTGAAGAACAAGAGTTTGCTGAAGATGGCGCTATCTATCTCTGATTTTTCAAAGTTTTTTTGTTTTGTAGCGGAACTACTTTGAAATGGCGCTGACTAACTAGATAGTTGAGGAAGTGCTAGCTAGTCACCTTTATAACTCCCCGGTATTCGTACTGGGGATTTTTTTATCTGCATGAAAATAAAAGATTTTTTCTTAATCTGTAAGTTGTGAAACTAAATTACATAAATTACTTTCACTTTCTGCTGCTTTGCTGTACAGTTGTCTGCGTAGGGTACAGAGGTAAGATGTTCTATCTTTCAGACCTTTTATTTCACGTAATTGAATGTGGCTGAATAGCTGCCCCGATGAGGTTCTCGTCGGGGTGTTTTTTTATGCGTGTCATTTAGAGTAAATGCTTTAAATTGGCGATGCATTTGATAGAATGAGGCTGCTTCTTGAGGAATACCTGTCGTCTGGTACTCAAGATTCAGCTTCTTCCCAATTTTTTGAATTTATTATTTCAGGCTGGATGGCATCACTGTCGTCCGGCCTCATTTTTATCCCTTTCGGTTAGGCCTTGTAATTAAATTTCATTTTTGTCTATTTTTGTAATTCTGGTTCGTTTTGAAAGAACGAATTTGAAAACGCTCTCAACGTCTTTAGAGGTTAATTCCTTGTGTGAATTAACTGCCTATCTATATGAACTGTAAGCGGTAATGGATATAGCAGGGGAGGCGAATACAGAGTGTTTGTCGTGAGGCAGGTGAAAGCGGCAATCTGAAACCCTTTCAATCAGCGGAGGAGTGCTCCGCCAATTGCAAGGAGAGCGAGGAGTAGATTACTCCTCGGCAGGTTGCTGTTCGTCAGCGTTCAGCAGGTCGGTATCGTCACCACTGACGTACCATTCGGTCAGGGTTTGCGCCAGCTTCTCCACACCGATATTGGTGAGAGAGGAGAATGCTTCGACCTGGATCTGGGAACCGAGGTTGGCAACGGCCTGGCGCACCTTGATTACCTGGTTGTTGCGCGGGCCGGGGCTCAATTTATCAGCCTTGGTAAGCAGCAGCATGACGGGCAACTGACGGTGTGAGCTCCACTCCAGCATGTTCATGTCGGTATCTTTGAGCGGGTGGCGGATGTCCATCAGGATCACCAGACCTTTCAATGACTCACGGCGCTGCAGATACTCTGCCAGTGACTTTTGCCACTTGAGCTTCATTTCCAGCGGAACTTGCGCATAACCATAACCCGGCAAGTCGACCAGACGCTTGCCCGGTTCCAGCTCAAACAGGTTGATCAGCTGGGTACGTCCGGGTGTCTTACTGGTGCGCGCCAGGTTTTTGTGTTTGGTTAAGGTGTTCAATGCAGATGACTTACCAGCGTTGGAACGGCCGGCAAACGCGATCTCGACACCCCCATCATTTGGCAGGTGACGGATGTCGGGTGCGCTGGTCACAAAATGCACCTTATTGAAATTCAGAGTTTGTGTATCCAACGTAAATTCCCCATGGAGATAGAGGGTTATAGAGTTACTTTTTTGTAAAATGGTGTAAAATAGCGTCGCTTAAACGCGTTTATTTTAACATGCCTTCAGCGGCATGGGATCTGGAAGCCTAATAACGAAAAGTTGGAACGCCATGAAGAACCTAGTCATTACTCTTGCTCTGATGGTTGGCGTAACGGGGATGGCACAAGCCAAGGGCGATGCCGCTGCGGGACAGACCAAGGCTGCCGTTTGTGCGGCTTGTCATGGACCGGACGGAAACAGCCTGGTTGATATGTACCCCAAAATTGCTGGTCAGCACGCATCATATATCAAAAAGCAGTTAGTTGAACTGAAGGCTGCCGCTTCTGGTCAAATTGGCCGGGTTGCGCCAGTGATGGGGCCGATGGCGTTACCTTTGTCGGAACAGGACATGGATGACCTGGCGGCTTACTTCTCCGGTCTAAAGGTTACCCCTATCGCGGTCCCTGACGACGTGGTCGAAGCGGGCAAGGCACTCTATATGGGCGGTGACATGAGTCGCGGTCTGGCTGCCTGTACGGCTTGCCATGGTCCCCGTGGCTCAGGTGTCGAGCAGGCGAAGTATCCAAGCCTGTCCGGCCAACATCCTGCCTATATCAAGGCCCAGCTCACCGCATTCCGTGCCGGGACACGTGACAACGATCCGAATGGCATGATGCGGGACGTTGCCAAGAAACTGACTGATCAGGATATCGAAGCCCTCTCCAAATATGTAGCGGGTCTGCACTGATATAGTCGATACGGTCTATTCGAGTTGAAACGGGGAGCCTTTGCTCCCCGTTGTTTTTATGGTTTTCAGATAATTCTCGGTTTAATCCCCCCGTTCTGTAAGAGATCTCCCATTCTCAAGGCAGGCCAAGGCTCATAAAATTGCATAAAATATTAAATATCCATTATTTATCAATTGATTATGTGAATATTGATATTTTTCGAGATGTTGAGAATCTTTTGGGTGGATTGAGCTGTTTTATAGAGTTGATACAGTAGACTTAATGGATTCACCCACGGATTGGGTGGTGGTTTCACAACAGGGTGTTGTGAGCAGAGGATGGCAGGCGTGGCGGGATGCCATGGGCTCGTATGAGCTGGCAAAGGATTGAAGGATCAGGATGGTGACCATCTCCGGAGCGGGATGGGGTTGCGGGATGCAGGCTCCCCAGCACGATGGCAGGATGCGGTCGAGACGGGTCAAACAGGCACACGCACATTCAGGAACGACCAATATAAGGTCAGGATGACCACACAACGATATGCTGCGGCGACAAGTTGTCACGGAGAGGACGAAACAGACTGTTTTGCCATTCAGGATGGCGCACGCATGAACATATCAAGGCAGCTTCGGCTGCCTTTTTTCTTTTGGGTCATTAACCCGATTAGCCATTCTGTGTCAAAATACCAGCAACATGCCCAGAGGATACCGATCCTGCGGTGTTCAGTGGCCTGATCGGGCCGGATTGGTGCGGGATCCTGCTCTTGTTCCAGCCTTACTGTTCCTCGCATCGTATCCCACCGGGTGAGATCATCCCGGGTACGGGTCAAACCAGTTATTTTTCGGAGTTAGCCATTCATGTCTGCTAAACAACCCACTCGCAAGCCTACTGGCAAGCGCAAAGAATCTGATGTCAGTGCTCAGGAAGGCCGTGAGCGTAAACGGGCTGCCAAGCGCAAGGGCCTGAAGGCTGGTTCTCGTCAGCAAGTTGAACAGCCGAAGAACAAGTCTGGCAACAGCCAGTCCAAAGATCCGCGTATCGGTTCCCGCAAGCCGGTAGCACTGGTGGTAGATGACAAACAGAAGAAGACGGCAGCACCCAAGGCGGTGAAAGAGAAGAAGCTGGTGATGACGCCCGAGCAGGAGCTGGCTTCCATCGAAAACGATGACCGCTTGAATGATCTGCTGGATCGTCTTGATGCCGGTGAAACCCTGGAAGTGGCCGAGCAGGCCTGGGTTGATCAGCGCGTCGACCGTTATCAGGAGCTGATGGATGAGCTGGGCATCATCGACAACGACGATGATGAAGATGACGAGCTGCCGTTTGATGATGGCGATGACGCCGAGTTCGACGAGCAGAAACCAGCTTCCGAAGAGGAGCTGTGGGACCGTTTCAACCAGGTCGATTTCAAGCCGGAACCCAAGCCTGAGCCGAAGAAAAAGTGATGAGTAGATGGATGCTGGCCGCCCTGTTGGGCGGCCTGATTTTGTCAGGATTGGCCATCTATGCAGGCATGCTGCTGGCCAGACTGAGGCGACAGCAAGCGATGCAGTGGCAGGCGATAACTGCTCGCAACGAGCGAATTCTTGATAGCGTGCGGGTCATTGCCCATGCGGTGCAGGAGGGGCAGTGTGATTACTCAGAAGGTGCTATTCGGCTGACCAATCTGCTCGATGCGTTGCAGATCAAGGGCGGACGGAGATTTGCTACCGAATTTCCGGGTCTCTACGGACTGTACGAGAAGGTGAAAGATATGCCGACTCACGAGGCAAGACGAGCACTCAAACGCAATGAAGTGATGAAGATGGATCTCGAACGCAGCGGCTACGAGGCCGAGCTGGAGGCACAGATCCTCAAGGATGTAGCCCAACTGAAGGATTTTCAGTTAGGCCGATGAGCCAACAATAACAATAGAGAGGAAGCGAACGTGCAAGCAGAACAGATTGTGTGGGATCAGGCTCTGATCGAAAAATATAACTACAGTGGTCCGCGATACACCTCGTATCCCACCGCGCTGGAGTTTAACGAGAGCTTCGGCTATGCGGACTTTGTCCGTGCAGCTGGTCAGTATCCCGAGCGCAACCTGTCGCTCTACGTGCATATCCCTTTCTGCCATAAGCTCTGCTACTACTGCGGCTGCAACAAGGTCATTACCCGCCATCAGCACAAGGCTGACGAGTACGTCGACTATCTGGAACAGGAGATCCAGGCGCAGGCTCCGCTCTTCAAGCAGCGGCTTGTCACCCAACTGCATTGGGGTGGTGGTACGCCCACCTATCTGGATGCAGCGCAAACACGCCGACTGATGGCCATGCTGCGTGAGCACTTCCATTTCGCCGAAGAGGGAGAGTTTAGCATCGAGGTCGATCCGCGTGAGATTGCCATTACCATGCTGGATGTGCTGAGAGAAGTCGGCTTCAACCGCATCAGCCTTGGTGTGCAAGATTTCAACAAGGATGTGCAGGTCGCGGTCAACCGTGAGCAAGACAACGACTTTATTAAAGCCATGTTGGAACGGGCCCGTGAGCTTGGCTTCCGCTCGACTAACCTCGACCTTATCTATGGCCTGCCACATCAAGATCGTGCCAGTTTCCACCATACGCTGGAAGAGGTGCTCAAGACGGATCCGGCGCGCCTTTCCATCTTCAACTATGCCCACTTGCCGAGCCGCTTTGCCGCCCAGCGCAAGCTGAAAGAAGACGACATGCCTGCTCCGCAGGAGAAGCTGGCCATGCTGCAGGACACCATCGCCTTCCTCACCGATCAGGGTTACCAGTTTATCGGGATGGATCATTTTGCCAAACCCGATGACGAGCTGGCGGTGGCGCAGCGCGAGGGCAAGCTGCACCGCAACTTCCAGGGCTATACCACTCAAGGTGATTGCGATCTGCTGGGATTGGGGGTCTCCTCCATCAGCATGATCGGTGATGCCTACTCCCAGAATCAGAAAGAGCTCAAGGCCTACTACGCACAGGTTTCAGAGCTGGGTCATGCCCAGTGGAAAGGCTGCTCGCTCAATCAGGATGACCTGATCCGCCGTGAGGTGATCAAGCGGCTTATCTGCGATTTTCGTTTGAATTTTGCTTCGGTCGAGCAGGCGCACGGGCTCAATTTCAGAGAGTATTTTGCTGACGATCTCAAACTGCTGCAGACCTTCATCAACGATGGACTGGTGCGCATGACGGAGGATGGTCTGGAGGTATCCTCCACAGGACAGCTGCTGATCCGTAATATTTGCATGTGTTTCGATGTCTATCTGCGCAACAAGGCACGCCAGCAGCAGTTCTCTCGCGTGATTTAAGCTTGTTTGCTGATCAAAAAATAGAGAAGGGCGCCATCGTGGTGCCCTTTTCATATCGACTGGTGCTTAAACAGCGGGCCGAGAAGGTTCTGGCAAGAAGGCGCTGGGCTGAGGTAAGCGATGGGGATGTGAAACTCAGATAAAAAGATGGGGGCGACTTTCGTCGCCCCCGGTAGTCGTATCGCTCAGATCCTTGAACGAAGTTGCTCCCTGCAATCCCTGACTGTTTACCTCTTCCTTTAGGTTTCCCCTTCCCAATCCTTTGGGGTGTCCTTTAGCCATCTTGGCCTGACGAGTCATCCTGTCCCGTCGCACTTTCTCCGTCCTGGGAGGTGTCCTTTACCACATCCTGTGGTGAGTCCATTTGCCCAACCCTGGCAGCCAGTCTTCCTGACCGACTTCATTGCGTCCGTGCATGAGTAACTATAAGGATTTTCTAACGGGCTACAACGCCAGATTGGAAAACGTTTTTGTTATTAACGCTTTCGAAAACGGTGTGTTTCTATTTATTCATTTATAAACATGGAGTTAAGTTATTCGCCTTCATGTTTTAAGATCCTATCTTCCGATTATCTCGAGGATCTTTTAGGCTTTTGGCTTACATGTGGAATGGCGGATCTCTTACACGGAATTTTGGTTACTTTGGAAACAGATTCTGTGCTCTGATGGTGATCATCCAATGTGGGTGTGATGGCAGGAAAAGAGCAGTTAATGGGGTATTTATAGGTGCTGGTTGAGGCGCTCATAGATGGTCTGGCGCTCTTCAGGGGTGAGCGAAGAGAAGTAGTGGGTAAAGAGACGCAGTAGCAGGGACTTGTTCATGCCGTCTTGTTGGGTCAGATTACCCAGCTCATCGATGGCCACTGTACTCATGGAGAAGGTGGCTTTTTTGTAGCTGGGCTTCAGATGCTCACCACTCTCGATAAAGGCCAGTGCCGACAAGGCTTCATCCCTATGCAGAGTCAACTCAAGGCTGACCACCTTGGGTTTACCCTTGGCGTAGAACTCCGCATCTTCGATAAACTCGTCAACAGTGAACTTTTTCTGGTGATGCAACTGGTGCTTTTTCTTAAGATCGGCCAGACCCATCTCACACCCCCACTTGCAAGAACTCTTTGGCGATGGCCCGGATCTCTTCGGCAGATTTGCCATCCGGCTCGATCTCCATTACCGATAATCCCTTTTCCTCACTGTCGTCGTAGACGTTGCGGCCATAGGTGATGGAATTCAGTACATCGACTCCGAACGAGGCACATACCTCTTTGGCCTCTAGAATCCGCTTTACCTGATTGGGTAAAGATGGACATTGGGTCAACACAACGGCTGCATTGAGGGTCGGATTGACCATCTTGCAGGTGGTGATGAGATCTTCCATATGGGGCAGGGTCTTGAGGTCGCGCCGCTTGGGTCGCAAGGGGATCAGTGCGTGGGTGGCGACCGCCATGGTAGAGCGCAGCGCCCGGTTGTCTTGCCCGCCGCAATCGACGATAACGTAGTCATAGCGATTTTTCAGGCTGAGCAGATCGTTACGAATATTGCCATAGAGCTGAACGCAGTTGATTTGCGGCAGATCCGGGTTGTCATTGCGTTCCTGAATCCAGTCCGAGGTAGTGCGTTGCGGGTCGCAGTCGACCAGTAACACCTCTCCCTGAAATTGGGATCTGAGGTAGACCGCCAGATTTTGCGCCAGGCAGCTCTTGCCACTGCCACCCTTCTCCCCACCGACCAACAAGATCATGACGTTCCCCTATCCACGAGAAAACCGCTGATTTCAGTATAGGAGGGGGTTGGCTCATCACAAGGCGAGAGGAGTGATGCTCCTCTCGTTCTGCAGGTTAATAGTGAACACTGCCTCCATGCCAGCGGCAGACATAGTCGGGCACCAGCATCTGGGGGGCCTTGTCGACATGGCAGACCACCATGGGCATGGCAGGGGCTCCTTCAGCCTGACTGAATGTAGGGAGCGCAGAGAGCAGCAACGTCGCGAGCAACAGCATGGGTTTCATCTTCATAACAACTCCTTGGTAGTGCCATATGTGTGTGATCCGGATCACTTTCTGAGTTAAGTCGAGGTTGGCGCCAGCGCAAGGTGAAGTGAATAAATTCAATTAATGAAAAAAGTATCAAAAGGCGTTGTGATGACCGACGAGAATGGTTACCCACCTCGATGCGGACTTTGTGCATATTAAGTTGAACTGCACAAAGAGGTGATGACTTATGAGGCTCAGCCTGATGGGGTTGGCGTCAATGCCATGATCTGGGACAAGAAAAGATTTATGCAGTAAATCTGGGCGATATGAGTATTTATTTCCCCTATGTTCCTCTCGTCACGCCGATGTATTCAATACACAGGTAGTAATATTCAGATATTATTTTAGTTTTCACCCATCTTATTGCTTTTAAATGGTTTTTTGTTTTTCATTTTAATCTTCCCAGTGAGTCGGCATGAATAAAAGTTGAATCAACCTGAAATATATCAGGGTGGTTTTGCATGAAGATTCAGGGTTTGCTTGGAGGAAAATGCGTAAATTGCTACTGGAGTCATAGATTGAAAGGTGAATATATTCAGTTCCAAGTGAATGTGATCAATGTCTAAGTTTATTGCGATTGGCAGGTCTAACCTCGGCTTCGAAAGGCAAGGGCAGGATAGAACACAAGCCGATTACCCTACATAAAGAATATCCCGCCTTAGCCACGAGCATGAATAGAAGGAATCTATTCAATCACTCGCAGGGACCACTGCTAGACGGAATATAATCATGAGCAAATTTTATGTAGGTTCTGAAGTTGGCCAATTGCGCCGTGTCATGTTGCACCGCCCCAACCTCAGTCTGAAGCGTCTGACTCCTTCCAACTGCCAGGATCTGCTGTTCGATGACGTCCTGTCTGTTGAACGTGCCGGTCAGGAGCACGACAAATTCGCTCAGGTACTGCGCGATCAGAATGTCGAAGTTTTCCTGCTGACCAATCTGCTGGCCGAAACCCTGGATGTGCCGGAAGCCAAAACCTGGCTGCTGCAACATCAGGTCTCCGACTATCGCCTCGGCTCTTCTTTTGCCAACGATGTGCGCTGCTTCCTGGCTGACATGCCGCACCGCGAACTGGCCCGCATTCTCTCTGGCGGTCTGACTTACTCCGAGATGCCCTACAGCGGCGTCAACATGGTAGTAGGCATGCACGCACCGACCGATTTCATCATTGAGCCGCTGCCCAACCACCTCTTTACCCGTGATACCTCCTGCTGGGTTTATGGCGGCGTCTCCATCAACCCCATGGCCAAGCCAGCCCGTCGCCGCGAGACCAACCACGTGAAGGCTATCTATCGCTGGCACCCGATGTTTGCCGGTCAGGACTTCATCAAGTACTTCGGTGACGAGGATCGTGACTACGACAACTCCACCATCGAGGGTGGCGACGTACTGGTTATCGGCCGCGGCGCCGTGCTGATCGGCATGTCCGAGCGCACCACCCCGCAAGGTGTCGAGCATCTGGCTCGCAGCCTGTTCAAACATGGTCAGGCCAAACAGGTCATCGCCATGGAACTGCCGAAACACCGCAGCTGCATGCACCTGGATACCGTCATGACCCATATGGATATCGACACCTTCTCCGTCTATCCGGAAGTGATCCGCAAGGATGTGCAGTGCTGGAGCCTGACTCCGGGCGGCGCCACCGGCATGAACATCAAGGAAGAGGGTTACTTCGTCACTGCTATCGAGAAAGCACTGGGCGTGGATCAGCTGAAGATCATCACCACTGGCGGTGACAGCTTCGAAGCCGAACGCGAGCAGTGGAACGACGCCAATAACGTGCTGACCGTGCGTCCCGGCGTGGTGGTGGGCTACGAGCGCAATACCTACACCAATGAGAAGTATGACAAGGCCGGTATCACAGTTCTCTCCATCCCGGGTGATGAACTGGGCCGTGGCCGCGGCGGCGCCCGCTGCATGAGCTGCCCGATGGAACGCGACAGCATCTGATGAGACGGCGTGGCGCCGGCAGAGGCTGGCGCCACACAGAACCAAACTCGAGATTAACCACTATGAAAAAACCAACTGTCGTCGTCGCTCTGGGTGGCAATGCTCTGCTCCGTCGTGGTGAGCCACTGGAAGCGGATATCCAGCGCAAGAATATTGCAACTGCCGCCAAGACCATCGCACTGATCGCTCAGGAGTACAACGTGGTGCTGGTGCATGGCAACGGCCCGCAAGTCGGCCTGCTGGCCCTGCAAAACAGCGCCTACACCAAGGTATCCCCCTATCCGCTGGATGTGCTGGGTGCCGAGTCCCAAGGCATGATCGGCTACATGCTGATCCAGGAGCTGAAAAACCTGATGCCGAGCCGCAACGTCACCGCGCTGCTGACTCAGGTGCAGGTCGATCCCAAGGATCCGGCATTTGCCAACCCGACCAAATTTATCGGCCCCGTCTACGAAGAGGCTGAAGCCCGCACTCTGGCAGAAGAGAAGCACTGGGTGGTCAAGGCTGACGGCAAGTTCTTCCGCCGCGTAGTGCCATCCCCGCTGCCCCAGCGCATCGTTGAAGGCGACGCCATTGAAACCCTGATTGCCCAGGGCCACCTCATCATCTGTACCGGTGGTGGCGGTATCCCGGTGACCTGGGATGGCCAGAGCCTGACCGGTATCGAAGCGGTGATCGACAAAGACATGTCTGCCGCCTATCTGGCCAAGCAGATCAAGGCCGACGCCCTGCTGATCCTGACCGATGCCGATGCCGTCTATCTGGATTGGGGCAAACCGACCCAGCG
The DNA here is from genome assembly GCF_049175075.1 of Aeromonas sp. 600774. Classification (NCBI taxonomy): domain Bacteria; kingdom Pseudomonadati; phylum Pseudomonadota; class Gammaproteobacteria; order Aeromonadales; family Aeromonadaceae; genus Aeromonas; species Aeromonas sp. 600774. The sequence goes on from NZ_JAAKUJ010000012.1 coordinate 90,915, forward strand.
TCCGCTGCGGATCACCAGCCCGGACGAGCTGGCCGGGGTCAAGTTCGACGCAGGTTCCATGGGACCGAAAGTCGAAGCCTCCTGTGAATTTGTCAAAGCGACCGGCGGCATGGTTGGCATCGGCTCGCTGGAAGATGGCCTCGCCATCCTCAAGGGTGAAGCCGGCACCAATATCGTCGCCACCCGCACCGTACATGCGTAATTACCGACAGCTGTACTGAGAATGCGTAGTCAACACTACTGCCCGAACTGGTCTGAAACATATATAGAGAGAACTCATCATGGCTTTTAATCTGCGTAACCGTAACTTCCTGAAACTGCTGGACTTCACCCCGCGCGAAATCCAATACATGATCGACCTGGCCATCGACCTGAAGAAAGCCAAATACGGTGGCTACGAGCGCAAGCATCTGGTCGGCAAGAACATCGCCCTGATTTTCGAGAAGACCTCCACCCGTACCCGTTGTGCATTTGAAGTGGCGGCCTTCGACCAGGGCGCGCAAGTCTCCTACCTTGGCCCGAGCGGTTCCCAAATTGGTCACAAGGAGTCCATGAAGGACACCGCCCGTGTACTGGGTCGTATGTATGACGGTATCGAATACCGCGGCTACGGTCAGGAGATCGTGGAAGAGCTGGGCGCCTACGCCGGTGTCCCAGTCTGGAACGGCCTGACCAACGAATTCCACCCGACCCAGATCCTGGCCGACTTCATGACCATGCTGGAGCACGGCAAGGGCAAGCGTCTGGATCAAATCAAGTTCGCCTACCTGGGTGATGCCCGCAACAACATGGGTAACTCCCTGATGGTCGGCGCCGCCAAAATGGGCATGGACATCCGTCTGGTCGCGCCGAAAGCTTTCTGGCCGGAAGAGGAGCTGGTTGCCAAGTGCCGCCTGATCGCCGAAGAGACCGGCGCACGCATCACCCTGACCGAAGATGTGAAAGAGGGCGTGCTGGGTGCGGACTTCCTCTACACCGACGTCTGGGTATCCATGGGTGAAGCGAAAGAAGCCTGGGATCAGCGCGTCAAACTGATGACCCCGTATCAGGTCAACATGGATGTCATCAACGCCACCAAAAACCCGGATGTGAAGTTCATGCACTGCCTGCCGGCGTTCCACAACGACGAGACCACCATGGGCAAGGAAGTGGCTGACAAATATGGCATGAAAGGCCTGGAAGTAACCGAGGACGTGTTCGAATCCGAGCACAGCATCGTGTTCGACGAGGCCGAAAACCGGATGCACACCATCAAGGCAGTGATGGTTGCTACGCTGGGCGACTAAGGTCGCAGTAGTGGTGCCGGGGGGCGACCCCCGGCTTTTCGACCATGTGACAGCGGCATAATACCTCTAACCCTACAACCCGCAGCCTGCATGGATACCACACCCACAGAAGGAAGCTGGACCATGACCAAATTCAAGTTCCCGTCAGCCTACACGATACTGTTTGTGCTGATCGCCCTGGTGGCCGCCCTGAGCTGGATAGTGCCGGCCGGCAAATATGAGATGACCATGAACGAAGCCCTCGGCAAAGAAGTGCCGGTGGCGGGTACCTACAAACTGGTGGAGGGGAATCCCCAGGGGATCGTCGATGTGCTGCTGGCACCTATCGATGGCCTCTATAACCACGACACCTATGAGGCAGGCGCCATCGACGTCTCCCTCTTTATCCTGATCATCGGTGGTTTTCTTGGCATTGTGACCAAGACAGGTGCCATCGATGCCGGTATCGAGCGCGTCACCGATCGTCTGCGCGGCCGGGAAGAGTGGATGATCCCGATCCTGATGGCGCTGTTCGCCGCAGGCGGCACCATCTACGGCATGGCCGAAGAGTCGCTGCCGTTCTACACCCTGCTGGTGCCGGTGATGATGGCCGCCCGCTTCGACCCTGTGGTGGCTGCAGCAACCGTGCTGCTGGGGGCCGGTATCGGTACTCTGGGTTCCACCATCAACCCGTTTGCGACCGTGATTGCGGCCAACGCGGCCGGTATCTCCTTCACCGACGGTATCTGGCTGCGCGTCGCCATGCTGGTCGCCGGCTGGCTGCTCTGCGTTGCCTACGTCATGCGTTACGCCAAGATGGTGCGCAGCGATCCGAGCAAATCGCTGGTGGCTGACAAGTGGGAAGAGAACCGTGCCCACTTCCTTGGCAACAAGAGCGACCAGATGCTGGAGTTCACCCTGACCCGTAAAATCGTGCTGGGTATCTTCGTCGCCGCCTTTGCCGTGATGATCTACGGTGTGGCCGTGTTGGGCTGGTGGATGGCGCAGATCTCCGGCGTGTTCCTGGCTGCCGCCATCATCGTTGGTCTTATCTCCCGCATGAGCGAGGAGGAGCTGACCTCCAACTTTATCGACGGTGCCCGTGACCTGCTGGGGGTGGCGCTGATCATCGGTATCGCCCGCGGTATCGTGGTGGTGATGGATAACGGCATGATCACTCACACCATTTTGCACAGTGCAGAAGGGATCGTGACCGGCCTCTCCACCATCGTCTTTATCAACGTGATGTTCGTGCTGGAAGTGGTGCTCTCCTTCCTGGTGCCGTCCTCCTCCGGTCTGGCCGTACTGACCATGCCGATCATGGCGCCGCTGGCCGACTTCGCCAACGTGGGCCGCGATCTGGTGGTGACTGCTTACCAGTCAGCCTCCGGTCTGGTGAATCTGGTGACCCCGACCTCAGCCGTGGTCATGGGCGGCCTGGCCATCGCCAAGGTGCCTTATGTGCGCTGGCTGAAGTGGGTGGCTCCGCTGCTCGGTATCCTGACCGTGCTGATCGTGGTCTGCCTGAGCCTGGGGGCCGTGCTCTCCTGAGAGTGACAAGCAAGATGAAACGGGAGCCTGCGGGCTCCCGTTTTTTATGGGCGCAAGAAGTGATGGACACAAAGTAGCAGGCAACAAAAAGGCGACCCGCGGGTCGCCTCGATATATTTAGGGGAAATGGCTTAGCGGGCCTGCGCCAGCGTGCGCACCACGGCGGCATGGGCCTGACGGGTACGGCTGATATGGCGCGGCGCGACCAGCACCACGTCATTGCCTGCGACGGCGCCCATGATCTCGGGATTGGCGTTGCGATCCAGCAGGCGAGCCACCACGGTGGCGGCCCCCGGAGTGGTGTGGATCAGCACCATCTGCTGGTTGTGCACCACTTCGCGCACCATGTCGTGGATCGAGCGGGTACTGCCGGCAGGTTCCAGCTGCTCGTCGACCAGGGTGTAGACCTTCTTGCCGTTGGCATTCTGGGCCTTGGCAACGCCGAGGCGGCGCAGCAGGCGGGAGATGGTGGACTGGCTGATGTCGGCAAAGCCGCGCTCCGACAGCTCGCGGCGGATCTCTTCCTGGGTGCTGTAGCAGTGCTGACCGATGATCTGGCGACAGGCATCCAGCTGGGCCAGATCGGGCTCTTGGGCAACGGGACGACTGAGGGTTTTGACCACGGCGAATTCCTTTGATGATGACCGGAGGTAAACGCGCGATATCTGCCATAGCAGTCAGTTATCAGGTAAAAACACTGATAATCAACCTATATGCAGGGAATGAGCGGGCATTACCATCTTGCGATGGCAAATTATAGCTGACTGGAAATTCGGTGATGTGACAGGGTTCAAAAATGGGCCCCGTGGGGCCCAATCAGATATCAGTAACGCTCGCTGACGATGTCCTGAGTGAAGGACTTCTCGCAATATTTGCACTTCATCCGTACCACGCCTTTCACTTCGCGCACCCGGAAGTAGCTGTCTACCGGCTCGTTGTGGGAGATGCAGTTGGAGTTGGGGCAGTGGAACACGCCGGCGATGAACTCCGGCAGCTCCAGCTGGTGCTTCTTCACCACATTGAAGTCTTCGATGATGTTGACGGTCGCTTTCGGGGCGAACAGAGCCAGCTGGTTGGCCTGTTGCTCGGTCAGGCGGGTGTTCTCAATCTTGATGAGATCCTTCTTGCCCAGCGCGCCGGATTTCAGGTTGAAGCCGACGGTGATCCGCTCCTGGGTTTCAACCAGCTGGAACAGCTTGAGGATCTTGATGCCCTGGCCAGCGGGGATGTGATCGATGACGGAGCCGTGACGGATGGCTTCGACTTGCAGTTGGTTCTTGTCAGACATGATATTCCCCTAAGCTCAGACAGTTTCGTTCAGTACCAGTGCCAGCAGCGCCTGGCGTGCATAGACCCCGTTCTCCGCCTGCTGGAAGTAGCAAGCGTGGGGAGTCTTGTCGACCGCCACATCGATCTCGTCGACGCGGGGCAGGGGATGCAGGATCTTCATGGTGGGCTTGGCCCCTTCCAGGGTCGCCAGCTCCAGAATGAACTTGGCGGCCATGTGCTTGTATTCGGTCTCGTCGAAGCGCTCTTTCTGGACGCGGGTCATGTAGAGGATGTCCAGCTCCGGCATCACCTCTTCCATGGTCTGGTGGACGCTGAACTGGATACCCTTCTCTTCCAGCTCTTCGCAGATGTAGTCAGGCATCGCCAGCGCTTCCGGGGAGATGAAGAAGAAGCGGCAGTTGAACAGGCTGAGGGCCTGGGCCAGCGAGTGCACGGTACGGCCATATTTCAGGTCACCGACGAAGGCGACGTTGAGGTTGTCCAGACGACCCTGGGTCTCATGGATGGTGAACAGGTCGAGCAGGGTCTGGCTCGGATGCTGGTTGGAGCCGTCGCCGCCGTTGATGACCGGCACGCGGGAGAACTCGGAGGCCAGACGGGCCGCGCCCTCTTTCGGGTGGCGCATCACCACCGCATCCGAGTAGGAGCCGATGATCTTGATGGAGTCAGCCAGCGTCTCGCCCTTCTTGGCGCTGGTGTTGCCACCGTCGGCGAAGCCGATGATGTTGCCGCCAAGGCGCTGTACCGCGGTCTCGAACGAGAGGCGGGTGCGGGTGGAGGCTTCGAAGAAGCAGCTGGCAACCAGCTTGTCTTTCAACAGGCTGGTGTCAGGTTCAGCCTTCAACCGTTGTGCGGTTGAGACTACCAGTTCCATTTCTGACCGGGTCAGGTCCGAAATGGAGATGACATGTTTCTTATAGAGTGGATTGGTCATCGTCTGCATTCCCTTTGACATCATTGGAGGTTTTTCGGGCACAAAAAAAAGCCCCTGAAACAGGGGCTTTTTTTAAAAATAACTGGGGATCGTTGGGGTGGGAACCGGAAACAACGGGGCCGCTCTGGTGCGCACCACCCGTCTGCAAGGCTGTTTTCTGAATCAAAAACTGCATCGTTTCGTCCCGACCTTTTTCAAAACCGGACAGATTATAGGGCCGCTTTTTTAATTGTCAAAATTTTATTTCCGATGCCAATTTCAGCATGAAAAACGTTTAAGTGGTGGGAATGTGACGACAAATCCACACCTTGTGCGTCTCTTGCAGCGATTCCCCATCGCGGGCCATGGCGCGCAAATAACCGAGTCTGTGGTGTCCTTCCAGCAGGCAGTAGGGTTGCGGCAGCAGTTGCCCGTTCGGGTAGCTGGCTCCCTCCTCCGGCGCCAGTACGATGACCGGTTCGGGCCAGGTGCCTTCGCTCAGCATCTTCTCGCCGAGCCAGGAGCGGCGGACATAGCGGTTGCTGCGCAGCATCTCCCCCCAGCGCTCGATCACCTCCATATGGCGGGAGTCCACCTGCTCTACCAGTTGCGCGGTGGGCCAGCTTTCACAGGTGAATTGATGGCTGGCGAGATCGATAAAGCTCCAGTTGGACTCAAAACCGCGCCAATGGCGGTAAATCCACTGGGAGAGCACATTTTCAGGAATAAAGGGCACCAGCGGCGCGACCCGTTCAAGATAGGCGGGCAGGGGCTCTGTTTTGCGTTCATCCCTGAAGTTGAGGGGCGCCAGTTGTTGGAGCAGTCGGTAATTGAGCATAAGTGGCCTCCCGGTACCTGATTTCACCCTACCCCCATTTATGTCCCATTCCTACCCCGGCAGGGCTGCAAATACAGCAAGTTATCCCGCTTCGCTGCACAAACAACCGCGACTTGTTCGGGATTTGTGCAATCGCATCGAAAGCGTAAAAAAAGCCTTTACCTTTGATCTCCACTTTGTATACTACGCCTCGTTTGTTGCAGGGGCGTAGTTCCAATTGGTAGAACAGCGGTCTCCAAAACCGATGGTTGCGGGTTCGAGTCCTGCCGCCCCTGCCATTTTCAGAAAGGCCAGCTCATTGAGCTGGCCTTTCGCATTTCCGGCGTTCGCCAATTTATCCATCTTTCCTTCCTCTTCTCCTTCTTGCAGTTAGCCGTCCGGTGACTGTGGCCACATTGATCTCGATGTCTGCCGCAAGAGCGTTCAGTGTGCAGCAACCCGCTGTTTCAGCACGGTGACCAGCCGCTGGTGGCGGGCGGGGAGCGGCCACTCGGCGCGGTAGATCAGCCAGAGCGTGTCGATCACTTCAATGCTGCTCTGGATCACCCGGATCTTCTCCTGCTGGGCAAAGGCGGTGACGGCGAAGCGGGGCAGTACGGTAAAGCCAAGGCCGCGGGCGACCGGCTCCAGGATCAGGCCGATCTGGTTGGTAAAGCCGCGCAGGGGGATCTCGTCAACGCGCTGGCCGGGGTAGCGTCGTCCCAACAGGCGTTGTGCCATGCTGCGGCCATCCGGGTGGTCGATAAAGCCAAGCTGACAGAGGTGCTGCCAGCTCTGCTCCTCGCCGTCGTTGGGTACCACCAGACAGAGGGGTTCGCGGGCGAAGGGCTCGGTGGCGATGCTGGGGTGCTCCGGCGGTTGATCCACCAGTCCCAGATCGCTGCGCCCCGCCAGTACCGCCTGCACTATGTCGGGGGTGGGGGCAAAGCGGTGCTGGATGGTGAGTCCGGGGTGCTCCTGTTGCTGGTCGAGCAGCAGGGGATAGAGCAGCAGGCCGATGCTGCCGGGGGTGGACAGGGTGATGGCGCCGTGGTGAGGGTCGTCGTCAGAGAGGCGCGCTCGCAGCTGTTCGGCTGCCTGCGCCTGCTGGCGGGCGAAGTCGAGCAGCACCAGCCCGCGCGGAGTGAGCTCCAGCTGACGAGGCTTGCGCAGCAGCAGGGAGCCAAATTCGGCCTCGAGACGCGAGATATGCTGACTGACGGCGGCCTGGGTGAGATCCAGCCGCTCGGCGGCGCGGGTAAAACTGCCGGTTTCATGCACCACCACCAGAGTGTGGAGCCAGAGTGGATTAACCATAAATTTAATTTATGCCTTCCATTAGTTTGACCTTATTTTTCATTATGTCGCCCCTTCCTATCATGTCACCTGTTTCCCACACACAATTTCAAGGTGACGTATGACTTATCCACGCAACTTCTCCCACATCGGTATCACGGTGACTGACCTCGACAAAGCGGTCGAGTTCTATACCAAGGTGATGGGCTGGTATCTCATCATGCCGGCGACCACCATCACCGAGGATGACTCCGCCATCGGCGTGATGTGCAATGACGTGTTCGGCCCGGGCTGGGGTTCTTTCCGCATTGCCCACCTCTCTACCGGCGACAAGATCGGCATCGAGCTGTTCGAGTTCCCCAACAGCGAGCAGCGCGAAAACAACTTCGAATTCTGGAAGACCGGAGTGTTCCACTTCAGCGTGCAGGATCCGGATGTCGAGGGGCTGGCGGCGCGCATCGTCGCGGCGGGCGGCAAGCAGCGGATGCCGGTGCGCGAGTACTACCCGGGCGAGAAACCCTACCGCATGGTCTACATGGAAGATCCCTTCGGCAATATCGTCGAGATCTACAGCCACAGCTATGAGCTGACCTACTCCGCCGGTGCATATCAGGAGTAAGTGACAGGCCGCCTTAGGGCGGCCTGCTGCTTTGTTGTTACAAGAGTCAATAGCATGGAATAGCGATCTGCTTCACACGAATAGCGCGTTCTGTTGTTGATAGATGGGAAAATATACAGATTCACTAAAGTCTGTTCATATTGCGGCCGATAGCCTTTGATACATCAGGGTTTTCCCTGCCTGACACAACAACAAGGATTCGTCGTCATGACCCTCTCTCTGCGCGGCAAGCTGCTGGCCACCAGTCTTGGCGTAGTGCTGCTGATGGCATCACTGCTCGGCATCGTTGCCTTTCACACCCTAAAATCCCGCACCATGAGCGCCATCCAGAGCGAGGCGGTCAACTATGGCCACGCCTACTCGGTCGCCATCGGCGACTGGATGACGGATCGCAAGAACACCGTCCATGCGCTGGTCAACCTGATCAGCGATAACCCCCAAGCCGAGCTGGTGCCGCACCTGAAGCAGGCCTACACCTCCGGTGGGTTCGGGCTCACCTATTTTGGCTCCGCGCAGGGGGTGATGACCCGGCAGGATCCCTCCCTCAACACCGGCAACTATGACCCACGCGAGCGCCCCTGGTATCAGGATGCGGTGAAGGCGGGGCAGCTCATCGTCACAGCCCCCTATGTCAGCGTCACCATGCAGAAGCTGGTGGTCACCCTCTCCGAGCCGGTGCGCCATCAGGGCGAGCTGGTCGGTGCCGTGGGCGCCAACCTGGCGCTCGATAAGCTTATCGACGAAGTGCTGGCGATGAAGGTGCAGGGTGAGGGCTACGCCATGCTGCTCGACAGCAGTGGCCTCATCGTCGGCCATCCGCAGAAGGATCTGGCACTCAAGCCCATCGCCGAGCTGGCGCCGGGACTCTCTGCCGCCACCTTCCAGCAGTGGGGACGTGAAAACAGCGAGCTGCACGCCGCCATCCTCGACGGGCGGGATGTGCTGCTGGCGGTACAACCGGTGCCGGGCACCGACTGGCTGCTGGCCATGGTGATGTATCGCGATGTGCTGGAGGCGCCGCTCAGCAGCCTGCTGTGGGAGCTGGTGGGGCTGACTCTGGTGCTGATGCTGGTATTCAGCGCTCTGCTCACCGCCACCTTCAAATACCTGTTCGCCGATCTCGGTCGGGTCGCGCACGCCCTGCACGACATTGCCCACGGCGAGGGGGATCTCACCGTTCACATCAACACTCACAGCAAGGATGAGGTGGGTCAGCTGGCCCAGAACTTCAACCAGTTCGTGGCGCGGCTGCACGGTATCGTCAGCCGGTTGCGGGATGTTACCGTCGAGCTGGCGGCCCAGTCCCGTGCCCAGGCGGCCGGGGCGCAGGCCCGCAGTCAGCGGGTGCGCCAGCAGCAGGACGAGATCGTGATGGTGGCGACCGCGGTGACCGAAATGGCCTCCGCCACCCAGGAGATCGCCGGTAACGCCGAGTTTGCCGCCACTACCGCCACCGATGCGGTTGCACTGGCGGTCGCCGGCCAATCCCAGGTTGGCCAGAGTCAGCGCAGCATTACCGGTCTGGCGGACGAAGTGGCCGATGCCAGCCAGATCATCAATGAGCTGGACAGCCATGCCCAGAAGATCAGCGGCATTCTGGCGACCATCAGCGGCATCGCCGAGCAGACCAACCTGCTGGCGCTCAACGCCGCCATCGAGGCGGCCCGGGCCGGTGAGCAGGGCCGCGGTTTCGCGGTAGTTGCGGACGAGGTGAGGGTGCTGTCGCGCCGTACCCACGACTCCACCGACGAGATCCAGCAGATGATCGAGACCCTGCAGCAGACTACCCGTCGCGCCGTGGGCGGCATGGAGACCAGCCGTCAGCTGGCGGGTACCAGCGTCGAGGATGCCGAAGCGGCCAACCAGAGCCTTGCCCGGATCAACGAGGCGATCGGCTCTATCAGCGACATGGCGACCCAGATTGCGGCGGCGGCCGAAGAGCAGACCTCGGTGACCAGCGAGATCAGCCGCAATACCGAGAATATCCGCCACGTTTCGCAAGAGCTGGCCGAGCAGGCCAATCAGGAGGCGGCGCAGGCGGCCGAGCTGAAGGCGCTGACCGAGCGGCTGGAGCAGGAGATCGGCCGTTTCCGGCTCTGATCCTCAGGCCATCTTCCATGAAAAAGGGCAGCCCGCGGGCTGCCCTTTGTTATTTATTGTCGCTGACAGTCAGGCGACGCTCTCCAGCTGCGCCAGATGGAAGGCACGCCAGTTGCCGTCGGGCAGATAGTGCTTGCCCTGCTGCCATTTGGGATCGTGCTGCACCACGTAGCGGTAGTGGTAGGCCTGCCGCTGGCCGACATAACGCCCTTGCGCCGGGTCGAAGATCTCCACCTCGATGAGCTGGCGCAGATATTCGCTCTGGGGATCATCTTCACCGTGGAAGTTCTCCATCTCGTCGAGGGCCGCGATGGCGGCAGGGAATTCGTCCAACACAAACAGCTCACCATAAACCCAGTCATCCCCCTGCAGCAGGGCGGGGTAGCCCTTGTGCTGCAGATGATAGAGGGCGCCGCGCACCCGGGCGCGCCGCGGCGCTTGGCTCACGTGGTGAGCCAGATAGCGGCGGTAGTTGAACAGCCCGTCCATCAGGCTGCCGTAGACGAACAGCGGGCGTGGCTGGCAAAGGCTCATGAGATCTCGCCACCCACGACCTTGATATCGCCATCCTGCTGCAGCACCACCGCCTCGATGGCCAGCGCCAGAGCGCGGGTAATGTCGCTCATGGCGAGGCAGGGCTGGTTCACCTTGTCCGCTACCTGCTCGGTGATGTAGGGAACGTGGATAAATCCGCCGCGCACCGCCGGGAACTCTTTTTCAATCAGGTAGTGCAGCTGGTACATGATGTGGTTGCAGACGAAGGTGCCGGCGGTGTTGGAGACCGCCGCCGGAATGCCGTTCTCCTTGATGCGCTGCACCATCCCCTTGAGGGGCAGACGGGAGAAGTAGGCCGGAGCACCATCGGCCTGAATCACTTCGTCGATGGGTTGCTGCTGCTCGTTGTCGGGGATGCGGGCATCGTCGATGTTGATGGCGACCCGCTCCGGGGTAATGGCGAAGCGGCCGCCCGCCTGACCGACGTTGATCACCACGTTGGGCTGGTACTGGCGCATCAGCTCTGCCAGCAGGGTGGCTGACTTGCCAAAGACGGTGGGGATCTGCGCCTTGATCACTGTGGCGTCCAGAATGGTTTCCGGCAGGCGTTTGACCGCCTCCCATGCCGGGTTGATGGGCTCGCCGCCGAAGGGGTCAAAACCGGTAATCAGTACTTTCATCATCTTCTCCCGAATGGTCAGAATGCCCAGAAATACATGAGGGCGATATGGATCAGCACCAGCGTCAGCGCCATCGGCACCTGCACCTTGATCACCTTGTTGAGATCCTTCATCTCCAGCAGGGCGGCGGGCAGGGCGTTGAAGTTGGCTGCCATGGGGGTCATCAGGGTGCCGCAGAAGCCGGCGGTCATCGCCAGCGCACCGGCTAACACCGGGTCACCGCCTTGGGCGATGACGAAGGGGATGCCGATGCCGGCGGTGATGACGGTGAAGGCGGCATAGGCGTTGCCCATGATCATGGTGAAGACCATCATGCCGAGGCAGTAGGCCACCACCCCGACGAAGGGGCTGCCGACCGGCACTACGGTTGAGATCCCGTGGGAGATGACATCGCCGACGCCGGATGTGTTGAAGATCACCCCGAGCGCAGCCAGCAGTTGCGGCAGAATGCCGGTGATGCCGACCTGCTGGATCATCCGGTCGGAGTCACCCACTACGGTGGAGGGGGTGGCCCGGGTCAGCAGTACCGTGATGACGAAGGCGATGACCGCCGCCAGACCGATACCGACCTGACCGCCAAGGGGGGTGAACTGGGCGATCACCACCGCCAGCACGGCCAGCAGGATGCAGGGGAGGAAGATCCGGTTGCCGATGCGGTTGGCGTGGCGCTGGGACTCCTCCTCGCTCGCCTGCTCCAGCTTGCCGATCTTCACCTGCTTGAGCAGGGTGATGGCCCCCATGGCGAGGATCAGCACGCCATTGATGACATTGGGGATATAGCTGCCGAAGGCGAACAGCACACCCAGGATGGTCCAGAACAGGGCGGTGCCGATCTTGGCCGGGTGGCTGGGGTCACGCAGGACGCGCCAGGCGCTGCTGAACAGGATGACGCCGATCAGCACATAAAAGAATTCGAGCATGTTGGGGATGAGGGTCGCCATTATTGTTGCCCCTCCTTGTCGCTGCTCACGGTATATGTCTTGGCCATCTGACGGTCAAACCACATATTGGAAATAGCCACCATCAGCAGGGCAATAATGGCTATTGGCATGGATGCCTTGGCAATATCGACGGCAGAGACGCTATATCCAAGAGATTCAAATGTACCGACGATCAGCAATACCCCGGCTGAGGCGACGAAGGTATTCTGGGCAAAGAAGTTGCCGTAGTTTTCGGTGGCGGAAACCCGCGCCTTGATATATTCCTCATCCTCTTCGCTTAATTTGCCGTGCACCTTGGTAGCAGCAGCCTGAGTCATAGGGTTGACCAGCGGACGAATAAACTGGGTGTGACCCTGAACCCGCACCGAGAAGAGGCCGGCCAGTTCGCGGATAAACATATAGAGGGTCATGAACTTGCCCGGGGTGAGTTTCTTGATCCGCTCGATCAGGGTGACTGCCTGCTGTTTCAGACCGTAGCGTTCACAGATGCCGATCATCGGCAGGGTCAGCAGAAACAGCGTCACCATGCGGTTGGAGACGAAGGCTTCACCCAGCAGGGAGAGGCAATCGGTCATGGATAGGCCGGAGACCAGCGCCGTGGTGACGGCGGCCACCAGTACGACGGCCAGAGTGTCGAGTTTGAAATAAAATCCCAATAAAATAATAAGAATTCCGCTTAATTTAATAAATTCCAATTAATCACCTCGTTAAAGTGAATATTTATATGCATTTTGGGGTGGCCGAGCTGTTTATCATCTGGTTACTGCGATGGCAACAAAAAATCCCCAAAAAGGGATTCGATTGGTTTCTTGTTGGGGCTTTTTGTCGGTTTATCGTTCGTTGGTAAATGGTGAGTCCTGCACCGTCCAGGCTATTTTGTTGCCCCCTAATCATTCATTCAGATTATTTTGGGGAGCCTGGCGACAATAAATATTGGGCTGACAATATGATCGCTATTCTCTTCCATTGATGGGTGATGGGTGATGGGTGATGGGTGATGGGTGATGGGTGATGGGTGATGGGTGATGGGGATTGTTGCGCAATGTCTATCTGGCAACCGTCAGCGAATGGCTGGGTATGGCGGTGGTTGTGCGGAGCAGGGTTGAGGAACTCGAGAGGGAAAGGCGGAGAGAACCGGTGGCGATGGCATCGCCACCGGTGCTGTCTCAGGGGGTCTGCTTGACCCAAATCAGCTGGTCGGTGGCAAAGCCCAGCGACTTCGCCTTGGCGACCAGCGCATCCACCTTCGCCTTGGGCGGGTTGGGTGAGCGGGAGAGGATCCAGAGGTAGTCGTGGTTGTAGCTGGTCACCAGCGAGAGCTGATAATCGGGGTCGAGGTCGATGACGTTGTAGCCGCCGTAGAAGGGGCCGAAGAAGCTCACCTTGAGCCGCGCCTCGTCCGGGTTGCCGACGAAGTAGGCCTTGCCCTCGGCTTCGCGCCAGCTGCCATCGCTCTGCTTGCCGCGGTTGAGCACCTTGACGCCGCCATCGTCCCGCAGGCTGTAGGTGGCGCTCACCTGCTCCAGCCCCCGTTCGAAGCTGTGGTCGAGGCGGGCGATTTCGTACCAGGTGCCAAGATAACGGTCGAGCTGGAAGCCGGTAACGGGGCGAATGCCGTCGGCAATCCCGGTACAGGCCGTCAGCAGCAAAGCGGTGAACAGGCAAAGCAGTGAACGCATAAGTAATCCCTCTGTTGTTATCCCTCGATGATGCGCAGCTGGCCATCCCGGAAGCGGGAGGCCTGATCCGTCGGCGTGCTGCCGAAGAAGCGCTTGTACTCCCGACTGAACTGGGAGTTGCTCTCGTAACCGACTCTGGCCGCCGCGGTGCCCGCCTTGATGCCATCGTGCAGCATCATCATCCGCGCCTTGTGGAGGCGAAACGACTTGATGTACTGCAACGGTGAGGTGGCAGTGACCGCCTTGAAGTGGTGGTGAAAGGCGGAGACGCTCATGTTCACCTCCCGCGCCAGCTCCTCCATGGTGAGGTTGTCGGCATAACGGGACTCTATCATACGCAGCACCCGGGCGATCTGGCCCACATGGTTGTGGCGATTGGCGAGCGCCTGCAGCGCCGGGCCGCCCCCCTCGGTGAGAGCGTGGAACAGCATCTCCCGCACCGTCTGCGGCCCCAGCACCCTGGCGTGCAACGGGTTATCCATCAGCTCGATCAGTCGCTCGGCGGCGCAAAACATGGTTTCCGACAGGGGGACCGAGTGGACACCGCTCTTTTGCGGCGCGGGGGCGGGCAAGGCATCGCCCAGCTCCAGCAACAGCTCTTGCAGGGTGACCAGATCGATCTCGATGGTAAACCCGATCAGCGGCTGCTCGGGGGAGGCGAAGCACTCGCACTCGCAGGGCAGCGGCAGGGTCATCAGCAGATAGTGGTTGGGGTCGTAGCGAAACACCTGATCCGCCAGATAACCCACCTTGTGCCCCTGCAGGATTACGATCATCCGCGGTTGGTAGAGCACCGGGGTGCGGCCATGGTGTTCGGTGGTATAGATGAGGTTGACCTGTTTCACCGGTGATGGGGTGATGCCGGGGGCGGTGACGTGGCGGGTCAATCTGGCTGCGAGGTCGCTGTAACGGTTTTGCATGGGGGCTCTTTGATTCGACAGTTCCGGTTTTCGCTGCTTTGTAGAAATAGGCAAGAATCAAGCAGGATGTTGTCTTGATGGTAGGGTGGTTCTGGAGAAAAATGCAATCACGATTTCGCGGCCAGGCCGCCCTCACTATCAGAAGAAGGCAATGTCGATGAACAACTTTACTCTCCATACCCCGACCAAAATCCTGTTCGGCCAAGGGCAGATCGCCCAGTTGCGCGAGCAGCTCCCGAGCGATGCCCGCGTCATGATCACCTATGGCGGCGGCAGCGTGGTACGCAGCGGCCTGCTGGAGCAGATCCGCAACGAGCTGGCTGGCATGACCCTGTTTGAATTTGGCGGCATCGAGCCGAATCCGGCCTACGAGACCCTGATGGGGGCTGTGGAGCTGGCCCGTGCCGAGCGGGTCGACTTCCTGCTCGCCGTTGGCGGTGGTTCCGTGCTCGATGGCACCAAGTTTATCGCCGCTGCCGCGCACTACGATCCGGCCAAGGATCCCTGGCACATTCTCGAGACCGTCGGCAGCGAAGTGCGTTCCGCCATCCCGCTCGGCTCAGTGCTGACCCTGCCGGCGACCGGTTCCGAAATGAACATGGGGGCCGTCATCACCCGTCGCAGCAGTGGCGACAAGGTGCACTTCTTCTCGCCGTTCGTGATGCCGCGCTTCGCCGTGCTCGATCCGGTGCTCACCTACACCCTGCCCGAGCGTCAGGTGGCGAACGGGGTGGTGGATGCTTTCGTCCACATCGTGGAGCAGTACCTCACCTATCCGGTCAATGCCAAGGTGCAGGATCGCTTCGCTGAAGGCTTGCTGCTGACCTTGATCGAAGAGGGCCCCAAGGCGCTGGCCGAGCCGCAGAACTACGAGGTACGCGCCAACATCATGTGGAGCGCTACCATGGCGTTGAACGGCCTGATCGGTGCCGGGGTACCACAGGACTGGGCCACCCACATGCTGGGTCACGAGCTGACTGCCCTGCACGGCCTCGACCACGCCCAGACTCTGGCGGTGGTGCTGCCCGCCCTGTTGCAGGCCAAGCGCAAACAGAAGCATGCCAAGCTGCTGCAATACGCAGAGCGGGTGTGGGGCTTGAACAGCGGCAGCGAAGCGGAGCGCATCGACGATGCCATTGCCGCGACCCGCGACTTCTTCGAGCGGATGGGGGTCAAGACCCGCCTGCGCGACTACGGTCTCAAAGATCTGGGTATCGACACTCTGATCGGCAAGCTGGGTGAGCACGGCATGACCCGCCTGGGCGAGCACGGCGATATCGATCTGGTGCAGAGCCAGCATATTTATGAAGCGGCCTGGTAAGGGCCGCCAATCGGTGCCAAACGGGCGAAACGATTGAATTGCCGGGGTCCTCTCCCGCCTTCTGGCGGCTGAGCGGCCCCGCTTTTGTTGGGAAAATGTTACTTTTCGGCGTTTCGCTGCGAGAAGTGAGACGAAAGCGGATTTCGTAAGAACAAAAAACGCTAAGATAGAGGGCCGGTAAAACATTTTTTTTGACTGGTTGGATCACTTTTTTCAGCCGTTTTTACTGGTATAAGCCTCTAATTTGGTTTGTTTTTTTTAATCGTAGCCAGGGATGGGCTGAATTCTGTACGAGTGCCGTCGGGACTGCGGTTGTAATAAAACTCCAAAATTTGATACTAATCACCTTCGCGCCTGAAAAGCGGGGGCCTGACCATGACAGGAGGTTGAGGTAAAGCCTACTGATTTTCATAACAAAGAGCCCTGGACCTGCACTTTGGTCATGTCTTGTTTCGTCAGAAGTGAGACACTGGGCAGCGATTGTTTATTAACCATCAGGGAATAGTCATGCAGATTGGAATACCGAGAGAGAGTCTCGCCGGTGAGACCCGGGTCGCAGCGACCCCGGCTACCGTCGAGCAGCTGAAAAAGCTCGGCTTCGAGGTCGCCATCGAGACCGGCGCAGGCCTGTCGGCCAGCTTCGATGATGCCGCCTTCGAGGCTGCCGGTGCCAGCGTGGTGCCGAATGTCTGGCAAGCCGACCTTATCTTCAAGGTCAATGCGCCGACCGATGCCGAGATCGCACAAATTAAAGATGGCGCCACTCTGGTGAGCTTCATCTGGCCTGCCCAGAACCCTGAGCTGGTCAAGAAGCTGTCCGAGCGCAACATCAATGTGATGGCGATGGATATGGTGCCGCGGATCTCCCGTGCCCAGTCCCTCGATGCCCTCTCCTCCATGGCCAACATCGGTGGCTATCGCGCAGTGGTTGAAGCTGCGCACCAGTTCGGTCGCTTCTTCACCGGTCAAATCACCGCAGCCGGTAAAGTGCCGCCTGCCAAGGTACTGGTGATCGGTGCCGGTGTGGCCGGTCTGGCTGCCATCGGTACGGCCGGTTCCCTCGGCGCCATCGTGCGTGCCTTCGATACCCGTCTGGAAGTGGCCGAGCAGATCGAATCCATGGGTGGGGAATTCCTCAAGCTGGACTTCGGTGGCGAAGACGGTGCATCCAGCGATGGTTACGCCAAAGTCATGTCCGATGAGTTCATCAAGGCCGAGATGGAGCTGTTCGCCCAGCAGGCCAAAGAGGTGGACATCATCATCACCACTGCCCTGATCCCGGGCAAGCCGGCTCCCAAGCTGATCACCAAAGAGATGGTCGACAGCATGAAGCCGGGCTCCGTCATCGTGGACATGGCCGCTCAGGCTGGCGGTAACTGTGAATACACAGTGCCGGGCGAACTGCATGTCACTGCCAACGGCGTCAAGGTGATCGGTTACACCGATCTGCCGGGTCGTCTGCCTGCCCAATCCTCCCAGCTCTACGGTACCAACCTGGTCAATCTGATGAAGCTGATGTGCAAGGAGAAGGACGGCAACGTTGCCATCGACTTCGAAGACGTGGTTCAGCGCAACATGACGGTGATCCAGGCCGGTGAAGTGACCTTCCCGCCGCCCGCTATCTCTGTCTCTGCCGCCCCGCAGAAACCTGCTGCCGCCAAACCGGCCGCCAAGAAAGAAGAGGCCAAGCCCTCCAACAAGAAGTTCGTGTTCGGTGCCCTCGGCATCGCCGCCTTCGGCTGGATCGCCTCCGTTGCCCCGGCAGCCTTCCTCTCCCACTTCACCGTATTCATCCTGGCCTGTGTGGTCGGTTACTACGTGGTGTGGAACGTCTCGCACGCCCTGCATACGCCGCTGATGTCGGTCACCAATGCCATCTCCGGCATTATCGTGGTCGGTGCCCTGCTGCAGATCGGGCAAGGGTCGACTCTGGTTACCGCGCTGGCGTTCATCGCCGTGCTGATTGCCAGTATCAACATCTTCGGCGGCTTCACCGTCACTCAGCGCATGCTGAAGATGTTCCGTAAGGATTAAGGGGGTTTAACGTGTCTCAAGGACTGGTAACAGCATCCTATATCGTTGCCGCCGTGCTCTTCATCCTCAGTCTCGCGGGACTGTCGAAGCAAGAAACGGCCAAGCATGGCAACCTGTTCGGTATCGCGGGTATGGCTATCGCCCTGCTCGCCACCGTATTCAACCCGGAGACCAGTGGTGTTCACTGGATCATCCTGGCCATGGTGATCGGCGGTGCCATCGGCGTGCGTCTGGCGCTCAAGGTCGAGATGACCGAGATGCCCGAGCTGGTGGCCGTGCTGCACAGCTTCGTGGGTATGGCAGCGGTGCTGGTGGGCTTCAACAGCTTCATCGATCTGCACCCTTCTGCACCTGCTGAGGTGGTCGTCTCCGTCGGTTCCAACCTGGATGCCACTCTGGCAGCCGCCCGTGCGGCGTTCGAGCAGGCCAACAGCGTTGCCCAGGTCGAGCACCTGACCGGCGCCATGCTGAACATCCACCTGGTCGAGATCTTCCTGGGCGTCTTCATCGGTGCCGTGACCTTCACCGGTTCCGTGGTTGCCTTCGGCAAACTGCGTGGTCTCATCTCCTCCAAGCCGCTGATGCTGCCGCACCGCCACAAGCTGAACCTGCTGGCCGTGGTCGCCTCGCTGGCGCTGATGGTCTACTTCGTCAACGCGGGCGGCTCTACCTTCGCCCTGCTGGTGATGACCCTGATCGCCTTCGCCTTCGGCTGGCATCTGGTTGCCTCCATCGGTGGCGCAGACATGCCGGTCGTGGTCTCCATGCTCAACTCCTACTCCGGTTGGGCGGCTGCGGCGGCGGGCTTCATGCTCTCCAACGACCTGCTGATCGTCACCGGTGCTCTGGTAGGTTCCTCCGGTGCGATCCTCTCTTACATCATGTGCAAGGCGATGAACCGCTCCTTCATCTCCGTGATCGCCGGTGGCTTCGGCTCCGATGGCGTGGCCTCCACGGCTGATCAGGAGATGGGCGAATACCGCGAAACCAGCGCCGAGGAAGTTGCTGACCTGCTGAAGAACTCCAGCTCCGTCATCATCACCCCGGGCTACGGTATGGCGGTGGCGCAGGCCCAGTATCCGGTGGCTGAAATCACCCAGAAGCTGCGTGATCGTGGCGTCAAGGTGCGTTTCGGTATCCACCCGGTTGCCGGTCGTCTGCCTGGCCACATGAACGTGCTGCTGGCGGAAGCGAAAGTGCCGTATGACATCGTGCTGGAAATGGACGAGATCAACGACGACTTCGCCGATACCGATACCGTGCTGGTGATTGGTGCCAACGACACCGTCAACCCGGCCGCGATGGAAGATCCGGGCAGCCCGATCGCCGGTATGCCGGTGCTGGAAGTGTGGAAAGCGCAGAATGTCATCGGCTTCAAGCGTTCCATGAACACTGGCTACGCCGGTGTCCAGAACCCGCTGTTCTTCAAGGAAAATACCCAGATGCTGTTTGGCGATGCCAAGGCCAGCGTCGAGGCAATCCTGAAAGCACTGTAAGTGCCGCTCAGAGAGTGAATATCAAGGAGGCTTCGGCCTCCTTTTTTATTGCTCATCCCTTGTATATCCTCAATCCATACGGACCATGAGGGATCTCCATGATGTGGTGTCAGGGTTGGCGAAGGATCGGGTTGTACGGCTGGCTGCTGGCCTCCCTGTTTGGTACTGGTTCGGCCGTGGCGACGAACGAGCCGCCGACTCTGACGCTGCTGACCGAGCTGTGGCCCCCTTATGTGATGCGTGGTGACAATGGCGAGCTGGCTGGCGCCGATCTCGATCTGGCCTGTACCGTGTTGCGCCAGATGGGTTATCGCACTGAAATCAGGGTGCTGCCCTGGAAGCGGGTTCTGCAGCAGGCCCGTCTCAAGCAGGGGGATGCGGTAGTCGACGTCTTCTTTGAACCTTCCCGCCAGCACTGGCTCCACTACCCCGAAGAGCCGCTCTCTTACAGCGGTGAAGTGCTCTTCTATCCATCGGCTCGTCCGGTGGATTTCAGGCAGCTCTCCGACCTCAAGGGGCTGCGGATAGGTATTCAGGAAGATTATGCCTACAGCCCCGATTTTCTGACCGATCCCGGGGTGATCCGGATGCCGATGACGGGGGAGGGGAATGCCATCAAACAGCTGCATCTGATGATGGCCGGTCGGCTGGACGGGGTGGTGCTCAACGAGCGGGTCGGTCGCTACTTGCTGCATACCCAGGGGCTGCAGGATCAGGTGAGCCATGGCTCGCGCCTGCTGACCGACGACAACCGCAACTTCCTCGCGTTTACCCACAAGCCCGGCCACGACCAGCTGGCTATCCGCTTCTCCTCTGCCCTCAAGGCGTTCAAACAGACCCCCGCCTACAAGCAGCTGCTGGCCCGCTACCATCTCTAGGCAGCCCCTCCGTCTGTGCGTTACATCACAATTTGTCGCGCTTTGTTAAAAGATGGGCATAATGGCGCTGAAAAAGCGATGTTGCGCAACTTAATTTGATTTTATTGATATTAAAATCAAATTAAGTTGATTGGTATGGGCTGTCATCAGACGGCCACCTCTCTCGCGACGCCACGGCGACGCGTTCCTGCTTGATGCTGACCCAGTGTCACCCTTTTTTACCATGCTGTTGCCTGTGGCGATGACAGGTATTGCACTACCAAGATGAGAATGCACAGATGAAACCACAATGGACCGACTTTGTTACCCTGCTCAAGCGTGAAGTGGTGCCCGCCCTGGGCTGTACCGAGCCGATGTCGGTGGCGCTGGCGGCGGCCAACTGCCGCAAGCTGCTGGGGGAGACCCCGACCCGCATCAGCGTCTGGGTCAGTGGCAATCTGTTCAAGAACGGCATGGGGGTCGGGGTACCGGGCACCGGCATGATCGGTCTACCGGTGGCCGCTGCGGTCGGCATCACAGGGGGCAATCCCGATGCCGGGCTGGAGGTGCTCAAGACCCTCACACCAGAACAGGTGGAAGCGGCCAAGGCGCTGCTGCCGGTGATCAAGGTGGATGTTAAGGATGTGCCGGACGTGCTCTACGCCGAGGTTCTGGCCGAAGTTGAAGGGCACAGTGCCCGGGTGGTGATCTGCACCGACCACACCCGTATCATCCTGATGGAGAAGGATGGCGAGGTTCTGATGGAGCAGGCCAGTGCCCCCGGCGTGCAGATCCAGCCAGCCAAATCCGCCAAACCGACCATGACCCTGCGGGAGATCGTCGATTTTGCATTGGAAGTGCAGCTGGCGGAGATCGACTTTATCCGCGAGGCCGCCACCATGAATCAGGCGCTGGCAGATGAAGGGTTGCAGGGTTACGGCCTGAAGATTGGCAAGATCCTCACCGAACAGGTGGAGCGCAAGCTGCTCTCCGATGACCTGATGACCCTGGCTATGCGCCTCTCCTCCGCCGCCTCCGATGCGCGGATGGATGGTGCCATGCTGCCCGCCATGTCCAACTCCGGTTCTGGCAATCAGGGCATTGCCGCCACCATGCCGGTGGTCGCGGCCGCCCGCTTCCTCAAGGCGAGCGACGAGCAGCTGACCCGGGCACTGGTGATGAGCCATCTGGTGGCCATCTACATCAAGACCTATCAGAACAAGCTGTCGGCCCTCTGCGCCGCCAGTACCGCCGCCATGGGTGCCGGTGCCGCCATTACTTGGCTGCTGGGCGGCCAGTATCAGCAGATCAGCCACTGCATCAACAACATGATTGGCGATGTCTCCGGCATCATCTGCGACGGCGCGGGCAGCGCCTGCTCCATGAAGGTCTCCACCTCCACCTCGGCGGCGGTAAAGTCTTCGCTGATGGCCATCAACAACCTGCATGTCCCCCAGAGCGAGGGGATCGTTTCCGATGATGTGGACCAGACCATCGCCAATCTGGGCCGCCTCTCCAAAGAGGGGATGCTGGATACCGACATCGAAATCATCAACATCATGCGAGCGAAACAGCAGAAGCAGTGAATCTGTGACAAGGGGGCGATAGACCCCCTTGTTCTTGTCACGACGGCGCAGACCGTCTGACACGGTTGCCAGGGCAAGCATGGCGCTTGCTCTTGTTTCTCGGGCGCAAGCCCGCTTTTTGGGGAGTCATACCATGACATTTAGCGTTATCGGCAATCTGGCCATCGCCGCCATCTTGCTGTTCTTTCTCTACCGGTTACAGGAAAAACATGTGAGCTTCACCCGCCGGGTATTTGCCGGTCTGGGGCTCGGTATTCTGTTCGGCGCCGCGTTGCAACTGCTTTACGGTGCTGGTTCGTCCGTCATTGTTCAGACCATCGACTATCTGGATATTGTGGGTAGCGGCTATGTGAAGCTGCTGCAGATGATCATCATCCCGCTCATCATGGTCTCCATCATCAGCGCTATCTTGAAGCTCAATGGCGGCACTGCGCTGGGCAAGATCAGTGCCATGACCATAGGCGTGCTGATCTTCACCACCGCTATCGCCGCCGGGGCGGGCATCCTGATGTCCAACCTGTTTGGCCTGACCGCTGAAGGGCTCACCTCCGGTGCCGCCGAGAGCGCCAGGGGCGCCGCGCTGCAGACCACCCTCGGCAGCGTCGAGAGCATGTCTTTCGCCAAGATGATGCTTGAGTTTATTCCGGCCAACCCCTTCCTCGACATGACTGGCGCGCGCAAGACCTCCACCATCGCCGTGGTGATCTTCTCCATCTTCATCGGCCTCTCTGCCACCGGCATCGCCCGCAAGAAGCCGGAGATTTTCGCCAGCTTCAGCCACTTCGTGGCCGTGGCCCACGCCATTGTGATGCGGATGGTGACTCTGGTGCTGCGCCTGACCCCGTTCGGCGTACTGGCGCTGATGACCAAGGTGGTCTCCGGTTCCAACTACGCGGATATTCTCAACCTGCTCAGCTTTGTGATGGCCTCTTACGGCGCCATAGCCATCATGTTTGTCGTGCACCTGCTGCTGGTGAGCATGGTTGGCATCAACCCGCTGCGCTTCCTCAAGAAGATCACTCCGGTGCTGGCGTTTGCATTCACCTCTCGTACCAGTGCGGGCTCCATTCCGATGAACGTGCAGACCCAGACCAAGTCGCTGGGTATTCCTGAGGGGATCGCCAACTTCGCTGCCTCCTTCGGTTCCACCATCGGCCAGAACGGCTGTGCCGGTATCTATCCGGCGATGCTGGCTGTGATGATTGCACCGACTGTCGGGGTCAACCCGATGGATCCCGGCTTTATCATGACCCTGATCGCCATCATCACCGTCAGCTCCTTCGGGGTGGCCGGGATTGGCGGTGGCGCCACTTTTGCCGCGCTGATCGTGCTCTCTGCGCTGGACTTCCCGGTGGCGCTGGCCGGGCTGCTCATCTCCATCGAGCCGCTGATCGACATGGGTCGTACCGCGCTCAACGTCTCCGGCTCCATCACCGCAGGGACGGTGACCAGCCGCCTGATGGGCGAGACTGACATGCATGTCTTCAACAGCGATCACGAAGTGAGTCTGGACGGCGAAGAGTCCACCGTCTGATTTGCTATCGGTTGATCTGGACGTGGGAAGGGGCGACTCTTTCCCGTCATAGACCGCAGGGAGGGCATGCCCTCCCTGCGCCATTGAGAGGAAAAACTATGAGAATTCTGATCATCGGTGGCGAAGCCGCCGGTATGAGCGCGGCCGCCAAGGCACGCCGTCTGGCCATCGATGCCGAAATCGTGGTGTATGAGGCCTCCGAGGTGATCTCTTTCGGTGCCTGCGGCCTGCCTTACTTCGTCGGTGACGAGTTTCAGGAGCCCGGTTACATGGCCGAGTTCACCCCCGAGCAGTTCGCCGCCAAGGGGATCGAGGTCAAGATTGGCCATCGGGTGCTGAGCGTTGATGCAACTGCTCAGACCCTGGTGGTGGAGCATAACGGCGACACCTTCACCGATCGCTACGATCGGCTGATGATCGCCACCGGTGCCCGTGAAGTGATGCCTCCCATCCCCGGTTTGCAGCAGCAAGGGGTATTCGGTCTGCGCCGGATGGCCGACGGACTGGCGCTGAAGGCTGCGGTACAAGACAAGAACAATCGCCGCGCCGTGGTGATCGGCTCCGGCTTTATCGGGCTGGAGGTGGTCGAGGCGCTGGTCCATCAAGGCAAAGAGGTGCGTCTTATCGAGCTGGCGGATCGGGTCATCCCCGACGCGTTTGATGGCGAGATCACCCAGCACATCGAAACCGAACTGCGCGAGCAGGGGGTCTCTCTCCATCTGGGTGAGCGAGTTGAAGCGCTGCTGGGGGATAGCCGGGTGACCGGCGTGCGCACCAGCCAGGGTGAGTACGAGGCCGATATCGTGGTGGTCTGCACCGGGGTCAAGCCCAACACCGAGTTTCTGGCCGATACCGGTATCGAGCGGCTCGGCAACGGCGCCATCAAGGTGGATCGTCAGGGACGCAGCTCGCTGGCCAATGTCTGGTCGGCCGGTGACTGTGCCAGCGTCTGGCACAGCGTGAAGCAGCAGCAGGTCTATGTGCCGCTCGCCACAATCGCCAACAAGCTGGGGCGCATGGTGGGTGAGAACCTAGCGGGGGCCGAGCAGGAGTTCCCGGGCACCCTCGGCTCTGCGGCGCTCAAGGTACTGGGGCTGGAGGCGGGCCGTACCGGCCTCTCCGAGCAGGAAGCCAAGGCGATGGGCATCGATTACCGCACGGTGGTGATCAAGGACAAGTGCCACACCAACTACTGCCCGGGCCAGTCCGACATTCACGTCAAGCTGGTCTATGAGACGGGCAGCAAGCGGCTGCTGGGTGGCCAGATCCTCGGTCGCAAGGGGGCGGTACACCGCATCGACGCGCTGGTGGTCGCCATCACCATGGGGGTGACTACCGAGCAGCTCGGCATGCTGGACTTTGCCTACGCGCCCCCCTTCTCCCGCACCTGGGATGCCCTGAACGTGGCGGGTAACGTCGCCAAATAAAGGGGGGCAGGCCAACCTGACAGTGACAAGAGGCGGCACAGGGTGCCGCCTCTTTTTTCGCTTAACCTTGCCCTTTGTCAGGAACCGGCAGGGGGAGTCTGCCGCTCCGGCTGGCTTGCCGCAGGTTTGCTGCCGACCAGCACTGCGCCGAAGAAGATAAGCGCAACGCCTGCCGCCTTGCTCGCCACCAGCGGTTCGGCAAAGGCCGGCATGCTCACCGCTAGCAGATAGACCAGCCCGTAACTGGTGCTGAGCAGCGGGTAGGCGATATTGAGCGGCGTTGAGTGCAGCGCCGCCAGCCAGCAGAGCATCGACAGCCCGTAGCAGAGGATGCCGATGGCGATGGTGAGGAGCGGCAGGGGGTGAGCCAGCATCACGGCGGGATCGGCCTGCCACTCAGGGAGGCTGATTGCCCCCCACTTCATGCAGAGTTGCGCCACCGTCACCAGCACTATGCTGCCCAGTACGTAGAGATAACCCTTCATAGCAGACCTCCCAACAACAGGGCGCCGACGATGATGGCGGCAGCCCCCAGCCAGTTGCGGCTGCTCACCGGCTCGCGGAAAAAGAGGCGCGAGCCGAGCATCACCAGCACCAGATTGAGGCTGAGCATGGGGTAGGCCATGCTCAGTGGCAGCCGCTGTAGCAGGTAGATCCAGAGCAGCATACCGCTGCCAAGGGCTGCAACGCTCCCCAGCAACCAGGGGGAAGCGAGCTTCTGCCAGTGGTCGTGCGGTGTGCGTTGCCAGCTGATGACCGCCTGCTTTTGCAGCATCTGTCCCGCACTGGTGAGGAGGCTGACCAGCAGGAGGAGCAGGATATCCATCAGCGACTCCCGTGGTAGACGAGCAGAGTGAAGCGGTGACTGCGGATGGTCTGGTCTGCCGGAGGCAGCGCAGCGATCTCCTCGTCATCATTGGTGCGCAGCAACAGGGCTACCTGCCCCTTCTTGCGTGCCTGTGCCAGCCAGTTCGGGAACTCCTCTTGCGTGATGTAGCGCCCCTTGCCATCGGGGTAGTCAAGGCCATATCTCAGTTCACCCATGCTATCGAGCAGGTTGACCTCGCTGCGTTTGGTCTCCCAGGCGATGGAGGAGGCAGTACCCACCTCGTTGGCCAGCAGGGTGTGGGACTCCATCAGGATCTCCCGGTTGGCCTTGATGAAGTGCTCCGGCAGTTTGGAGTCTACCAGCGATAACGGCAGCGCCAGCGGCAGGGCGATGGCCAGCACCATGGGACAGAATGTACTCAGCTGCCAGCTGCGGGCGGGGGCTACCAGCTGGATAAAGCCAAGCAGCGACCAGCCGACGAAGATGGCCATGGCGATGGCCAGCTTGCCCATCTCGTGGCGGCCGTAGACCGCATGTTGCGGCGAGAAGGCCAGTACCGCCAGCACTCCCACGCAGATCAGGCCAAACAGGCCGTTGATCCAGGCGTTGAGGCGAAATGGCTGATCCCGTCCCTCCTTCAGGGCATTGACCGCGCTGTTGGCGAGCAGGATGGCCAGCGGGGCGAAGCAGGGCAGAATATAGGTGAGCAGCTTGCCCTTGGCGATGCTGAAGAAGATGAAGGGCAGTACCAGCCAGGCCAGCAAATAGAGAGTCTGCGGACCTACCTTGCGCTCCTGCCAACCCTGCTTTAGCGCGCCCGGCAGCAGCCCCAGCCAGGGCAAGGTGCCGAGCAGTCCCATCGGCAGGTAGTACCAGAAGGGGGATTTGTGCTGGGCATCTTCCGAGGCGAAACGCTGGATGTGCTCAATCCAAAAGAAGTAGTGCCAGTAGTCCGGTTCCCGCTGATGAATGGCGATGGCCCAGGGGGCGGCCAGCAGGGCGGCGCTCAGGATGGCCAGCGGCCCGAAGCGCACCAGCTCGAGCAGGCGCCCTCGGGTCAGCATATATGGGACCAGCACGATCACCGGTACCGCCAGCGCGATGAACCCCTTGGTGAGAAAGCCCATGCCGCAGGCGAGGCCAAATAGCAGATAGCCCGCCATCCTGCGACCGGGTGGCCCCTCCTGCCGGATGAGGTAGAAGCTCACCATGGCGGCGTTGAGCCAGAGGGTCACCATGGCATCCAGCACACTGTAGGTGCCGATGCCGTAGACAATCAGGGTCGAGAGATAGATGAGGCTGGCGAACCACGCCTTGCGCCGGCACTGCCAGAGCTGGAGGGTAAACCAGAAGACCAGCAACGCGCTCAGCCCGGTCGAGGCGGCCGAGGCGAAGCGGACGGCAAAGTTGCTCTCGCCGAACATCAGCTGGCTGAGGCTGTTGAACCAGTAACCGGCGATGGGTTTCTCGAAGTAGCGCAGGCCGAGGAAGTGGGGCACCACCCAGTCACCCGTGGTGACCATCTCCCGGCTGATTTCGGCGTAACGGTTTTCGTCCGGGCTCCACAGCATCCGCTGGTTGAGCGGCAGCAGGTAAAAGAGCAGAAAGAAAAGGGGCAGGGCCCATCGGGTCATCTTCATGAGATCCTCGGTTGCAATCTGGTGAGCGGGTTCATGGGGCTGCTTTGCAGCCGAGCCACCCTTCGCGTCCCGGCAGGGTGCCGCGCAGCAGATGACCGGTCGGCAGTTGAGTCGGGTCGGACGGGAGCAGCTCGCCAAGGGGGACGAAACGGATGCCGCGCGCTTTGGCCTCGCCGAGCAAGGCATCGAACTGATCCGCCATGACGATCCCCTCCACTTCGGCGTGGATGGTGTAGACATGGGGGCCCGGTTGCGGTGCCGCAGTCAGCTGCTCCAGCAGGAAGTGGTTGAAGCGCTCGACTGTCACCTGATGCCCCACCACCTCGTCGAAGGTGGGCAGGTTGACCGGGATCTGCGGGGTGCCGGGACGACCATCCTCCAGAATGGGGCGGAACAGGCCGCTGCCGCGGCAGTCGCTGTTGTAGCGAAAACCGAACTGCTCCTTGGCTTGGGTGGTGAGCGGGTCTGCTCGCCAACCAGCGGCGGCGGAGCAATCCACCGCGCGCCCCAGGATCTCGCTCAGGGCATCCACCCCGAGCCGGATCTGGCGAGTCAGCTCGGCTTCGTCCCAGCGCCCGGTGTTGGCCTGCCAGCCGTGGTGATCCCAGGCGTGCAGCCCCACTTCATGACGGGCGCTGTCGGTGTCGCGCATCAGGGAGCCGAGCTGCTTGCCGATGGATTTGCCTGGCCAGGCGGTGCCAGCCAGCAGGATATCGAGCCCATACAGAGATGCTGCGTTTGAACGCAGCATCTTGAGCAGGAAGCGGGGTTTTAGCAGGCGCCACAGGTGGCGCCCCATGTTGTCGGGACCGACCGAGAAGAAGAAACTTCCCTTCACCTGATGCTGGTCGAGCAGCTGCAGCAGGCGGGGCACCCCGTCACGGGTCCCCCTGAAGGTATCGACGTCGATCCGCAGACCCACCTCAATCATGTTCGACTCCCGTTGTGACAGCCCCTTGCAGAAAGAAGTCCAGCGTCTTGCCGATGGTCTCCTCCATCTCGATGGTCGGTTCCCAATTGATCAGCTTGCGGGCATTGCGGATGCTCGGACGACGGTGGGAGACATCCTGATAGCCATCGCCGTAGAAGGACTTGCTCTCCACCATCTTGAAGCCGGCGAACGGCGGGAAGTGGTCGCGCAGCGGGTGAGCATCGAACTTGGCGAGCAGTACCTCTGCCATCTCGCGAATGCTCGCCTCGTTATCCGGGTTGCCGATGTTGATGATCTGGCCGTTGCAGCGATTGCCCTTGTTCTCGACGATGCGGAACAGGGCTTCGATGCCATCCTCGATATCGGTAAAGCAGCGCTTCTGGGCGCCGCCATCCACCAGCTGGATCGGGGTACCGTCCACCAGATTGAGAATGAGCTGGGTAATGGCGCGAGAGCTGCCGATGCGGGCGGAGTCCAGACTGTCGAGGCGCGGCCCCATCCAGTTGAAGGGGCGGAACAGGGTGAAGTTGAGCCCCTCTTTCTTGCCGTAGGCCCAGATGACCCGATCCAGCAGCTGCTTGGAGACGGAGTAGATCCAGCGCTGCTTGTTGATGGGGCCGACGATGAGGCGGGATTCATCCTCGTCGAAGCTGTGATCGTCACACATCCCGTACACCTCGGAGGTGGAGGGGAAGATGATGCGCTTGTTGTACTTGACGCAGTAGCGGACGATCTTGAGGTTTTCCTCGAAATCGAGCTCGAACACCCGCAACGGGTTACGGGTGTACTCGATGGGGGTGGCGATGGCCACCAGTGGCAGGATCACGTCGCACTTCTTGATGTGATACTCGATCCACTCGGTATGAATGCTGATGTCCCCCTCCACGAAGTGGAAGTTGGGGTGGCCGATGAAGCGATCCACGGCGCTGGAGCCGATGTCGAGGCCATACACTTCGTAGCCGCCATCCTTGAGCAGACGCTCGGTCAGGTGGTTGCCGATAAAGCCGTTGACGCCGAGGATCAGCACCCGGGTCAGGCGCGCCTTGCGCAGGGCATTGCTCGCCTTGGCGCCGATCTTCATTCCTTCGACCAGCCCCAGTTCGCGGGCAAGTTGGGCACCGCGTACATAGAGCCCCCCTTCGGCCTGGCCGGTCAGGATCTCCAGCACCCCCTCACCACAAGCCACGCGCAGCGGGTCGTGGGAGAGAATGGTGCCTGGCTGCAGGTCGTTCTGGATCGCCAGTGGCTTCGCCTGCCAGACCGTCAGCTTGCGATCACCGGCGAAGCTGAAGGCGCCCGGGTAGGGTTGGGTGACGGCGCGTACCAGGTTGTAGAGATCGCTGGCGGGCTTATCCCAGCGCAGCTCGCCATCGGCCGGGGTGCGGCGACCATAGTAGCTCGCCTTGCTCTCGTCCTGCGGGGTGAAGGTGGCGTCCCCGCGCTTGAGTTTGACCAGCTCCCCTTCGAGCAGGGCGCGGGCTGCCTGGCGCATCTTGCCATGCAGGGTGAGTGCGGTGTCATCGTGGGCAATGGTTACTGCCTGCCGGGCAAGGATATCGCCGGCATCGGCACGGGCCGTCATCCGGTGCAGGGTCATGCCGGTCTCGGTCTCGCCGTTGACCAGACACCAGTTGATGGGGGCGCGGCCGCGATAGGCTGGCAGCAGGGAGCCGTGCAGGTTGAAGGCCCCGACGGTTGGGATATCGAGGATCTCCTGCTTGAGCATGTTGCGGTAGTAGAAGGAGAAGATGGCCTCCGGTGCCAGCTCGCGAATGCGCTCAATCCAGAGCGGATGGCTCACATCTTCGGGAGAGAAGACCGGCAGGTCGTGATCGGCACAGAGTTGGGCGACCGAGTCGAAGAAGCGGTTCTCGCCCGGATCGTCGGCATGGGTAAAGACCGCCTGGATCTGGTAGCCGGCCTGAAGCAGGGACTCGATACCGGTGCAGCCGATATCGTGATAGGCAAAGACGACAACGTTCATGATTGAGTTTCCTGTTGCGAAGCATCCGGGGTGGAGCGAACGATTTGGTGAATGAAGTAGCGGGGACGGGCGCGCACATCGGTATACATTCGGCCTATGTACTCACCCAGCAGTCCCATCCCGATCAGCTGTACGCCGACAAAGGTGAAGAGAATGGCAAACAGGGTGAAGACGCCATCTGCTGCCCAGTCGGCACCCAGTAACAGGCGCAGCAGCAGCAGCAGGATCGAGAAGATGAAGCCGATCCCCGCCACCACGCTGCCGACGATGCTGAGCAGGCGTAGCGGGGCCGTGGTCATGCAGGTGACCAGGTCGTACATCAGGTTGATAAGGTGCATCAGGCCGTATTTGGATTCGCCGTGGGCCCGCTCGGCGTGGCCCACCTCCAGCTCTGTGGTACGGCGGGCAAAGCTGTTGGCCAGGATGGGGATGAAGGTGCTGCGCTCCTGACAGCAGAGCATGGCGTCGATGATGTGGCGGCGATAGGCGCGCAGCATGCAGCCGTAGTCGCTCATCTGGACGCCGGTCGCCTTTTGTACCGACTTGTTGATAAAGCGCGAGGCCGTCTTGCGAAACCATGAATCCTGCCGGTTTCGGCGGATGGTGCCGACCACGTCATACCCTTCCATGGCGGTGGCGACCAGCCGCGGGATCTCTTCCGGCGGGTTCTGCAGATCCGCATCCAGAGTGATCACCAGATCCCCAGTTGCCGTCTCGAAGCCCGCCATGATGGCGGCATGCTGACCATAGTTGCGGTTGAGCAGCACGGCGACCAGCTTGCTCCCTTCGCGATTGGCGGCTTCGCTGATGATGGTGGCGGATCGGTCATTGCTGCCGTCGTCGATCAGGATCACTTCGTAATCCTGGCTCAGCTGCTCGCAGGTGTCGGTCACCCGTTGCAGCAGTTCCGGCAGGCTCGCCTCCTCGTTGTAGATGGGGATGATGACTGAGACCCGTTTGATGTCGTTATGGTTCACGTATTGTTACTCCAGTATGTCGGTCAGGGCTGCCACGACCCGATCCACGTCGGAGAGCGTCATGTCGGGGAAGAGGGGCAGGGTGCAGAGCCGTGACGAGTTCCACTCTGTGTTGGGTAGCGAAAGATCCGGATAGCGCTCCCGGTAGTACTTCTGGGTGTGTGCAGCGCGAAAATGCAGGCCACTGCCGATGCCTCGCTCCTGTAGCGCCTGCATCAGCTGATCGCGATTGAGGCCGCACTGCTCGGGGTTGACCCGCACCATGAAGAGGTGCCAGGCATGCAGATGGGGGTAGGTGGGGATGGCAAGCGGTGCCAGCGGCAGGTTGGCCAGACGTTCATGGTAGCGAGACACCAGCTCGACCCGCTTGGCATTGAGCTCGGGCAGTCGGGCCAGCTGCACCAGAGCGATGGCGGCGTTGATGTCGGCCAGGTTGTATTTGAAGCCCGGCATCAGCACCTCCGCCTGCGGCTTGCGTCCCAGCGTCATGCGGTCGAAGGCATCGACCCCCAGGCCGTGGAATTTCAGCATGCGAGCCTTGTCGGCCAGCACCTGGTCATCGGTCACCAGCATGCCTCCCTCGGCACAGGTAAGATTTTTGATGGCGTGGAAGGAGAAGATGGCGGTGCCGGTTTCCCCGACCCAGCGCGCGCGATAGCGGGTGCCGACTGCATGGGCGGCATCTTCGATAACTGGAATATCGTGCTGGCGACCTAGGGCGAGGATGGGGTCGAGGTCGACCGGTGCCCCTGCGTAGTGGACCGGGATGATGGCCCGGGTGTTGGGGGTGATGAGTGGTTCTATCTGGTCGACGCTGACCATCAGAGTATTCCTGTCCACATCGACAAAGACCGGGGTGGCCCCCAGCAGGGTGATGATGTTGATGGTGGAGACCCAGGTCTGGGAGGGGGTGATCACCTCGTCACCCGGGCCAATCCCCAGCGCCATCAGGGTGACATGCATGCCCGCGGTCGCGGAGCAGAGCGCGACCGCATGCTGGCAGCCAAAGGTCTCGCAGAAACGCTGCTCCAGCTCATGATTTTTCGGACCCGTGGTGATCCATCCCGATTGCAGCACCTCGCTGACGGCACGGATCTCGGCCTCGCCCATGGCAGGCTTTGAGAATGGCAGAAAGTCTTTCATACGACTCCGGTCTTAATGTCGCAAAAAATAAAATGACGATGAAAATCGGCATTACCGATTTTCACTGGAAATATGCCTGGGGAAAGTGTCGAGATTGCTCGATATATTTTGAAAGTAGCTGAATAACGAGTTTTTATTCAAGCGCACAGCAACACTTGGTAACAATTACTGCCGCTTTGGTGATGTAAGTTAATATGGAAATATCTCGTAACAAAAAATTGCTTGGTTTTGTTTTGGGTTGGTGTTTAGCCATTTGCCTGGGTTCACAACCAGAATTATCAGCTGTTGCTGAACGGGTTGGTTGTCGTTCAAATTGACACTGCTTGTTACAAATTGCCCATAGTGCAATTGGGTAAAGGATGTAAAGTTTCCATCATTACGCATTATGGGAAGGTTGTTATGAATATCACAGTATTTGGCAGTGGTTATGTTGGACTGGTACAGGCAATTGTATTGGCTGACGTGGGACATCAAGTTGTCTGTATCGATCTTGATGCAGATAAAATAAATAGATTATCCCATGGCGAATTACCAATATATGAGCCGGGACTGGATGTGTTATTACACCAGACATTGCAAAATGGCTCGCTGACATTCACCACGGATATTCCCATGGCGGTTACCCACGGTGACGTGCAATTTATCGCCGTCGGTACGCCCCCTGATGAGGATGGTTCGGCCGATCTGAGCGCCGTCAGGGCGGTGGCGAGATCGATTGCCCAGCATCGTTCAGATGAGGTGATCATCGTCAACAAATCCACCGTGCCGGTCGGTACGGCAGACAAGGTATTCCACTGGGTCATGGAGCAGCAGGCCGAGCTTGGCAAGCAGTTCGAGTTCGATGTGGTCTCCAATCCCGAGTTTCTCAAAGAGGGGGCGGCCGTCCGTGATTGCCAGCGTCCGGATCGCATCGTCATCGGCACCGGTAAGGAGCGCTCCAGAGCCGTCATGCGTGAGTTGTATGAGCCATTCAATCGCAATCACGACCGCATTCTGTTTATGGATGTTCGCAGTGCCGAGCTGACCAAGTATGCCGCCAACTGCATGCTGGCCACCAAGATCAGCTTTATCAACGAGATGGCTGGACTGGCCGAGCGGGTCGGTGCGGATATCGAGCTGGTGCGGCAGGGGATTGGTGCCGACCAGCGTATCGGCTACCAGTTTATCTATCCCGGTTGTGGTTATGGCGGGTCCTGTTTCCCCAAGGATGTGAGGGCATTTCTGGCGACTGCAGCGGCCCTCGACTACGACACGCCGCTTATTCGTGCGGTGGAGCGGGTCAACGAGCGGCAGAAGTTCAAGCTCTTCGACACCCTGGCCTGCCACTTTCACGAGCAGGGCGAGTCGCTGGTAGGCAAGACCATTGCCATCTGGGGACTCGCCTTCAAGCCCAATACCGATGACATGCGCGAAGCGCCGAGTCGGGTGCTGATGGAGGCGCTGTGGCAGGAGGGGGCGCGGGTGCAGGCCTTCGATCCGGTGGCGATGAAGGAGGCCCAGCGTATCTATGGTTGCCAGCCCGAGCTGTCGCTGATGGGGACCAGGGAGGCGGCGCTGGCGGGGGCGGATGCGTTGGTCATATGTACCGAGTGGAACGAGTTCAAGGCGCCCGATTTTGCCCAGATCAGGAAGATGCTGGCGCACCCCCTCATCGTCGATGGTCGCAATCTCTACGATCCGCTCAAGATGAAGGGGCTGGGTTTTTCCTACTATGCCATCGGGCGTGGGGAGACCATTGCAGAAGGGATGAGCCATGCAGAGTGCTGATATTTCGCAGCGCACTCTCTGCTGGATGTTGCTGCTGGTTGCACTGGTGCTGCTGTCTGGCCAGTTTGACCATCAGCTCTGGACGCCTGATGAACCCCGCGAAGCGGCTATTGCACTCGAGATGTATCGCAGTGGTGACTGGGTGGTACCGACCCTTGGCGGGCGCAGCTTTGTCGAGAAGCCACCACTCTTTTACATGGCCGCTCTGCCGTTTCTTGATGGGTTTGAATCCTGGCTGGGGGTGACCAATAGCCTGCGGTTGGCGGGCGTGGTCTGGGCGGCGGGTATACTGCTTTTTACCGGCCTGCTGGCCTATCGCCTGCTTGGCAACAGGTCTGCGGCACTCTGGTCGGTCATCGCACTGGGCACCATGGAGGGATTTATTATCAACACGCACTGGATCAGAACGGACAGTGCGCTCGCCTTCTTTGTCATATTTACCCTCTGGGCATTTTCAGAATATTACCTTGCACGCCGTTGGTGGATGGCGATATTGGCCGGAATAGGGCTGGCGGGCTGTTTTATGGCAAAAGGTCCTATCGGGCCGCTGACAGTGTTTTTTGGCTGGCTCCCGCTATTCTTCTTCGCTGCAAGATGTGCCGCCATCGACAAAAAACTGCCCGAATTTATCTGGCAGCATCTGTTGATACTGCTCTGTTTTATATTGCCAGTGGCAGCATGGATCCGTGAATTAATTAATCATGTTGATGGCGATGCCTTATGGGATGAGTGGTTCTGGCAGAATCAGGTTGGCCGCCTGACAGGCACCTCTACAGAACTCGGCCATATCAAGAAAGGGGCCTATCTCTATTATTTATGGGGGATGGCTGAGTATACCATCCCCTGGTTGCCATTCATTTTCTATTGGGGTTGGCAAACCATAAAACAGCGACGCTGGAGTCGTGAGCGAATATTTCTGTTGTGCTGGGCAGTAGGAACACTTGTGCTGTTAACCCTCTCATCCACCAAGCGTACCCTCTACCTTTTTCCGTTGTTGCCGGTATTTGCCATCATGTTGGGTCAGGTCAGCCTGAACTGGCCGGGATGGACGGCTCGCTATGGTCGGGGATGGCTCTGTTTCATGCTGCTGTTTTGTGTCGTGGTTACGGGGATCCCTCTGCTCGGCCCTTCACTACCAGGTACCAGCCATATTCCGGCAGACGTGCTCCACATCGCCGGCAAGCTGGGGTGGCGTTACATTCCCGCGATTACCCTGTTCGTGATAGCGCTGGAGCTATTGTTGCGGCGCAAGGAAGTACATGGTGCCATTCATATCACCAGCTCGGTAGCGATCATCTTTCTGCTTACTTTTACACTGGTTTACCCCTTGATCGATGCCGCCAAGGGGGTATCGGGAAAGATGGCCCTGTTGCTTGATAGGATCCCGCCCGAGACGCGGGACCGCATTGCCGGCTGGCGATTGGGGGAGACGGAGCTTGGTCTGCTATCTGCCTATGAAGAGATGCGGGTAGCGAATCTAGACAGGGAGATGGTGAGGAATGTGATTGCCTGTCGTGATACCCGGTTTGATGCCGTGTTGGTCAATGGTACAGCCGGGGAGCGGGGGCAGTTGCTGGAGGGGATTCCCTATCAGTTGCTGGCCCAGACCGCTCTGCGCTCGGACAAGGGGCAACTGCTGACTCTGGTGACAGGATTACAGTGCCATTAAGCCATCTATTCCCATTCAGGGGCACTGTATGAGGCAATATGGCCGCGTAGTGACGGTTCCGCTCTTGCCGGTTTAGTGTCAGGCTGGCAGCGGGTTTGCAGCCTGAGGTGATAAGCAGTACTTCACGATGCTGCCATCACGCAGGTGGCTAATGAATGGGATGGATGGGGTGTGGGGGCTTTTATCGCAGTGGGCTACAGGGCCTTAACCCAGCCAGATTGGTGGATCGTAGAGATAAAAAAACCGATGCCTTGGCATCGGTTTTTTGTTACCGGTTTATCCGTATCACTCAGCTACGGCCGAGGCGGTTCTCCGGGTAGTTCTTGGCCAGCACTTCGCGGGCATGCTTGGCCAACTGCGGCATCTTCAGGGTGTCGTAAGACTCAACCATGATCTCCAGCGCCTTCTCGGTTTCGGCTGTGTCGGGGTAGGTTTCGACGATCAGCTTGGCCCGGTTGGCGGCCGCGACCAGTGCATCACGCTTCACGTAATACTCGGCCACGCTCAGGTCATATCGAGCCAGACGATTCTTCAGGCCAATCATGCGGGCACGGGCATCGGCGGCATAGACGCTATTGGGGTAGTTCTGCAACAGGGTCTTGAAGTCCTGGAATGCCTGACGGGCATAAGCAGGGTCTTTGTCGTCACGACCGATACCGAACAGGCTCTGGAAGAAGTTGTAATCCGCCGCCATGTTGGTCAGGCCGCGCATATAGAAGACGTAATCGATATTTTTATGCGCCGGATTGAGGCGGATAAAACGGTCGATATTGGCGATCGCCTGAGCGGTATCATCCTGCTTGTAGTAGGCATAGATGAGGTCAAGCTGCACCTGATTGGAGTAGGCGCCGAACGGGTAGCGAGAGTCCAAAGCCTCCAACAATTCAGTGGCTTGCACGTAATTGCCAACGTCCAGTTTGAGGCGTGCTTTCTGGTACAGGGTCTCCGGCGGTTCGTCGGGTACCTTGGGTTTGGTGCTGGAACAGCCTGTGATCAAGGTAGCGACCAAGGCGAGCGACATCAGCAGGTGAGACTTCTTTCCCATCAACAACATCCGGTCCATTTCCACGAAATTGGCAAAGTATCCGTTATGCTTGGCTAAAAGAAAAGCTAGAATACCCGGATTATTTCGAATTGATACCCCCCGCTCAAGAGACCATACATGAGCCAGCATATTGAACTGACAGGCGAATTCCAGGATCACCAATTCGGGCAGCGACTCGACCAGGCCCTGGCCGAATTGTTTCCCGACTACTCCCGCACCCGCATCAAGGAGTGGATTTTACAGGACAGAGTGACCCTGGACGGTCAGGTTGCCAACACCCCGCGCGAGAAGATTCTGGCCGGGCAGCAGGTGCATGTGAATGTCGAGCTGGAAGATGATACTCGCTGGGATGCCCAGGATATCGAGCTCAACATCGTTTATGAAGATGAACACATTCTGGTGATCGACAAACCGGCCGGTCTGGTGGTTCACCCGGGCGCAGGTACGCCGGATGGCACCATCCTCAACGCCCTGCTGCACCGCTACCCCGGCATTGCCGAGGTACCCCGCGCCGGTATCGTGCACCGTCTGGATAAAGACACCACAGGATTGATGGTGGTTGCCAAAACCGTACCCGCCCAGACCCATCTGGTGGAAGCGTTGCAGGCGCGCCAGATCACCCGTGAGTACGAAGCGATCGCCATCGGTCACATGACCGCAGGTGGCACCGTCGATGCGCCCATAGGCCGTCACCCGACCCAGCGTACTCATATGGCCGTGGTGCCCAATGGTCGTCCTTCCGTAACTCACTACCGGGTTCACGAGAAGTTCCGTGGCCACACCCGTCTGCGTCTGCGTCTGGAGACCGGCCGTACCCACCAGATCCGTGTCCACATGGCCCACATCAAGCACCCGCTGGTGGGCGATCCCGCTTACGGTGGCCGTCTGCGCCCGCTGCGCAACGCGACCCCCGAGCTGACTCAGGCACTGCGCAACTTCAACCGTCAGGCGCTGCATGCCACCATGCTGCAACTGGCTCACCCCATCACGGGGGAAGTGATGCAGTGGCATTCAGCTACACCGCAAGACATGGTGGAGCTGATGGAAGTGCTGCGCGCGGATACGCTCGCCAATCCGGATGATTTAGTCTGGAACTGATGCGATAGGGCCTGCTGCGTCGGTTTCTGGCGTCATCCGGCCCGAATAGATGCCAATCGGGGTTCCCTTGCAGGAGCCCCGTTTTTATATCGGTGAATTGAAGGAGTCACAGATGAAATGGATCGAACCCGACTGGCCAGCCCCGGCGTGTGTCAGGGCGTTGTCGACCACCCGGGATGGCGGCGTCAGTGAAGGGGTCTTTGCCGGTCTCAATCTGGGCGCCCACGTGGGTGACGAACCGGCGCGAGTCGAGGCCAATCGCGCCCGCTTGCAGCAGGCGGCCGCCATCCCGGGGCCCCTTAACTGGCTCAATCAGGTACACGGCACCGTGGTTCATCAGGTCAGCAGCCATTATCAGCAGGTGCCGGATGCTGATGCCGCCTGCGCCCATGAGGCGGATCAGGCCTGCATCGTGATGACTGCTGACTGTCTGCCGGTGCTGTTCTGCGATCGGGCGGGTACTGTGGTCGCAGCGGCCCACGCAGGCTGGCGTGGACTGAAAGAGGGCGTGCTGGAGGCGAGCATCGCCGCCATGGGCTGCGAGCCGGGCGAGGTCCTGGCCTGGCTGGGCCCGGCCATTGGCCCCACTGCATTTGAAGTGGGGGGAGAGGTGCGCGAGGCCTTTATGGCTGAGCAGGCCGAAGCAGAAGCGGCGTTCGTCCCTTCGTCCAACGACGGCAAATGGTTGGCGGATATCTACCAGCTGGCGCGGTTGCGCCTCGCCCGTGCCGGCGTTACCGCCGTCTATGGCGGCGAATACTGCACCTTCAGCGATAGCGAGCAGTTCTACTCCTATCGTCGCGACGGCCAGACCGGCCGGATGGCCTCCCTCATCTGGTTGGCCCGCTAAGCAATCACCCGCCAACTAATAGCCCGTCTCTCTCAAGAACAGATCCGTATGAGAGAGGCGGGGATCCTGTTCTTGTCCCGTCTTGCAGAAAAAATAACCAGTCACAGCCCTTGAAATAGCCCGTGCGGGCCTCATCTTTCATCTCAGAAAGTTAAGTTGTTTGCCGCGCAAGCGGCGTCTGCCTGTTTGAAGGGGGAGTGCAATGCGCCTCGATCGCCTGACCAGCAAATTCCAGATTGCTATTTCCGATGCCCAGTCTCTTGCGCTGGGTCGTGACCACCAATTCATCGAACCCGTTCACCTGATGACCGCACTGGTCAATCAGGATGGCGGCTCTATCCGTCCGTTGCTCACCCTGACCGGGATGGATATCAACGCCCTGCGCTCCCGCCTTGGCGAGGAGCTGGATCGCCTGCCGCGCGTCAGCGGCGTGGAAGGGGACGTGCAGCTCTCCAACGGCCTCGGCCGCCTGCTCAACGTCTGCGACAAACTGGCCCAGCAGCGCAAGGATCAGTTCATCTCCTCCGAGCTGTTCGTGCTGGCTGCCCTCGACGACAAGGGAACGCTGGGCGAGCTGTTGCGCGCTCAGGGGCTGACCAAGGAAAAACTCGAAGCGGCCATCGACAAGGTGCGTGGCGGCAAGAAGGTGGAAGATGCCAACGCCGAGGAGAACCGTCAGGCGCTGGAGAAGTACACCATCGATCTGACCGAGCGGGCCGAACTCGGCAAGCTCGACCCGGTGATCGGCCGTGATGACGAGATCCGCCGCACCATCCAGGTGCTGCAACGCCGTACCAAGAACAACCCCGTGCTGATCGGTGCCCCCGGCGTCGGCAAGACTGCCATCGTCGAAGGGCTGGCCCAGCGCATCATCAACGGCGAGGTGCCGGAAGGGCTCAAGAACAAGCGGGTGCTGTCACTGGACATGGGGGCGCTGGTGGCCGGTGCCAAATATCGCGGCGAGTTCGAGGAGCGGCTCAAGGCCGTGCTGAGCGATCTCGCCAAGGAGGAGGGCAACGTCATCCTCTTTATCGATGAGCTGCACACCATGGTCGGCGCCGGCAAGGGCGAAGGGGCTATGGATGCGGGCAACATGCTCAAGCCTGCGCTGGCGCGGGGCGAGCTGCACTGCGTCGGCGCCACCACCCTGGATGAGTACCGTCAGTACATCGAGAAAGATGCTGCCCTCGAGCGTCGCTTCCAGAAGGTGCTGGTGGAAGAGCCGAGCGTGGAGGACACCATCGCCATCCTGCGCGGCTTGAAAGAGCGTTACGAGCTGCACCACCATGTGCAGATCACCGATCCAGCCATCGTGGCGGCGGCCCAGCTGTCCCACCGCTATATCGCAGATCGCCAGCTGCCGGACAAGGCCATCGATCTCATCGACGAGGCGGCGGCCAGCATCCGGCTGCAGATCGACTCCAAGCCCGAGGCGCTCGATCGCCTCGAGCGGCGCATCATCCAGCTCAAGCTGGAGCAGCAGGCGCTGATGAAAGAGGACGATGACGCCAGCCGCAAACGGCTGGAGCTGATCAATCAGGAGATTGGCGAAAAAGATCGGGAATACAACGAGCTGGACGAAGTGTGGAAGGCCGAGAAAGCCGCCCTCGCCGGTACCCAGCATATCAAGGCTGCGCTGGAGCAGGCCCGTCAGGATCTCGATGTGGCACGCCGCGCAGGCGACCTGGGCCGGATGTCCGAGCTGCAGTACGGCCGCATTCCGGAGCTGGAGAAACAGCTGGATCTCGCCACTCAGGCCGAGATGCAGGAGACCAGTCTGCTGCGCAACCGCGTCACCGACGTGGAGATTGCAGACGTCTTGGCCCGCTGGACCGGCATTCCGGTCGCCCGCATGCTGGAAGGGGAGCGCGACAAGCTGCTGCGGATGGAAGAGCAGCTGCACAGCCGGGTGATTGGCCAGGAGGAGGCGGTCGATGCGGTCTCCAACGCCATTCGCCGCTCCCGTGCCGGACTTTCCGATCCGAATCGCCCCATCGGCTCCTTCCTGTTCCTGGGGCCCACCGGGGTGGGCAAGACCGAGCTGTGCAAGGCGCTGGCCGAGTTCCTGTTCGATACCCAGGACGCCATGGTGCGGATCGACATGTCGGAGTTCATGGAGAAACACAGCGTGGCCCGTCTGGTGGGGGCACCTCCGGGATACGTGGGTTACGAGGAGGGCGGTTATCTGACCGAGGCGGTACGCCGTCGCCCCTACTCGGTGATCCTGCTGGATGAAGTGGAGAAGGCACACCCGGACGTGTTCAACATCCTGCTACAGGTGCTGGACGATGGCCGCCTGACCGATGGTCAGGGTCGTACCGTCGATTTTCGCAACTCGGTGGTGATCATGACCTCCAACCTCGGGTCGGATCTCATTCAGGAGCACCACTCCGAGAAGGATTACGACGAGATGAAGGGCATGCTGATGGAGGTGCTGACCCGCAGCTTCCGGCCGGAGTTCAT
This sequence comes from Aeromonas sp. 600774, assembly GCF_049175075.1. Lineage (NCBI taxonomy): Bacteria > Pseudomonadati > Pseudomonadota > Gammaproteobacteria > Aeromonadales > Aeromonadaceae > Aeromonas > Aeromonas sp. 600774. The sequence goes on from NZ_JAAKUJ010000012.1 coordinate 132,132, forward strand.
CAACCGGATCGACGAGACCGTGGTGTTCCACCCGCTCGGCGAGGAGCACATCAAGTCCATCGCCCGCATCCAGCTCAAGAGCCTGATGGGCCGACTGGAGGCTCAGGGTTACGAGGTGGAGGTGAGCGAGGCGCTGCTCGAGAAGCTGGTGCACGCCGGGTTCGATCCCGTCTACGGGGCGCGTCCCCTCAAGCGGGCGATCCAGCACAAGGTGGAGAACCCGCTGGCGCAGGCGCTGCTCTCCGGCCGCATCGTCCCCGGCAAGAAACTGCTGCTGGGAGCCGACAGCAATGGCCTCACCATGACCCAGTAACCAGTCTCGTATCTATGTTTGCAACGCCAGCCCTCGGGCTGGCGTTGCCATATCTGGGCGATGGAAAATAAAAAAACGGCAATCCGAAGATTGCCGGGAGGAATGTAGTGAAGCGACCTGACGTGGGTTGAGCGGGTCGCAGGGGCAAGCCCCCGATTGCGAAGCGCGGCCACTGCTGGCCTCGCTTCTTACAGCCTGCCGGGGATGCGCTCGCTCAACCCCGACGGCCACCTGCCTGTTGCCATGCCGACTGTGATGGCGCCGGCATGGCCTTCATTCGTTACAGCATGCCTTGCACGGCGGCTTTCATCTCGGCCGGCCAGACGCCGACCTGAACCTGACCGATGTGCTCTTTTTGCAGCAGCAGCATGGCCAGACGGGATTGGCCGATGCCGCCACCGATGGTTTGCGGCATCCGTGCGGCCAGCAAATCCTGATGCCAGTCGTACTGCAGACGATCCTCGTCGCCGGTGATGGCCAGCTGGCGACGCAGCGCCTCGGCATCGACCCGGATCCCCATGGAGGAGATCTCGAAGCTGTCTTGCAGCACCGGGTTCCACACCAGAATGTCGCCGTTCAGACCTGCCAGACCCAGCTCGCTGTGGCTGCTCCAGTCGTCGTAGTCCGGGGCGCGCACATCGTGGCGCTCACCGTGGGAGAGGGCACCGCCGATACCGATAAGGAACACGGCACCCAGCTCCTTGGCGATGGCGCGCTCGCGCCCCTTGGCATCGAGGTCCGGGTAACGGGCCAGCAGCTCTTCGCTGTGCAGGAACTGGATCTCGGCCGGCAGGAAGGGGGTCAGCTCGTGCTCGGCGCAGACCGCGCGCTCGGTGGCCTTGATGGCGGCCCAGATGCCGCGCACGGTTTCCTGCAGGTAGGCCAGATCGCGGCGCTCGCTCGGCATCACCTTCTCCCAGTCCCACTGATCCACGTAGACGGAGTGGATGGGAGTGAGGCGATCCTCGTCCGGACGCAGCGCCTTCATGTGGGTGTAGATCCCTTCGCCCGGGCCGAAGCCGAAGCGTCCCAAGGTCTGGCGCTTCCATTTGGCCAGTGAATGGACCACTTCGTAGCTGTGCTCCGGCAGGGTCTTCACCTTGACCTGCACCGCATTCTCGTGGCCAGAGAGGTTGTCTTGAGTGCCATCACCGACCCGGCTCAGGATGGGGGCTTGCACCTCCATCAGACCCAGTTGCTGGGCGAGCTGGCGGGAGAACATCTCTTTGACGAAGCTGATCTGCTGTTGGCTGCGAATGTAGTGCTGTTTCATGCTGAATTCCTGTTTCAAACCCCGTTGGATGTGGTGATTCTTCAACGGATTGCCAACTAAATTCAATATTCGATAATAGAAATAGGCTTTTTATATTTTTTTATTCAAAATTAGCGAGCGTTTAATGAGATATCGCTAACGGGAGTGCAAAAAAATGCCGGAAAATTACCGGATCGATAATCTCGATCAGGCCATCCTCACCGCCCTGATGGAGAATGCGCGTATTCCTTATGCCGAACTGGCCAAGCAGCTGGCAGTCAGCCCGGGTACCATCCATGTGCGGGTGGAGAAGATGAAGCAGGCGGGGATCATCGAGGGGACGCGGGTGCAGGTTAACCCCAAGAAGCTGGGCTATGACGTCTGCTGCTTTATCGGCATCAATCTGAAGAGCGCCAAGGATTACCCCTCGGCGCTGGCCAAGCTGCAGGCGCTGGACGAGGTGGTGGAGGCCTACTACACCACCGGCCACTACAGCATCTTCATGAAGGTGATGACCCGCTCCATCGACGAGCTGCAGATAGTGCTGATCAACAAGATCCAGACCATCGACGAGATCCAGTCCACCGAGACGTTAATCTCGCTGCAAAACCCGATCTTGCGGGATGTGAAACCCTGACCTGTTGATCAGGGTTCGATATAGGGGATGCTGTACTTGTCGTAGAGGGTTTTGAGGCTGCCGTTGCGCTTCATGCGCAGCAGCTCGGCATCGTAGGCGGCCATCTGGGCGGGCGTGTTCGCGTCGGCCCGTGCGCGGGTCCAGGTGTTGAAGTAGGGGCTGCTTTTGAGTGGCTTGGGCAGGTAATCGACTTTGCCCGTCAGCCCCTCCTCCTTGATCTGGGCGAAGGCGGTGACCAGCGGCATGGGCACGGTATCGATCCGCCCGGCCAGCAGTTTGCGCAGTTGCAGCTGGTTCATGGTGATCTCCTGAAACTGATAGGCCGGGTCGGTCATCGCCGCCGCCAGTTCTGGGGTATAGGAGAAATCCTTGGTCACGCCGATGCGCCAGGGTTTGAGATCGGCCAGCGTCTCGTAGCGGATCTTCAGCAGGTCGGCCTTGCGCACGAAGAAGTGCCAGCTGTGGCGTAGATGGGCCTGTTGGGGATAGATGAGATAACTCTCCCGCTCCGCCTTGTAGGAGTGGGTCATCACCAGGTCGCAGGCGCCGGTTCCGGCATTGCGGGTGAGGCGGGCTCCCGAATCGGCCAGTTCAATCCGGAAGGGCATCTCCAGCTTGTCGAAGATGGCGGTGACGATATCGATATCGAGCCCACGGGGTTTCTGATCGGCATCGAGAAACTTGAGCGGGGGCTCCATGGTGCCGCAGATCACCAGCTCCTTGGCCGGCAATCCGAGTGGAAACAGCAACCAAAACAGGGGGATCACACGCAAACTACGTCTCCTGAGCCCGTTTGAAGATATTCCAGAACCTGATTCCAGTATATTGGATGGCACCTGATCCGTTAGAAGCGACTGTTTATGGCAAACCCTGAAATCGAAAGTACGCTGGACGGGATCGACAAGTTGACCGTCTCGATCTACCGTCTGGGCCTGAGTGTGGCAGCCCTGTTGCTGCTTTGCCGTGGTGCGGCGCTGCTGAGCGGGTTGGCACTGCTCCCGTCGGCACAATGGTTGATGTCGCTGGCAGTGGCAAGCGCAATCTGCGGCTTCTCGCTGCATATCTACGACAAGCGGATTCGCCTGATTCTGCAGGGGTTTGGTTGGGGCTCGCTGGCGCTGGCTGCGGTGGGGGCACCGGATGCACTGGTGCTGGGAGCCGCGTTGGCAACCCTCTCCGGGCTGGCGTTTAAGGAGCAGTTTTGCTTCGCCATTCCCGGCATCAAGCTGGTGCCCATTTTGCTGCCGGTGTTATGGCTGCTGGAGTGGTTGCGGGTGGAGTGGGCCGCCGCACTGGTGGCGCTGGTCTGCGGGGCCCTGTTGACCTTGCTGGCGCTGGCCAAGTGGCGGATGCCCCTGCACTTCGATATCGGTGACAAGGGGCGTTACCAGATCTAGGTCTGCTGGCACACCTTCATCTGCTGGTTGAGGGCCTGCATCACCTGACGGCGGCTGATGATGCCGATCACCTTGCCCTGTTGCAGCACCGGGTAGATCTTGGGCTTGGCATCGGCCATCTGGCGGGCCAGCTCCAGAATACAGTCATCCGGCCCGACCGAGAGGGGCGAGCGGTTCATCAGATCCTCCACCCGGGTGCGGGTATCGCAGTAGTAGCTGCCAGTTAGCAGGCTGGGAATGCAATCTTGTTCGGAGAGAAAGCCGATCAGCCGTTTCTGCTCATCCAGCACCGGCAAGCCGCCAAGGCCCGATTGATGCAGGCGATCCAGCGCCTCGGCCAGGCCAAGGCCGGCTGTGAGGGAGTGGGTCAGACGACCCATGTGATGGTGTACTTTCAGCATGGTGGTGACTCCGCAAGAGGGGGATGTCGCCACTATGAGGCGGGTGGGTGGTCCGCGACCAATGGCTTGTGCCGCAGAGATTGATAGGCACCGGCCATCGGCGGTGATCCGCTGGCAGGCGGGCTTCGTTCATGCAAGACCATGAAAGGGAAAGGAGATCGTATGCGTGCATTGGTAACGGGCTGTGGCCGTCGACTCGGATTTTATCTCTGTGAACAGCTGGTGGCAGCGGGTTGGCAGGTGACGGGCAGCTATCGCAGCGAGCGGCCGGAGCTGGCCACGTTGGCTGCATTGGGGGTCGAACTGGTGCAGGCGGATTTTGGCCGGGAAGAGGACGTTGGCAAGCTGATCGATGTGCTGGCTGCCCATCAGGATCTGGCGCTGGTGATTCACAACGCTTCGGCCTTCGAGCCGCAGGCAACTGATCCGGCGGCGCAACTGGCCCAGTTCGAGCAGTTCTACCGGGTACACATGGCGGCCCCCTTCCAGCTAAACCGGGCGCTGGCCCCCCAGCTGGCCAGCAATCCCAACGCCAGCATCATTCACATCACCGATATCTATATCCATGCCCCAGCCCCCCGTTTTGCCAGCTATGTGGCGACCAAGGCGGGAGCCCATTCGCTGGCCATGAGCTTTGCCCGGGAGCTGGCGCCTGCGGTTCGGGTCAACACCATAGAGCCGGGTCCCATCCTGTTTCTCGACGAGCATGACGAAAGCTGGCGCCAGCAGGTGTTGGCGAAAACACCGCTGGCGCGGGAGGGGGGGCTTGAGCCCATCTGGCAGGCGGTGCAGTTACTGATGGGGAACAGTTATATGACGGGGGCCAGCATCAAGGTGGATGGCGGGCGCGCGCTGGCCACTCTCTGAGGGGCTGCCGAGCACCAGCGGCTCCAGACCGACCTGTCGGGTCAGCAAGCCCTTGCCGGGCTTGTCCGAGGGGCCGGGAAGCGCCACCTGCAACGCCACCTTGGGGTCATGCACCTCGCCATGGCCGTAGAGTTCCGCCAGCAGCTCCGCCAGATAGGAATCGACCTCTGCCGTGGCAAAGTCACCGTGCGTGTTGCTGGCCAGAATATCGATGTCGAGCGGCCGATCGTGCACCTTGCAGAGCGGGTCGCTGCGATCCCGGCCGTGAGCCACTTCGAGGGCGACAAAGCGCTGCTTGAGGCGGACGGCATCGAGCGGGCTCTCCACCACCAGCAGGCAGTTGAGAAAGTCGTGGCTGGAGTGCATTCCCACCGGCTTGGTGCGGATCACCGAACTCAGTTGCAGGGGGCCGACGTGCGCAAGCAGCTCGGCCAGCGCACGGCTGACATGGATATGCGGATCAAGATTGGAACCAATGCTACACAGATAGAACATGCTCACCTTCCCGGGGTTGGGCTCATCTGAAATGTATACGCAGCTCACGGTTATCGGATTAACTATGACTTAACATTGTCTTATCTATTGTGATCCGGCACTGATTGGCAGAAAGGAGGTTTGCATGAGTGTGGAGCTGAAATGGGCGCTGTTGACCGCTTCGGGAGCATTGGCGATGATCCTGACCATCTGTCTGGCCTCTGTCGCGTTAGCGTGAATCATCACAATCCAGATAATCCAAACCGGCCCGTTGGCCGGTTTTGTTTTTCGGGGCGCTGCGGCTATGCTGGCGCACCGGTGAGAAAGCAAGAGAAGAGATGATGACCAAGGTTCGCCCACGCTCCCTGCTGCAAGTGGTATTGATGGGATTCGTGCTGGTGCTGATGCCGCTGGGTGGGATGATCTGGCACAACAGTACTGCCCTTGCCCACCTCAGCCAGCTCACCAGTGACGAGATGGAACGGGCGGTCAAGGATACCCGTCGCGCCACCCTGCTGACGGCGCAGGTTATCGACATTGAACGTACCTTGCGCCGCTTCGCGGTGCTGGGGGATCGCCGCAGCCTCACCAGCTATCAGCAGCAACTCGACGGGTATCGGGTATTGCTGGCAGAGCATCGCAACTCCATCTCCGACGGCCAGCTCTATAGCGGGCTCGACCAGGGGCTGGCCTGGCTCGACAGCTTGCAGGATGCCGCGTTGGCACGAGCGGCAGTGGCTGGCGACAAGCTAGAGCTGTTTAACGATGCAAACAAGCAGCTCGAAATGGTTACCCGCAGCCGGGTTGATGAGCACATGGATCGGGTACGTCTCACCATCGCCGGATTGACCAGGGAGCTCTGGTGGGTGAGCGGTGCCGTGGCAGCCATCAGCTTGCTGCTGGTCTTTATCTTCACTTACCTCATCATCCACCCGGTACGACAGATTGAGTCGCGCATCTTGAGTCTGGGGGCGGGGGTGGAGCCCGATCCTCATCCGGTCGATGGCCCTGCCGAGCTGGTGTTGCTGGGGGAGAGGATCCTCTGGTTGCACGACAAACTCAAGGAGCTGGAGCAGCAGAAATACCAGTTCCTGCGCCATGTCTCCCACGAGCTCAAGACCCCGTTGGCAGTGCTGCGGGAAGGCTCGGATCTGCTCTGCGAGCAGTTGGTCGGGCCGTTGACGCCGGATCAGCTGGAGATCTGTCAGATGCTTGACGAGAGTAGCCGTCGTCTGCAGACCCTGATCGAGCGGTTGCTCGACTTTAATCGCCTCAGCCAGCAGGAAGCCTTCGAGCTGGAGTCCGTTCCCCTGCAGCCCATGCTGTCAGAACTCATCGTGGAATATCGGCTTGCATTGGAGTCCAAGCAGATCCGTGTACACTTGCCGACTGGGCCGGTTGCCCTGTGGGCGGAGCCTTACCGGCTGCGACTGATCCTCGATAACCTCTTCTCCAATGCCGTCAGTTACGGCGCCAGCGGGGGCAATATCTGGATCAGGGCAGGACAGGACAAACAGATAAGCTGGCTGGAGGTAGCCAACGAGGGGCCAGAGATCCCTGCTGCCGATCAGCAACGTATTTTTGAACCCTTCGAACAGGGCAGTACAGTGCGGCAAGGTGTATTGAAAGGCTCTGGTATGGGCCTCTCTATCGCCCGTGAGTCTGCCCATAGCCTCGGAGGTGAGTTGGTTCTGGTAAGAGATGAACAGGCAGATGTCTGCTTCAGGTTGACGTTGAAAAGAGAACTATGAAGATACAGCGCGTATTTCCAGCCCTGATGATGGGGTTGCTCGCGGGTTGCGGCCTGCTGCCACAGCACGAGCAGCAGAACTCCTCCGATATCGCTTTTGCCAAGCGGATGGAGTTTGCCAACAAGGAGATGCAGGTACGTCTGCAATACTCCGACTGGTTGCTGGCCAGCCATCCCCAGCAGCGTGTGCAGGAGCGTCAACGCCTGAAAGGGGCGGGAGATCTTGAGAGCCGGGTCAGTCTGGCGATGGTGGATTCCCACCCGGCCGAATCGGTGGCCAATCGCACCGCCGGGCTGGTGCGCCTGAAGCAGATGCTGCCCGAGCTGGGTCTTGATGCACAGGCTTTTTTGCGCAGCTGGATCGCTCTCGGAGAGCAGTTGCTGGCTCGCGACAGCCGGCGTGATGATCAGAGTCAGGAGATCCAGCGGCTGCGTCGTCAGATCGAGCAGCTGACTGCAATTGACGACCAGCTCAACCAGCGCAAGCTGAATGAGAATCGTGAGGCTATACCATGAGCCGGATCCTGTTGGTGGATGACGACGTCAGCCTGCTCAAACTGATGAGCATGCGGCTGCGCAGTCAGGGTTATGAGGTGGATACCGCCGACAGTGCGGAGGGAGCCCTTGATCGGCTTCGTCAGCAGCGGGCCGATCTGGTGTTGAGCGATTTGCGGATGGGGGGGATGGATGGCCTTGCTCTATTCGAGCGGATCCAGGCCCAGTGGTTGGGGCTGCCGGTCATCATCATGACTGCCCACGGCACCATACCGGACGCTATTCAGGCCACCCGCTCCGGCGTCTTCAGCTTTCTGACCAAACCCATCAACAAGGACGAACTACTGGCCACCATCGAACATGCGCTCAGCTTGACCCGGCCGAAACAGCAGCAGGAGTGGCAGTCGTTGATCCTGACCCGCAACCCCCAGCTGGAACAGTTGCTGATTCAGGCCCACAGCATCGCCACTATGGAGGTCCCTGTGCTGATCATGGGGCCATCCGGTTCCGGCAAGGGGGCAATGGCGCAGGCGTTGCACCAGGCCAGCCAGCGGTGCGACAAGCCGCTCTATACCATCAACTGCGCCGCCATTCCCTGGGCTTCCCTCGATCTGCAACTGTTTGGTGAAGATGGCCAATCCGGTCTGTTCGAGCAGGCCAAGGGGGCGACCCTGTTTCTTGACGAGATTGGCAGCTTATCTGAATCCTTGCAGGCCAAGCTGCTGCAGGTGATGGAAGAGTATGGCCAGGGCACGCCTGAGGTACGGGTGCTCAGCTCCAGCCATCAGGATCTGGTCAAGGCGATGGAGGAGGGGCGCTTTCGGGACGATCTCTTTTACCGTCTTAACGTTGCCAACATCACTTTGCCCTCTCTCAGTGCCCGTAGTGAGGACATTCCGCTGCTTGCCAGACAGGCGCTGGATGATTATCGCTGCCGCCATAGCGACTGTGCGGCTATGGGCTTCTCACCGGAGGCGCTGGCGATGTTGGCCGCAGCCGCCTGGCCGGGTAATGTGCGTCAACTCTGCAACCTGGTGGAGCAACTCGCCAGCCTCTGTTGCAGTCCGGTGATCGGGGTCTCCATGGTGGAGTCCGCGTTGAGTGGTGGGGGCGGCGGCATCCCCTCGTTCAACGAGGCGCGGGCAGAATTCGAGAAGGAGTATCTGATCCGTTTGCTGCGCACCACCGAGGGCAATGTGACCCTGGCGGCCAACATGGCGGGCAGAAACCGTACCGATTTTTACAAACTATTGAATCGGCACGGTATCGAGGCAGCAAACTTCAAATCGAAGGGATAAATCAGGCGGGATCAATCGCTGCCGGAGCAGCATCGGCTTTTTGGGTTTTATGGGAGAGCCATAAGCCGCTCGCCTTCATCAGGTAACCGAACAAGGCGCCGATGATGAGGGAGGGGAGGATCAACCGCCACTCGCCAGCCGCCCCGAAGGTGGCACAGCAACCGGCAAAGGTGCCTGGAATGTAGCCGAGCCACTGCTGCTTGGCCTGCACGCACATCAGGGTTGCGACTACCCCCGTCATCACATAACCCGCCACACCCGCCCCCCACAGACTGTCGCCATGGATCAGTAGCAGTGCCCACAGCATGCCGCTGGTGTTGCAGAAGATGGTTTGCAGCAGCGCCTTGTAGCCACCGCTTGACGCGAAATAGCTGGTGCAGCCGAGAAAGCCGACCCAGGAGATAAGGCCGAACGCGACGGCAATCCAGCCCCAGACGGCGGAGAGAATTCCAGTGGTGAGGGCGATGGCGATCAGTGGGCTCATGGGGCGACTCTTCAGTTGGCTTCGCAAAAGGGGCAGCCTACCTCCGGCAATCGGACCGGCAAGCGGGGGCGGAATTGTGTGTGATCTGCATCACTCTTTTCAACTCAGGAATACGCTTGCGCTCGCGAAAAAAATTCATTGGTGACCGGCCTGACACTCGACCATAGTTAGAGGCCCTGTCCTGCTCATGGAGTGAGTCTGATGGCGCCCAATGTGATCGTTCCCCTACTGGTGTTCGTAGTCCTGTTTCTGGTCGGAAATATGGCCAAGGCGCTGCCTCTGCACCACATAATGTAATCTTGTGTGAAATAAAAATCTGCCGGGGCGGGTCTTATCCATAGTGCCTCACTCAGCCCCGGGAGTTTTTCATGTTGATCAAGCGTCGTACCGCCCACCCCCTCACCGAACAGGATGTCACCCCGGAAGCCGTCTATCAGGACCGCCGCCTCATTCTCAAGGGGCTGGGTCTGGGGGCGGCCACCCTGGCGTTTCCCACTCAGGCCGGTGTACTCGATCTGCTGCGCGGTAAAGAGGATGCTCCCCAATTAGCCACCCAGCCGCTCAACAGCAAGCCTGCGGAGCGCCCGGCCAATCTGGTGCTGACACCGGAAGAGAAGGCAACCAGTTACAACAACTTCTATGAGCTCGGCACCGACAAGTCCGACCCGGCTCGCAACGCACATTACCTCAAGCCCGAACCCTGGACCCTCAAGGTGGAGGGGGAGGTGGCCAAGCCCTTTACCCTAGATGTGTGGGATCTCATCAACAAGAGCGAGCTGGAGGAGCGGATCTACCGGCTACGCTGCGTTGAAGCCTGGTCCATGGTACTGCCCTGGAACGGCATCTCGCTGGCAGAGATCATCCGCCGCGCCGAGCCCACCAGTCGCGCCAAGTTTGTCGCCTTCGAGACCCTGTTTGACCCGAAACAGCTGCCGGGGCAGGCCTCCAGTCTGGGGGGCGGCATCGAGTATCCCTACGTGGAAGGTCTGCGTATCGACGAGGCGATGCACCCTCTCTCTTTCCTTGCGATGGGGCTCTACGGCAAGACCCTGCCCGCCCAGAATGGCGCGCCGATCCGGTTGGTGGTGCCGTGGAAGTACGGCTTCAAGAGCATCAAGAGCATCGTCTCGATCCGGCTGGTAGAGGAGATGCCTCCGACCACCTGGAACCTGCTGGCTCCTAACGAATATGGCTTCTACGCCAACGTCAACCCGCAGGTGGATCACCCGCGCTGGAGTCAGGCCAGCGAGCGCTTTATCGGCGAGGGTGGAGTGTTTGGCGCCAAGCGTCAGCCGACCCTGATGTTCAACGGCTATGGTGACGAAGTCGCCTCGCTCTATCAGGGGATGGATCTGCGCCAATGGTACTGAGATTGAAACCGGCCCATGTTAGCGGCTTGCGGGCGCTGGTGCATCTGGGCTCCCTCGGCTTCCTGCTTTGGCTGGTTTTTGCCATTCCGGCAGGTCTGCTGGGGGGCGATCCGGTGCCCGAGCTTATCCACTACCTCGGCAAGGGGGCGCTCAACCTGCTGCTGCTCACCCTGCTGGTGTCACCGCTGGCCAAGCGCTGGCGGCAGGGGCCGCTCATCAAGCTGCGCCGCCCCCTCGGGCTCTGGTGTTTTGCCTGGGCGTTGCTCCACTTCATGGCGTGGCTGGGACTGGATCTGCAGTTTGACTGGGGCTTGATTGGCGGCGAGCTGGTCAAGCGCAGCTACATAGTGGTGGGGATGGTGGCCCTGCTGCTGCTGGCTGCCCTCAGTATCACCTCGCTGCCCGCATTGCAGCGCAGAATGGGCGCAGCATGGCAGAAGCTACACAACTGGGTTTATGCGGTAGCCCTGCTGGTGCCGGTGCACTACTGGTGGTCGCTCAAGAGCGGTTGGGGGGAGCCCCTCATCTACCTGCTGCTGGCCTGCGCTCTGCTTTGGCCGAGGCGGGAGAAGCTGCTGCGCCCCATGCGAGGACGCTGGAACGCAAAAGAGGCCTAATCGGCCTCTTGTTGTTTGATCTCGCCTGTGTAGGCATCAATGATGAGATATACCGTCTGATCCTGGCGATTGAGGGTTTTGACCTCGAATTTGTCCCCTTCCAGCTCCACTTCCCGAATGTCGTGATACCCTTGCGCCAGCAGGAGTTTGACCAGCCCGGCCATGTCGAGACGGCTCTGTGCCGCCCAGCTTGTGGCGCTCAACAGGCAAAGGATCAGCAGGAAACTGCGCGGGATCATATTCATTCCGGATTCATGGCTGGCAGACTATAAACGCCATTATGTTAGGTTTTTGGAGATGAATCATCCATGAATAGAGCGCTCCCTCTGCTCGGGTTATTGCTGCCGGTGCTGGCACAGGCGGTCACGCCTGATGAAGCCCAGCTGCAGCAAGCTGTCCATGAGGGACGGGTTCGGCCCTTCCATGAAATGATGGAGGTGGCGGCCAGGTTGCCGGTACGGGTGTTGCGGGTGGATCTGGGAGAAGAGGATGGTATCTGGCTCTATGAACTGCGCGTCATCGATCGGGAAAACAGCGTGATCAAGGTAGCCTATCGGGCCGACAACCTTGAGCTGGTGTGGGCCAAGGGCCACCACCTGGAGCGTCTGTTCGAACCGCCTGTCTCTCCGATCGAGGATGATGAATAACCCCAGAGTGGAAATCTGTTCATGCGAATTCTGATTGTTGAAGATGAAAAAATCCTGGCCGGCCAGCTGGCTGAGCAGTTGCGCCTCTCCGGCTTTGTCACCGACCTCTGCCATGATGGCAACGAGGCCGGTTTTCTCGGCGAGACCGAACCCTACGATGCCATCATTCTCGACCTCGGCCTGCCTGGACGCGATGGCCTGAGCGTGTTGAAGGAGTGGCGCAGCAAGGGGATCGATACGCCGGTGCTGGTGCTGACCGCCCGTGGCCAACTGCACGAGAAGATTGAGGGGCTAAACGCCGGTGCCGATGACTACCTCACCAAGCCGTTCCAGGTGGCCGAGTTGGTGGCGCGGGTCCATGCGCTGGTGCGACGGGCTGCCGGCAATGCCAGCTCCGTTCTGGAGATTGGCGGGGTGCGGCTCGATATGGCGGCCTCCCAGGTGTGGTACGAAGGGACCCCCATCAAGCTGACCGCCCACGAGTTCCGGGTGCTGGGTTATCTGATGCAGCACAGGGGCAAGGTGGTATCGCGCAGCGAGCTGATCGACCACATCTATGCCCAGGATTTCGATCGTGACTCCAACACCGTTGAGGTGTTCATCGGCCGGATCCGCAAGAAGACCCATCCAGACTTGATTGAGACAGTGCGTGGTCTCGGATACCGGATCAACGAATGAGGTTGGTCCGAACCCTTCGGGGGCGGCTGCTTGCCATTGCGCTGGTGTGGTGCGGGCTGTTTCTGTTCGCTACCGGCTTCAGCCTGCAGACCATGATGCGCAACTACTGGCAGGAGGCAGAGGCTGACGGCTTGCGCCTGCAACTCTACGATCTGCTCTCCCGGTTGGAGGTGGAGAAGAGTGGTCTGCCTGTGGTGATCGAACCGATGGCCGATCCCCGTTTCAGCCAACCTTACTCCGGCTACTACTGGCAGCTGGAACTGGGGGAAAATGTGGTGGGCCGCTCCCGCTCCCTGTGGGACACCCATCTGGTGAGCCATGGCCTCAAGTCTGCCTTTGGCGATCCTGACCTCTTTTTTGGCAAGGGACCCAACAAGGAGCCGCTGCTGATCATGACCCGTACCGTGCTGTTGCCCGGTTCGGATCGGGTCTTTACCCTGGTGATGGCCAAGGACAGCAGCACCCTGATCCAGACCCTGAAGAAAACCCGCATCAGCCTGTTCCTCGGTCTCGGTTTTGCCGCCGCCGGTCTGGTGCTCGGCTTCATGTTCCAGATCGTCTACGGTTTGCGGCCGCTGCACCTGCTACGCCGTGAACTGGGGCGGGTTCACGAGGGTCATCAGGAGGGATTTCGGCTGCGCTATCCGCTGGAGATCCAGCCGCTGGTGGAGGATATCAACCGGCTGCTGCACCACTACGGCGAGCTGCTGCAGCGGGCCCGTGCCCACACCGGCAATCTTGCTCACGCCCTCAAGACGCCGCTCAGCATCATGCGCAATCAGGTGGCACAGTTGCCGCCGGAGGATCAGGCCGCCATCGGCGAGCAACTCGACCAGATCCAGCGCCATATCGACTATCACCTCGGCAAGGCGCGGGTGACCGGCGCTGCCAAGATCCTCGGGGTGTCGACCCCGGTGCGGGCGCGGGTGGAGTATATCTGCCGCGCTTTCTCCCGCCTCTATCCGGGCAAGACGGTGGATCTGCAGGTGCCCGCCAATCTGGCGGTCGGGGTGGAGGAGCAGGATTTCGACGAGATGGTGGGCAATTTGCTGGAGAACGCCTTCAAGTGGTCAGCCAGCGAGCTGCGTATCTCCAGCGCCGAGCTGGGGGGCTGGATCACCCTGCGTATCGAGGATGACGGCCCCGGCATGAGCGAGGATCAGATCGCCAAGGCGGTGCTGCGCGGGGTGCGGCTCGACGAGAAGGTGCCGGGTTCCGGTCTCGGTCTCAACATCGTATCCGATCTGGCGGAAGCCTATCGAGGCAGCTTTATTATGGGCCGCGCCGAACTGGGCGGGCTGGCCGCCTCCCTCTCGTTGCCCAAGGTGGCAAGGGTCGAGAGCTAGGCATAAGATATGGCATTTGTTTTAGCCTGAGGAAGAGAACCATGACCGACGATCCGTGGGCCCTGTGCCATCTTGACGATTCATTCGATGCCTCTGTACTGGGGGTCAAGGGCGCCCAGATCCAGTGGTTTGAAGATCGGGATGGCCTGATTGCCTATCTGCTGGAAGATTATGTCGATCTGCTGGCCGATGTGGGCGAGCTGGACGAGGAGCAGACCGAACAGGCGCGTGAGCGCTTCACCCTGCTGGTGGAGCAGAGCTTTGACGATCGCACCCTGATGGATGCTATCAACGATCTCGCCTCCGGCTTGCGCCGCATCGCCTGGTTGGGGCCACTCTCGGAGCTGGCGGAGATCAGCGACGACTTTGCTTCCGGTCTGCGCCGTTACTTCTGGAGCCAGTACGATGGCGATGAAGATGACCCGGACGCCTGGGTGCCGGAAGAGCTGTGGCCGCAGCTGGTGGAGTGCGCGCAGGAGTATATGGAAGAGGGGGATTTTTAAATCTGTCCGGACTATGTGTGCTCTTTGGCAGACAGATAAAGAAACGGCGCCTTGATGGCGCCGTTTTTATTGGGTGGCAATCGCCTTAGCCGTTGGCCGGTACCGCGTGGGCGGTGTTGGCCAGCACAGGTCCTGTGTACTTCTCGATCTGCAACTGGGCCATGTGGCCGCAGTTGCCCTGTGCCAGACTGGACGAGCCTTCGTCGAAGGTGAGGCAGTTGACGTTGCCGTTTTTGCAGATGCTGCCCGCTTCGCCCGGCTTGGCCGGGTCGTACCAGGCCCCTTCGCAGATCCGCACCACCCCTTGGCGCACATCTTCGGAGAGCAGGGCGCCCACCAGGATCTGGCCGCGCTCGTTGAAGGCACGCACCAGATCCCCCTGGGCGATACCACGAGCCTTGGCATCCAGCGGATGGATCATGATCGCCTCGCGGTCGGCGATGGCGAACTTGTCCCGCAGCGGAGTGTTGTCGAGCTGGGAGTGCAGCCGCTGGGTCGGGTGGGAGGTGTTGAGCGACAGCGGATAGCGCGCCGCCACCTCGCTCTTCACCCACTCTTTGGGCTCATACCACTTGGGATGGCCGGCGCAGTCGGCATAACCCATCCCGGCTACCGTGTTGGAGAAGATCTCGATCTTGCCGGACGGGGTACCGAGCGGGTTGAGCAGCGGGTTCTCGCGAAAATCGGCGTGACGGATCCACTGGCGGTTGGCCTCGGGGATCGGGAAGCGGATGTAGTTGTTGGACTCCCAGAACATGTTGAACGGCGGCAGTGCAACGCGGGCACCGCGGGCCTGCGCCGCCATGCCGTCGTACATCTGCTTGAGCCACAGCATCTCGTCCTTCCCTTCGGTGTACTGCTCCTGCACACCCAGCTTGGCGGCGATGGCGCTGAAGATGTCGAAGTCGTTGCGGGACTCGTGCTGGGGCGGCACGCACTGGTGCATCGGGAACACATAGCGCTGGGAGTAGTCGCCCCCCATCTCCAGATCATTGCGCTCGTAGCTGGTGGTGACCGGCAGCACGATATCGGCGTGCTTGGCGGTAGCGGTCCAGTAAGGCTCGTGAACGATCACGGTCTGCGGTTTGCGCCACGCCAGCAGCAGGTTGTTGGTGTCCTGATGGTGGTGGAAGGGGTTGCCGCCCGCCACGTAGACCAGCTTGATGTCCGGATAGGTCACCTTGCGGCCGTTGAAGTCGATGGTCTTGCCCGGATTGGCGAGACAGTCGGCGATGCGGGCCACCGGGATCGGTGCCGGGCTGTTCTTCGGTGCGTTGCCGGCGGAGATACCGGCCAGAATGCCGCCTTTGGCGGTGGGGCTGCCACCGGAGGAGTAGTGGTAGCTGAAGCCGTAGCCGCCGCCCGGCAGGCCGATCTGGCCCAGCATGGAAGCCAGGGTCACCAGCATCCAGTTCGGCTGTTCGCCGTGCTGCTGACGCTGCATGCCCCAACCGGCCATGATCATGGTGCGCTTGGCGGCCATGTCGAGGGCCAGCTGGCGAATCACCTTGGCATCGACGCCGCAGACAGTGCTCGCCCACTCGGCACTCTTCGGCTGACCGTCATCCTTGCCGAGCAGGTATGCGAGGAACTTGTCGAAGCCGACGGTGTAGCGATCGAGGAAGGCCTGATCGTGCTTCTTCTCGCTGTAGAGGGTGTGAGCGACACCCAGCATCATGGCCACGTCGGTGTAGGCGTTCGGGGCAATCCACTCGGCGCCGACCAACTTGGCGGTCTCGTTGTAGACGGGATCGATGCTGATGACGCGGGTGCCTTTCTCTTTCAGCGCCATGAAACCGGCCTGACCTTCGTGATCCGGCATGTTCCAGCTGTTCTTCAGGGTCACCTGAGCGTTGACCCCCCACAGAACGACCAGTTCGGCGTTCTCGACCACGTTGGGCCAGGCGGTCTGCTGCTCGTACACCTCGATGGAGCCCATCACGTGGGACATGATCACCTGAGCCGCGCCGGTGGAGTAGTCACCGGCATAACCGGTGAAGCCGCCGGAGAGGTTCATCAGGCGGTGCAGCAGGGTGCGGCTGTTGTGGAACATGCCGACACTCTTCCAGCCGTAGGAACCGGCGTGGATCGCCTGTGGGCCGAAGTCACTCTGCACGCGCTGGATTTCACCGGCCACCAGTTCGATCGCTTTGTCCCAGCTCACTCGCACCCACTCGTCGGCGCCGCGCAGCTCCGGCTTGGCGCCCGGACCATGCTCCAGCCAGCTCTTGCGCACCATGGGGTACTTGATGCGGTTTTTGGCGTGCACCTGGAACGGCGCCATGTCGATGAGATCGTTCGGCGCCGGATCATCGGCTACCGGCTGGACGCGCACCATGCGGCCATCTTCGACGATCGCCTCGAACGCACCCCAGTGGGCACCAGTCAGAATGCCCTTCTGGGCGGGCACCAGAGTCGGGAACTGGCTCAATGCGGTGCTGATGGCTTGCGCCAGCGCACTCTTGGGAAAAATGCCGCCGAGCAGGGGCAGGGCTGCGCAGGCGCCGAGCCCTTTGAGCAGGTTGCGGCGGGACAGATTGGTCTTCTTGTCATTGAAAAAAGTCATAACGGTTTTCCTCTGTGCCAGCCTTAGTGGGCCGCGCTCATGTCACTGGCGTGTTTCTGGACATACTGGGTCAACATGCGAGCCTGTTCCGGGGTCAGGGAGGTACGAGACTCCATCCCCTTGATGACGCCGATCCACTGGTTGGCATTGAAGTGATCCAGCGCGGTGAGGCCGTGGCAGCCGGTACAGTTGTTGGACATCAGGGTGGAGGCGTATTGCCACAGCTTACCCTGATCGCCGATAAGCTGGCTCTGGTCGACCCAGGCGGTCAGCTTGACCTGATGCCAGGTGAGGTTGGTGGCGCTGTCGGTTTCGCTCTGGCCGGTGACCAGCGCTTTCTTGGCGGCATCGCCGACCAGTACGCTGAGGATCCGTTTGCCCGGTGCGGCGTAGAACACTTCGCTCACACCATCCTGTTGCCAGCCTTCGATCTGCACCTTGGCGCGGCCGTTTTCGTTGGCCAGCACTTCCACCTTGGTGGAGGGCATCAGGGTGCCTTCGTCGGTCTTGGCTGCGGCATCGAGGAACAGCGGGGTGGTAGCGATGGCGTAACGGGTGGTGATGTTGGCCGGGGTCTGGGCCGCAGCCTGCGCCAGCTCACTGGCACCGGCGGCAGCCAGGCCGCTCATGTCTGGCATGATGTGGGCGACACCGCGGTGGCAGTCGATACAGGTCTGGCCCTCCTTGATGGCGACCGGGTGTTCGGCACGGGCATTGGGGCGCTGGGCCAGAATGTCCATCGCCTCGTAGCTGTGGCAGCTGCGGCAGGTGGCGGAGTCGTTGGCTTTCAGCTCGTCCCAGACCGACTGGGCCATACGCAACTTGTGGGCCTCGTATTTCTCAGGGGTGTCGAGGGTGCCGATCGCCTCGTGATAGATATCCTTCACTGCACGGATCTTGGTCCACAGGTAGGAGGCTGGCTCATTGGGAATGTGGCAGTCGGCGCACTCGGCACGGATCCCCTTGGTGTTCTGGAAGTGGACACTGCCCTGATACTCGGCCAGCGGTGTCTGCATGGAGTGGCAGGAGACGCAGAATTCGGTGGAGCTGGTCTTGTGCAGCACGGTCACGGTGACACCCAGTGCCGCGACACCCAGCAGGGCCCCGAGCAGCAGGAGCCAGAACCAGGTTTTTCTTATCAGTTTTCCAATCATGGCGGCGTTTTCCTACGGTCAATAATTACCTACATAGTACTAGTCCAATAGTAGTAGTAATGATAGGGATAAGGCGTTGACCTCCATCATGGTTTATATTTTTTGATGGAAGTCACACTCAATTCATAGTTCTGTTATTGACAATAATATCGAATTAAATTCTGTTTTATTGTATTTATCCGCTTTTGACACTTTCCTTGGCAGCTGTTAGCCCCCTCGCAAAACCCCACAAGATTCGTTGATATAGTGAACAGTGAGCCACAACGGAGTGTCGCCGATGAGCCCTTTCTCACTGCTGTGTGTCGCCGCCAACGTGCAGCTGCTGACCGAATTCGAACAGGAGCTGGCCCCGCTGCTCGGCCATTTTGCGCTGGTGGTGGTGGTCGGGCAGGAGTCGGCGGAGCTGGCCCTCGACGAGCTGGACCGCAAGGGGCAGCCGCCCGCCGTGGTGGTGTGTGACAGCGAGCTGGGGGATGGGCGAGGGGCCGATTTTCTAATCCGCCTCGGCAGCCGCCACGAGGCGTGCCGCAAGATCCTGTTGGGCAGCCAGCCGGAGATGAAATCGATCATCGAGGCGGTCAACCTCGGTCGTCTCGACTACTACCTGCAACGCCCCTGGCGCGATGGCAGCCTGCGCCGGGCGGTGATCGAGCAGGCCAGCCACTTTGTGCTGCTCCAGCCCGAGGCTGACCTGCTGAGCTATGCCGCCGTGCTCGACAACCAGAAGTTGCTGCGGGTCCACGTTGATCGCCAGTTGGCGGCCTATCGGCAGGGTTTTATGGATTACACCCACTGCAGTGATGAAGAGCTGTCGCGGGTGGTGATCGACGGCCTCTACCAGTTTTTCGATGGCAATGACGAGGCGCGGGTCTGCCGCCACTACAGTCCGGGCCATGTGCTGACCCGCGAGGGGGAGCCCAACAGCTTTCTCTGGTTTATCGCCAAGGGGGAGGTGGTGCTGCGCAAGCGGGACGAGCAGGGGATCGATCAGGAGGTGGTGCACTACCGCACCGGTTCGCTGGTGGGGGGTATGTCCTTCGTGACCGGCGAACCCGCCTTTACCACCGGGGTGATCCTGACCGGCGCCGAGGTGATCAAGCTCGACAAGCTGCAATTCTCCCGGGTGATGCAGGCGCGCAGCGAACTGCTCCCCTCCTTTACCAACCTGCTGCTGCGCCACTTCAACCGCCGCCTGCAAAACAGCATCCGTACCGAGATGCGGCTGCAACAGACCCTCAACTCCCTCGATGCCGCTCACGCCCAGCTGGTGGAGAGTGAAAAGATGGCGATGCTGGGTCAGCTGGTGGCCGGTGTCGCCCATGAGCTGAACAACCCGGTGGCGGCCATCATCCGTGGCAGCGAGACCCTGCGGGCTGCCATCCCCGATCTGGTCAATCTCGAACTGCCTGCTCCCATCAAGGGGCTGGGCAACCAGACCCTCTGTCAGGCGCTGACCGCACAGCCGGTTTCGACCAGCGAGATCCGCGACAAGACCCGGCTGGCGGAGGGGCGCTTTGGCGATCGTCAGCAGGCGCGGCTGGCGGTGCAGATGAATCTGGATGACGAGCTGAACTGGCAGCGCTGGTTTGCCAGCCGCACCGCCGCCGAGCGGGAGGCGCTGCTCGCCCGGCTGGAGCTGTTCCAGCAGACCGGCAGCTTCCTGCGCAATATCGAAGTGTGTGCCCGTCGCATCGGCGATCTGGTCAAGAGCCTCAAGCAGTATGCGCGGCAGGATCGGGCCGAGCCCTCGCTGGTGGACCTGCACGAGGGGCTGGAAGATACCCTGATGATTTTCGAAAACCGCCTCAAGCATCATGAGCTCTGCAAGGAGTACCAGCCGTTGCCGCTGGTGCGCTGTCACCCTATCGCCCTGCAACAGGTGTGGACCAACCTGATCGCCAACAGTCTGGATGCCATGAGCGGCCCGGGGCGACTCACCATTCGCACCGGGTTGCTGGATCCCGAGTGGGTCATGGTAGAGATCGAGGATAGCGGTTGCGGCATCGAGCCCGAGCTGTGGCAGCGGATCTTCGATCTCAACTTCACCACCAAGCGGGAGGGCCATTTCGGCCTCGGGATTGGTCTGAGCGTTTCGCTGCAGATAGTTCAGCAGCACCACGGCCGGATTGAGGTGGCCTCCGAACCGGGCCATTACACCCGGATGCGGGTCTGTCTGCCGCTGGATGGCATGGGGCAGGCCGGTTACGGGGGCGAACCTCATCACAACAAGGAGCATGCGGCCTGAGCCGTCGCCAGCATCAATCGCGCGGCGTGCCAAACCATGTCGCCAAGGAGGAGCAATGAACAAACACTATCTGATCCTGTGTGTGGACGATGAGCGGGAGGTGCTGGATGCGGTGATCCACGATCTCGCCCCGTTCCGTTCCCACTTCGAACTGGAAGCCGCCGAGAGCGTCGACGAAGCGCGGGAGGTGGTGCACGAGTGGGAAGAGGAGGGGGGCAAGCTGGCGCTGATCCTCTGCGATCACATCATGCCGGGAACTTTGGGGGTCGACTTTCTGGTGGAGTTGAACCGGCGTGCCACCACCCGTGCCAGCCGCAAACTGCTGCTGACCGGGCAAGCGGGGCTGGAGGCCACCGTCGAAGCGGTCAATCGTGGCGGGTTGCACTACTATCTGGCCAAACCGTGGAAGCTGGAGACCCTGCAAGAGGCGGTGCGCGAACAGCTGACCGACTACCTGCTGGCAGAAGATGGCGACAACGCCTTCCACTATGCGCCGCTGCTCAATCAGGCGCGGTTGTTTGCCGCTATCCACGATCACCCGTTCGACGAATAGGGGCAGTTGGGCTTTCGCGGTGGCAGTTGTATACTGTCTGCATATACAGTATTGCAGGTAGCTACCGATGCGACTCTTTATCGCCGAGAAGCCCACGCTGGGCCGCGCCATTGCCGATGCCCTGCCCAAGCCCCACAAGAAGGGCGACGGTTTTATCGAAACAGCCCAAGGGGATGTGGTCACCTGGTGCATCGGCCATCTGCTGGAGCAGGCCGAACCCGATGCCTATGACGCTGCCTTCAAGCAGTGGCGGATGGAGCATCTCCCCATCATCCCCGCCCAGTGGCAGCTGGTGGCCAAGCCCAAGACCAAAACCCAGCTCACCGTCATCAAGCGACTGATCAAACAGGCGGACTGCGTGGTCAACGCCGGTGACCCGGATAGGGAAGGGCAACTGCTGGTGGACGAGGTGATCGACTTTCTCGGCTACCCGAAAACCAAGCCGGTGCAGCGCTGCCTCATCAGCGATCTCAACCCGCCTGCGGTGCGCCGCGCTCTCGAGAAGCTGAGGGACAACAAGGAGTTCGTGCCGCTGGCGGTCTCCGCGCTGGCCCGCAGTCGGGCCGACTGGCTCTACGGCATCAACATGACCCGCGCCTACACTCTGCTCGGGCGCAAGGCCGGTTGCAGTGAGCTGCTCTCGGTTGGCCGGGTGCAGACCCCGCTGCTGGGGCTGGTGGTGCGGCGGGATCTCGAGATCGAGGCCTTCGTGCCCAAACCCTTCTACGAGGTGCTGGCCCATCTGCTGACCGACGGCAACGAGCGCTTCACCGCCAAGTGGCTGCCGTCGGAAGCCTGCCTGCCGTGGCAAGATGAGGAGGGGCGGGTGCTCAATCGGGCGCTGGCCGACAAGGTGGTGAGCCGGATCAATGGCCAGCCCGCTCAGGTCGAATCGGTGGAGGAGCAGGCCCGCAAGCAGGCGGCGCCGCTGCCCTACAACCTCTCCTGCCTGCAGATCGATGCCGCCAAGCGGTTCGGCATGGATGCCAAGCGGGTGCTCGACATCTGCCAAAGCCTCTACGAGCGCCACAAGCTCATCACCTATCCGCGCTCCGATAGCCGCTATCTGCCGACCGACCATTTCAAGCGGGCCGAGCAGGTGCGCGGCGCCATCGCCGCTACTGCGCTCGCGCTGGCCAAGGCGGTGAGCGAGGCAGACGGCAAGATCCGCAGCAAGGCGTGGAACGACAGCAAGGTGGATGCCCACCACGCCATCATCCCCACCGAGAAGCAGGGCAACCCCGCCACGCTGGGGGCCGACGAGGAGAAGCTCTATGGCCTGATTGCCCGACAGTATCTGCTGCAGTTCTATCCCCCATTCGAATACAACGACAGCAAGGTGCTGCTGCGCATCGCCGGTGGCCTGTTTCAGGCCAGGGCACGGCGAATCCTCAAGGCGGGCTGGAAGGCGCTGCTCGGGGTGGAGGAGGATGACGACGAAGAGAAGGCCGGTACCCTGCCGGCTCTGAAGGAGGGCGAACAACTGCTGTGCGAGCGGGGCGAGTTGCAGGAGAAGATGACCCAGCCACCCAAGTCGTTCACCGATGCCACTCTGCTGGCGGCCATGACAGGCATCGCCCGCTATGTGCAGGATCCCGAGATCCGCAAGACCCTGCGCGACACCGATGGCCTCGGCACAGAAGCGACCCGGGCCGGCATCATCGACCTGCTGTTCAAGCGCCGCTTTCTGGTGCGTCAGGGTAAGAGCATCAAGGCGACCCCGACCGGGCGGGCGCTGGTGCAGGCGCTGCCTGCCACTGCCACCACGCCGGATATGACGGCGCTGTGGGAGCAGAGCCTAGGCCAGATCGCCGAGCGACACGGCAGCTATCAGCAGTTTATGGGGCCGCTCACCGAGCAGCTCAACGGCCTGATTGAAGGGGCGCGGCAGGACTCCGGCGCCAGCTTCAGCGCCCTGCTCAAGGAGGCTCCGGGTGCCAGCAAACGGCGTTTTACCAAACGCAAGAGTCCGGCGGCCAGCACGACTGGCGGGCCCCGACCGCGCAAGACGGCCAGCAAGCGCCAGACCAGGGCGGCATAACGAAAAAAAGGCGCCCATCACGGGCGCCAAAGGCGTTGTTGTCAGGCTGCCTAAGTGGGCAAGTTGGCACGGATCCTGTGCTGGTAGTGCATAACCACACCGAGAAACACCAGATCCTTGAAAATGAAAAACTCGGTGACTGGTACCCCGTCGACTACCTTCCAGACCCCTGTCAGGGTCAGCAGAAAGCTCAAAGTGACTAGGAAGATAACGATAGCCCCCATGCTGCACCAGTAGCCGATACGGGGTTGCCACAGGCCCACGACCAGCCCGACGGCGATCACTATCTCGGCCAGCCCGATCAGGTTCGACACGCTCTGGTCCGATAGCGGGCCATAGAGCCAGCTCATCAAGGGGTGGCTGGCTACCAGCGGTTTGATGGCGGCTGCCTCTGTCGGGGTAAACTTGAATACGCCGATCCAGAGCAGGGTCAATACCACGCCCGCCAGGGCGACCAGAAAGCCTTTGTCATGTTGCTGCATGGGGGCTCCTTGTTTAAGGGGTCAGAGTGACGGGCGGGAAGTCGATCTCGGTCGCCGCCAGGTGGTTGCCATAGTTGGTCAGGGTATTGACCACCACCTGGCCGAGCACCTCCAGCAGCAGCTCGTCATCTACGCCTGCGGCACGGGCGCTAGCCAGTTGCTCGTCACTGATCACCCCGCGCTGGTTGACCAGTGCCGTTGCCAGTTGCAACAGGGCGTGATCAAGGGGAGCCGAGGCCTGGCCGAGTCGGGCAGCCCGGATCTCCTGGGCCGAGAATCCGGCCTTGCCCGCCAGCAGTGTGTGGGCAGAGAGGCAGTATTGGCAGGCGTTGGCTTGGCCAATAGCCAGTGCCAGCAATTCCCGTTGTGGGGCAGTGAGGCGCCCCTTGCCAAGAGCCTCGGCAAAGCCCAGGAAGCCATTGAGCAGGGCTGGCGAGTGGGCCAGGGTGGCGTAGAGGTTGGGTACCATACCCAGATTGCGTTGCAGGGTGGCCAGGGTCTGGGCAGCTGCGGATTGCGGTTGGGATACGGGTTGGATACGGCTCATGATGTACTCCTGTGTGTTTGTGAAGGTACGGGAGACAGTGTGCCGTCATTCGTGATACGGTTTATCACTCATCGTCTGCAAATAAATACTATTCGTCTCAAATATGGATCCGCTCTCTGCCCTGTTGGTTCATGCCTCCCCCGAAGCCAAGATCTTCTTCGCCGGCAACCTGTGCCAGAACTCCTCCAGTGATGATTACCCGAGTGGCGGACATCTTCATCTGCTGCGCAGTGGTGCCGTCATGCTGCGTGAAGAGGGGGTGGGGGGCAGCTTGTTGCTCGAGGAGCCGACCCTTATCCTGTTCCCTCGGGGACATCCTCACAAGCTTGAACCCAGAACGCTGGGGGGTTGTGATTTGGTGTGTGCCAATGTCGCATTCGGCAAGGGGGGCGCATCGCCGTTGCAGCTGGCATTACCGGGCTCGCTGGTGCTGCCGCTACGTGAGTTGCCTGCCCTGACGCCGGTGCTGAGTCAGCTGTTTGACGAGGCGTTTCACCCCCGCTACGGGCAGGATCCGCTGATCTCCCGCTTGCTGGAGGTACTGTTGATCCTGCTGCTGCGTCATCTGGTCGAGCAAGGGGTGTGTCAGCAGGGGATGCTGGCAGGTATTTCCGATCCCCAGTTGGCCAAGGCGATCTCGGTGATGCATCAGCGTGGGGATGAACCCTGGACGGTGGCCACGCTGGCGCGGGAGGCCGGCATGTCGCGGGCCCGCTTTGCCGCGAAGTTTCAGGAGCGGGTCGGTCAAGCGCCGCTTGGTTATCTGACCCACTGGCGCATGGCGCGCGCCTGCCAGCAACTGTTGACGGGGGAGCCCATGGTGCAGGTGGCGCTGGGGGCGGGGTACAGCAGCAGTGTTGCCTTTGGTCGGGCATTCGAGCGGGAGCTGGGGGTGAGCCCGGGGCGCTGGCTCAAGGCGCAGCAACAAGCCGAATAAAAAACGGGGCAGCCAGTGGCTGCCCCGTTTTCATAACCGGTCAGCCGGTATAGACGTTCTCTTCCGGATAACGGATGCGGGTCTCGACCGGGCGGGCCAGCATAAAGGCCAGAGTCAGGGGGCCGAGACGGCCGCAGATCATCACCAGCACCAGGATCAGCTTGCCCGGCTCGCTCAGGGAGGCGGTGATGCCGGTCGAGAGGCCGACGGTGGCAAATGCCGAGATGGTCTCGAACATGATTTTGTCGAACGGCAGATCCTCGGTCACCATCAGCAGGAACATCGCCAGCATCAGCACCATGGTGCTGACGATGATGATTGCCAGCGATCGGGTCACGATCTGGGGCGACAGGGTGCGGCCAAAAGCGGTGACATGGGGCCGTTTGGTCAGAAATGCCTTGGTCGCCAGCAGCACGACTGCGAAGGTGGTGACTTTGATACCACCACCGGTCGAGGTGGCACCGGCACCGATAAACATCAGCATCATCAGGAACAGCAGCGCCGCCGGGGTCATCAGCCCGATATCTATGGTATTGAAACCGGCGGTACGGGCGCTGGCAGACTGGAAGAAGGCAGCCAGCAGCTGGCCACCGACACCGGCCTTGCCGAGGGTGCCGGGGTTGTTGTGTTCCAGCAGCCAGAACATCAGGGTACCGGCCAGCAGCAGGGCCGGGGTCATCAGCAGCATCAGCTTGCTGTGCAGCTTCAGCTTGCGCCAGCGGCGGTTGCGCACCAGATCGACGATGACGGTAAAGCCGATCCCCCCCAGGATCAGCAGGCCGGCGATGGTCAGGCTGATGATGGGGTCGTCTCTATAGTCGATGAGGTTGTTGGCAAAGAGCGAAAAACCGGCGTTGTTGAAGGCCGAGACCGCGTGGAAAAAGCTGACATAGAGGCCGTGCACCCACCCCATCTCGGGCACCCAGCGGATCGCCATGATGCCGGTGCCGATCAGCTGGGCAATAAAGGCGAACAGCACGATCCGTTTGACCAGTTGAATGATGTTGACCGAGCCCTCCTGTCCCAGCGCCTCCTTGGCCAGTACCTGTTGGCGCAGACCGACCCGCTTGCTGAAGATGGCTATCAGCAGCAGGGTCATGGTCATCTGGCCCAGACCGCCGATCTCCATCAGTATCAACAGGAAAATCTGCCCTTGCAGGGTGAAGGCTGTGCCGGTATCCACCACGCCAAGACCGGTCACGCTGATGGCCGAGGTGGCGGTAAACAGAGCGTTGACGAAGGTGACCTCGCCATTGTGGCTGGAGGGTTGTACCAGAAAGATGGTGCCAATCAGCAGAATGATCAGAAAGCTGCCGAGGATCAGCCGGGCTTCGCTCCAGCGAGAGTCCTGCTCCCGATGGAGGGCGAAGGCGTAGCTGCTGCGCCAGTTGATCATAGGGTTTCGAGCCAGTGGTCGATGGCGTGCTTGTTGCCCGCCAGGATCAGGATGTCGCCCAGTTGCAGCTCCATCTTGCCGGTCAGCACGTTGTGCAGCACGTCACCACGCTTGATGGCGAGCAGCTGGAAATCGCTCTGTTGCAGCAGGTGGAAGTCGCCTAGTTCCCGGCCGTTCTGCTGCAGGCCGATCACGAACTCGGTCAGCACCATGTCGTGGCCCAGCTCCAGATAGTCGAACAGCCGGTTGTCCAGCATGCTCTGGGCGACCCGACGGCCCATGTCCCACTCCGGGTTGATCACCTTATCGGCGCCCACTTTCTGCAGGATCTTGGCGTGGAACTTGTCGCGCGCCTTGACCCACACCTTCTTCACGCCCGCCTCTTTCAAGACGAGGGTGGTGAGGATGCTGGTCTCCAGGTTGTCACCGATGGCAACGAAGACGATATCGAAATTGGCCAGTCCCAGCTCGGCGATTGTGGCCTCGTCAGTGGCATCCGCCACGATAACGTGATTGCAGAGTGCGGCGATTTGCCGAGTCTTGCTCTCGTCGATATCGATGGCCAGTACTTCGGCATCTTGCCGCTGCAGCTCTTCGCACAGCGCGCTGCCAAACAGGCCCAGGCCGATGACGGCAAACTGGTTGTTCATGAGTTGTTCCTCAGCAGTTGAAGTCGCCTACTCTAAACCACTGTTATTCCCCCGAAAAGGGCTCGGGTTTTTCGTCATGGGGTAACTTGAGGTAGACTGCGCCCTTGCACCAAGCCGGGATAGACCGATGAAACTGAATGCCAACGCCTCCTTGTTGAAGCTCAACACCCTTGCCCTCGATGCGTACTGCCTCTGGCTGGCAGAGGTGGAGCAGGTTGCCGATCTGGCGACCCTGCGTGCCGATCCACAGCTCAACCAGTTGCCTCGCCTCAATCTGGGCGGCGGCAGCAACATGCTCTTCACCACCGATTTTCTCGGTCTGGTGGTGCTCAACCGGCTCAAGGGGATTACCGCTGAAGATGGTGGCGATCACTGGTTGCTCCATGTGGCGGCGGGTGAAGATTGGCATCAGCTGGTGCGCCATACCTTGCAACAGGGCTGGTTCGGGCTGGAGAATCTGGCGCTCATTCCCGGTACGGTCGGTGCAGCGCCGGTGCAGAACATTGGCGCGTATGGCGTTGAGCTGGCCGACTTCTGTGCCTATGTCGAGGCGTTCAACTGGCAGAACGGCGAAATTGAGCGGATCGCGGCGGCAGAGTGCCACTTCGGTTATCGCGACAGCATCTTCAAGCACGAGTATCAGGATTCCCACCTGATCACCGCCGTCGGGCTCAAACTGCCCAAGGCGTGGCAGCCGGTGCTGGGCTATGGCCCGCTGGCAGCGCTCGGTGACACACCTTCTGCGCAGGCCATCTTCGATACCGTCTGTGCCACCCGCATGGCCAAACTGCCGGATCCCGCCGTGCTCGGCAATGCGGGCAGTTTCTTCAAAAATCCGGTGGTGCCTGCGGCGCTGGCGGAGTCGCTCAAGGCGCGCTATCCGCAGATGCCCTGCTATCCGGCCGGAGAAGGGCAGGCCAAGCTGGCGGCGGGTTGGCTCATCGATCAGTGCGGCCTGAAAGGCTTCGCCATCGGCCGCGCCGCCGTCCATCAGGAGCAGGCGCTGGTGCTGGTCAATCTGGGGGGCGCCAGCGCCATGGAGCTGATCGCGCTGGCGGCCCATGTCCGCGATAGCGTGGAACAAAAGTTTGGCGTGGCACTGGAGCATGAGGTGCGCTTTATGGGCGCGCAGGGCGAAACCTGGCTCGACGAGGTGCTCTCATGACCTTGACTCCCATCAGACAGACCCTGATCACCCTGCTCAGCGACGGCCAGTTTCACTCCGGCGAACAGCTGGGTGAGCAGCTCGGCATCAGCCGGGCGGCGGTAAGCAAACACATGGCGGCGCTCAAGGAACTGGGGCTGGATCTCTTTAGCCTGACCGGCAAGGGCTACCGGCTGGCGGTGCCGATGGCGCTATATGATCAGGCTACCTTGCAGGAACTGGCACCGATGGCGCCGGTGCACTGTTTTCCGGTCATCGGCTCGACCAACCAGCACCTGCTGGATCGGGTCAATGAGCTGCGCTCCGGCGAGAGCTGTCTGGCCGAGTGTCAGACAGCCGGGCGCGGTCGTCGTGGCAAACCCTGGATTTCGCCGTTCGGTTGCCAACTGATCCTCAGCATGTACTGGCGACTCGAACAAGGCATGGCGGCGGCCATGGGGCTCAGTCTGGCGGTCGGCGTGGCAGTGGTTGAAGCGCTGGAGAGCCTTGGCTATCAAGGCGTCGAGCTCAAGTGGCCCAACGATCTCTACTATCAGGGCCGCAAGCTGGCGGGCATTCTGGTGGAGATGAGCGGCAGTGCCGGTGCCAGCTGTCATCTGGTGATCGGTATCGGCCTCAATCTGGCGATGCCGGCCCGTGAAGGGGAGAAGATCGATCAGGCCTGGGCCGAGCTGCGCCACATCAATCTCGAGCTGGTCGACCGCAATGAGCTTGCCGCCCGGATGATCGTCTATCTGCAGCAGGCGCTGCAGACCTTCGAGCAACACGGTCTGGCGAGCTTTGTCGAGCAGTGGAATCGGCTCGACCATTTCGCTGGTCGCCCCGTCCGTCTGTTGATGGGGGATCAGGAGATCCGCGGTATCGCCCGTGGTATCGACGATCGCGGAGCCCTGCGGCTGGAGACGGGCGAAGGGGTCAAATTCTATCTGGGGGGGGAGCTCTCCCTGCGCCGGGGCGACTGAGGGTCAGCAAGGCCGCTCATGATGCCAAACAGAAGAGGGGGCCTGCGGGCCCCCTCTTCGTTATCCGGCAACCGCCGTCATCATTTGCGCAGCTTGATCTGCTCGATGGCGTGCTCATGGCCCTTGGTCATGATGAGGTTGGCTCGCTCACGAGTTGGCAGGATATTCTCTTGCAAATTCAGATAGTTGATATCTTGCCAGATATTGCTGGCGATCCGAGTTGCCTCACTCTCCGTCAGCTTGGCGTAGTTATGGAAATAGGAGTCGGGATCCGAGAAGGCGCCGCTTCTGAACTTGAGGAAGCGTTCGATATACCAGGTACGCAGCAGGTCGGCATCGGCGTCCACATAGATGGAGAAGTCGACGAAGTCCGATACGAAGACCCGATGGGGCTCCTGAGGGTAATCCATGCCGCTTTGCAGCACATTGAGCCCTTCCAGGATCAGGATGTCCGGTTGCTCTACCACCTTCTTCTCGTCAGGGATGATGTCGTAGATAAGGTGGGAGTAGACCGGTGCTTCCACCTTCTCGTGACCGGCGCGGATATTAGCGACAAACTCCACCAGATGGCGGATGTCGTAGGATTCCGGGAACCCCTTGCGGCGCATCAGGCCGCGCTCTTCCAGTACCTTGTTGGGATAGAGGAAGCCGTCGGTGGTGACCAGCTCCACCCGAGGGTGTTCCGGCCAGCGCTCCAGCAGGGCCTGCAGAATACGGGCCGTGGTGCTTTTACCCCCCGCCACGCTGCCGGCAATACTGATGATGTAGGTGCCCTTGCCGCGAGACTGACCGAGAAACTGCTCCAGCACCCGGCTGCGACGCTGTTTGGCTTTAACATAGAGATTGAGCAGGCGGGAGAGGGGCAGGTAGATCTCTTCCACTTCCCGCAATGACACCTTCTCGTTGATCCCGCGCAGGGTCTGCAGATCGTGTTCGGTCAGGGTCAGGGGGACCGAATCGCGCAATAACGCCCATTGTTCGCGGGTGAATTGCAGATAGGGGTTATGCTCTGTCGTCATGGTGTCATCACTGTTTCTTGGGCACGGCGACCATACACCAAGGGTGGGGGAGCGACAAGGGACGCAGCAGGATTGGCTGATTTCCAGCCGCTTTTTTGCAAACTTCCCAGCAATAAAGCGTATTTTGCCAGGTTCAATGGTTGCATCCCCCAAATCCTTACAATAAAATGCGCGACGCTTGGATGTCTGTCGTCTATTTGCCGTGCAAAAGCGATAAAAACAGTGGGTGCAAGCAGAATTACCGCTGTGACAATCTGGCATCTGGAGGGGTTCCCGAGCGGCCAAAGGGATCAGACTGTAAATCTGACGGCTCTGCCTTCGAAGGTTCGAATCCTTCTCCCTCCACCATATTTCTCTGCGGTTTGAGTTCTTTGGGTTAGAGAAATGCGGGCATCGTATAATGGCTATTACCTCAGCCTTCCAAGCTGATGATGCGGGTTCGATTCCCGCTGCCCGCTCCAAGATGCTGATATGGCTCAGGCGTTAGCAGAGCCGCAC
The DNA here is from genome assembly GCF_049175075.1 of Aeromonas sp. 600774. NCBI lineage: Bacteria > Pseudomonadati > Pseudomonadota > Gammaproteobacteria > Aeromonadales > Aeromonadaceae > Aeromonas > Aeromonas sp. 600774. The sequence continues at coordinate 162,876 of NZ_JAAKUJ010000012.1, forward strand.
CCTAGGGTGAGTTCGGCAAGCGAACCAGCCATCAGTACCTCTCTCTTTCCCACCAGATTCAAATCCATCATATAAACTGTTCTGTGGTTAGCTTGCCACCGCGTACTCAGCGTTAGTTTAGAGGGACGATCATGTCTAAAGAAAAATTTGAGCGTAATAAACCGCACGTTAACGTGGGTACCATCGGCCACGTTGACCACGGTAAAACCACCCTGACTGCAGCTATCACCAACGTGCTGGCCAAGCACTTCGGTGGTAAAGCTTTCGCCTTCGACCAGATCGACAAGGCACCGGAAGAGCGTGAGCGTGGTATCACCATCAACACCTCCCACGTAGAATACGACACCGCTACCCGTCACTACGCACACGTAGACTGCCCGGGTCACGCCGACTACGTTAAAAACATGATCACCGGTGCTGCCCAGATGGACGGCGCGATCCTGGTGGTAGCAGCGACTGACGGCCCGATGCCGCAGACTCGTGAGCACATCCTGCTGGGTCGTCAGGTAGGCGTTCCGTACATCATCGTGTTCATGAACAAGTGTGACATGGTAGATGACGAAGAGCTGCTGGAACTGGTCGAGATGGAAGTTCGTGAACTGCTGTCCGAGTACGACTTCCCGGGTGATGACCTGCCGGTAGTCCGTGGTTCTGCACTGAAAGCGCTGGAAGGCGAAGCTCAGTGGGAAGAGAAGATCCTGGAACTGGCTGGCCACCTGGACAGCTACATTCCGGAGCCGGAGCGTGCGATTGACCAGCCGTTCCTGATGCCTATCGAAGACGTATTCTCTATCGCTGGCCGTGGTACTGTAGTTACCGGTCGTGTAGAGCGCGGTATCGTCAAAGTTGGTGAAGAAGTGGAAATCGTGGGTATCAAAGATACCACCAAGACCACCTGTACCGGCGTTGAAATGTTCCGCAAGCTGCTGGACGAAGGTCGTGCAGGCGAGAACATCGGTGCACTGCTGCGTGGCGTGAAGCGTGAAGACGTAGAGCGTGGTCAGGTACTGGCCAAGCCGGGCACCATCAAGCCGCACACCAAGTTTGAATCTGAAGTGTACGTGCTGTCCAAAGAAGAAGGTGGTCGTCATACCCCGTTCTTCAAAGGCTACCGTCCGCAGTTCTACTTCCGTACTACTGACGTGACCGGTACCATCGAACTGCCGGAAGGCGTAGAGATGGTAATGCCGGGTGACAACATCAAGATGGTTGTTACCCTGATTGCGCCGATCGCGATGGACGACGGCCTGCGTTTCGCTATCCGTGAAGGTGGCCGTACCGTAGGTGCTGGTGTTGTAGCTAAAGTTATCGCTTAATCTTTGGCTTACATAAATAAAGCAAAGCCCCTATAATAGGGGCTTTCTTATGCAGGGGCGTAGTTCGAATTGGTAGAACAGCGGTCTCCAAAACCGATGGTTGCGGGTTCGAGTCCTGCCGCCCCTGCCATATACCTCGTCTCGTACGGGGCTTTTGTGTCTTTGGTTACGTCAGATACAGGTGGGTTGTATGAGTGTTAGTTCTGAGAGCCAGGGCGGAAGCAAGGATACCCTGCTTTGGGGCCTGGTTTTCATTATCCTGGCGGCCGCTGTAGTGGGTAATTACCTGCTCAACGATGTTGTCGCTGCCGTCCGCGCCCTGGGTGTGGTCGTTGTCATTGCTGCTGCTGGTGCAGTAGCCCTGCAAACCACCAAGGGAAAGGCAACACTGGCATTCGCCCGTGAGTCTCGCCTGGAAGTCCGCAAGGTCGTATGGCCGACCCGTCAGGAAGCCATTCAGACAACCCTGATTGTGCTGGCGGTGACCGCCGTGATGGGGCTGCTGCTGTTCGTTCTGGACGGTGCCTTGGTCTGGTTGGTCAACCTGATTACCGGTGTGTAAGGATAAGCCATGACTGAACAACGTGAACAACGTATGAGATGGTATGTCGTGCAGGCTTTTTCCGGCTATGAAGGCCGTGTAGCCAAGTCCCTGCGCGAGCATATCAAGATGCATGGCATGGAAGACATGTTCGGTGAAGTACTGGTCCCGACCGAAGAAGTGGTCGAGATGCGTGCTGGCCAGAAGCGCAAGAGTGAGCGCAAGTTTTTCCCGGGTTATGTCCTGGTCCAGATGATCATGGATGAAACCACATGGCACCTGGTGCGTAACGTACCGCGTGTCATGGGCTTCATCGGCGGTACTTCCGACCGTCCGGCACCGATCTCTGACAAAGAGGCCGATGCCATCCTGAACCGTCTGCAGGATGCCCACGACAAGCCGCGTCCGAAAACCCTGTTTGAACCGGGTGAAATGGTGCGGGTTGCTGATGGTCCGTTTGCCGACTTCAACGGTACCGTTGAAGAGGTCGATTATGAGAAGAGCCGCGTGAAGGTCTCTGTACTGATCTTCGGTCGTTCTACTCCTGTTGAACTGGATTTTGGTCAGGTCGAGAAGGGCTGATTGAATTCTGTACGTTTAACGGTTGTCAGGGGCAGCGAATATCTCTATAATTCGCTGCCCCTTTATTAGTTGGGGAGCCGTTTGCAGGAGCAAGTCTCCGAGGCGCTAGAACCCATTTTTGAGGTATTTTCCTAATGGCTAAGAAAGTCACAGCTTATATCAAGCTGCAGGTTGCTGCTGGTGCAGCCAACCCGTCTCCTCCCGTTGGTCCTGCACTGGGTCAACACGGTGTTAACATCATGGAATTCTGTAAGGCGTTCAACGCTCGTACAGAGAAGCTGGAAAAAGGTTCACCGACTCCGGTCGTGATCACCGTTTACAGCGACCGTTCCTTCACCTTCGAAACCAAGACTCCGCCTGCTTCCTTCCTGCTGAAGAAAGCTGCTGGCATCAAGTCTGGTTCTTCCAAGCCGAACAAAGACAAGGTTGGTAAGGTGACCGTTGCCCAGCTGCAAGAAATCGCCAAGACCAAAGAGCCGGATATGACTGGTGCCGATCTGGATGCAAAAGTACGTTGCATCGCAGGCTCCGCTCGTTCCATGGGTCTGGTAGTGGAGGATTAAGACAATGGCTAAACTTTCCAAGCGTATGCGCGTTATTCGCGAAAAAGTTGACGGTACCAAAGAGTACTCCATCAACGAAGCCATTGCCCTGCTGAAAGAACTGGCTACCGCCAAGTTCGTTGAAAGCGTTGACGTTGCTGTCAACCTGGGTATCGACGCTCGTAAATCTGACCAGAACGTACGTGGTGCTACTGTACTGCCGCACGGTACCGGTCGTGACGTTCGCGTTGCCGTATTTACCCAAGGTGCCAACGCCGAAGCAGCTAAAGCTGCCGGTGCTGACCTGGTAGGTATGGATGACCTGGCCGATCTGGTCAAGAAAGGCGAGATGAACTTCGACGTAGTTATCGCATCCCCGGATGCCATGCGCGTTGTTGGTCAACTGGGTCAAATCTTGGGCCCGCGCGGCCTGATGCCTAACCCGAAAGTTGGTACTGTAACCCCGAACGTTGCCGAAGCCGTCAAGAACGCCAAGGCTGGTCAGGTTCGTTACCGTAACGACAAGAATGGTATCATCCATACCACTCTGGGTAAGGTTTCTTTCAACGAAGTTCAGCTGAAAGAAAACTTGGAAGCTCTGCTGGTTGCCCTGAAAAAAGGCAAGCCCTCTTCCGCCAAAGGTCAATTCATCAAGAAAGTCAGCATCTCCACCACCATGGGTGCCGGTGTTGCCGTAGACCAAGCTTCTCTGGAAGCTCAGGCCTAATTGATGGGTTTTACAAGGCGCAAAATTTAATCTATAATTTTGCGCCTTGATTGGTTGGGGGTTTCGACCTCCGTCCAAGACCGCAGGAGGCTGCAAAGCCTTAATGTTTCCTGCGTAGACGGTGCCGGAAACCCAGCGAGAAAGATTCTTTCTCTTCTGGAATCCTGCTACCGCATCGTTCCCCTCTGTTGTAAAGGTAGGGGGGATGTGTCAGTACTGGGTCATTTGACCCGGATTCAATCCAGGAGTTAAGCCAATGGCATTGGGACTCGAAGACAAAAAGGCAATTGTTGCTGAAGTCAACGAAGCTGCCAAAGGCGCTCTTTCTGCAGTTGTTGCCGATTCTCGCGGTGTCACTGTAGACAAGATGACCGTCCTGCGTAAAACCGCTCGTGAAGCCGGTGTGTACATGCGCGTTGTGCGTAACACCCTGCTGCGTCGCGCGGTAGAAGGTACCGAATACGAGTGCCTGAACGACGCATTTACCGGTCCTACCTTGATTGCTTTCTCTAACGAACACCCGGGCGCTGCTGCTCGTCTGTTCAAAGAGTTTGCCAAAGCGAACCAAAAGTTCGAAATCAAGGCTGGCGCTTTTAACGGTGAGTTTATCGCCGCAGCACAAATTGATCGTCTGGCCACGCTGCCGACTTACGAAGAAGCAATTGCGAAGTTGATGGCGACTATGAAAGAAGCCTCTGCTGGCAAGCTGGTTCGTACTATCGCTGCTGTTCGCGACCAGAAACAAGCTGCTGCTTGATTCTCGCCTATTTAGGCTGTTTGAGTTTATTCAACATCAGGAATTTTTGTCATGTCTATCACTAAAGACCAAATCATCGAAGCCGTTGCTTCCATGTCCGTAATGGAAGTTGTTGAGCTGATCGAAGCTATGGAAGAGAAGTTCGGTGTTTCTGCCGCTGTTGCTGTTGCTGCCGGTCCGGCCGCTGAAGCAGTAGAAGAGAAGACCGAGTTCGACGTAGTTCTGACTGCTGCCGGTGCCAACAAAGTTGCCGTCATCAAAGCCGTTCGTGGCGCTACCGGTCTGGGCCTGAAAGAAGCCAAAGATCTGGTAGAAGCTGCTCCGGCTAACCTGAAAGAAGCCGTCTCCAAAGACGAAGCTGAAGCTCTGAAGAAAGAGCTGGAAGCTGCCGGTGCTTCTGTTGAGATCAAATAATCTGCATTTATGTAGATTAGCCTGATAAAACAGGCTAGGGCTGGTGAATTTTTGTTCACCAGCCTTTTTGCGCTGTAGACTGAGAGCATTTCACACCGTTTACGACTCTCGGTGCACCAGCAATCCGGACTGTCTTCTTTCGTCCGGGCCAACACAAAACGGTGTTGAGACAGAGCTGTCCCGCGGGACAGAGTGGGTCACTTATCAGCGAGCTGAGGAACCCTATGGTTTACTCTTATACCGAAAAAAAACGCATTCGTAAGGACTTCGGTAAGCGAGACCAGGTACTGGACACGCCTTATCTGTTGTCCATTCAGCTGGACTCCTTCAAGCAGTTCATCGAGGCTGACCCGGAAGGTGAATATGGCCTAGAGGCCGCTTTCCGTAGCGTTTTCCCGATCACCAGTTACTCCGGTAGTGCTGAGCTTCAGTATGTCAGCTATCGCCTGGGTGAGCCGGTATTTGACGTAAAAGAATGCCAGATCCGTGGAGTGACCTACTCCGCGCCGCTGCGTGTCAAGCTTCGTATGGTTCTGTACGACCGTGAAGCAGCTGCCGGCACCGTCAAAGACATCAAGGAACAAGAAGTATACATGGGCGAAATTCCGCTCATGACCGAGAACGGTACCTTTGTTATCAATGGTACCGAGCGGGTTATCGTTTCCCAGCTGCACCGCAGCCCGGGCGTCTTCTTCGACCACGATAAAGGCAAAACACATTCATCCGGTAAGGTGTTGTATAACGCCCGCGTTATCCCCTACCGTGGCTCCTGGCTGGACTTCGAGTTCGATGCGAAAGACAACCTGTTTGTCCGTATCGACCGTCGTCGCAAACTGCCGGCATCCATCATTCTGCGCGCCCTGGACTTCACTTCCGAAGAGATCCTGGCCACCTTCTTCGAAACCATCGGTTTCGAGGTCAAAGATGGCAAGTTGATGATGGATCTGGTGCCGGAGCGCCTGCGTGGCGAAACTGCGACCTTCGACATCGTGGCCAATGGTGCCGTGGTTGTTGAAACCGGTCGTCGTGTGACTGCCCGTCACATCCGTCAGCTGGAAAAAGATGCCGTTACCCAGATTGAGGTACCGGTTGAGTACGTTGTTGGCAAAGTTGCTGCCAAGGACTACGCACATCCGCAAACTGGCGAACTGGTAGTGGCAGCCAACCAGGCTCTGAGTCTGGAAGCGATTGCCAACCTGTCCCAGGCCGGCTTCAAGCATTTCGAGGTTCTGTTCACCAACGAACTGGACCACGGTGCCTACATGTCCGAGACCCTGCGCGTCGATTCCAGCACCAACCGTCTGGAAGCGCTGGTAGAAATCTACCGCATGATGCGTCCGGGCGAGCCGCCGACACGTGAAGCAGCAGAGCAGCTGTTCGAAAACCTGTTCTTCTCTGCCGAACGTTACGACCTGTCTACCGTAGGTCGGATGAAGTTCAACCGCCGTCTGGGTCGTGAAGACGAGACTGGCGCTGGCGTACTGACCAAAGACGACATCGTCGATGTGATGAAGCGCCTGATCGACATCCGTAACGGTAACGACGAAGTGGACGATATCGACCACCTGGGTAACCGTCGTATCCGTTCTGTCGGTGAAATGGCTGAAAACCAGTTCCGCGTCGGTCTGGTGCGTGTCGAGCGTGCGGTCAAGGAGCGTCTCTCCCTGGGCGACCTGGACACCCTGATGCCGCAGGATCTGATCAACGCCAAGCCGATCTCCGCCGCAGTCAAAGAGTTCTTTGGTTCCAGCCAGCTGTCCCAGTTTATGGACCAGAACAACCCGCTCTCCGAAGTGACCCACAAGCGCCGTATCTCTGCGCTGGGCCCGGGCGGTTTGACTCGTGAGCGTGCCGGCTTTGAAGTCCGAGACGTACACCCGACCCACTACGGTCGTCTGTGCCCGATCGAGACTCCTGAAGGTCCGAACATCGGTCTGATCAACTCCCTGTCCGTGTACTCTCGTACCAACGAGTACGGTTTCCTCGAGACCCCGTACCGCAAGGTCATTGACGGTGTGATCACCGACGAAGTGGACTACCTGTCTGCTATTGAAGAAGGCAAGTACGTGATCGCACAGGCTAACGCCGCGACCACCGAAGATGGCCGTCTGAAAGATGAATTGATCCCGTGCCGTCACAAAGGTGAATCCACCTTTATGAACGCCGACCAGATCCAGTATATGGACGTGAGCCCGCAGCAGATCGTATCTGTGGCAGCGGCCCTGATCCCGTTCCTGGAACACGATGACGCGAACCGCGCATTGATGGGTTCAAACATGCAACGTCAGGCTGTACCGACCCTGCGCGCTGACAAGCCGCTGGTAGGTACCGGTATGGAACGCGCTGTGGCCGTTGACTCCGGTGTAACCGTAGTGGCCAAGCGTGGCGGCATGATCGACTACGTCGATGCCTCCCGTATCGTTATCAAGGTAAATGAAGATGAGCTGATGCCAGGCGAAGCCGGTATCGACATCTACAACCTGACTAAATACACCCGTTCCAACCAGAACACCTGTATCAACCAGCGTCCTTGTGTGATGTTGGGTGAGCCGGTCATGGCTGGCGACGTACTGGCTGACGGCCCGTCCACCGATCTGGGTGAACTGGCTCTGGGTCAGAACATGCGCGTCGCGTTCATGCCGTGGAACGGTTACAACTTCGAAGACTCGATCCTGGTGAACGAGCGTGTTGTTCAGGAAGATCGCCTGACCACCATCCATATCCAGGAACTGGCCTGTATCTCCCGTGACACCAAGCTGGGTCCGGAAGAGATCACTGCTGACATCCCGAACGTGGGTGAAGCCGCTCTGTCCAAGCTGGACGAGTCCGGTATCGTCTACGTGGGTGCCGAAGTGAAGGGCGGCGACATTCTGGTCGGTAAGGTAACGCCGAAAGGTGAAACCCAGCTGACTCCGGAAGAGAAGCTGCTGCGCGCCATCTTCGGTGAGAAGGCGTCCGACGTGAAGGACTCTTCCCTGCGTGTACCGAACGGTGTGTACGGTACCGTGGTTGACGTGCAAGTCTTTACCCGCGATGGCGTGGAAAAAGACAAGCGCGCCAAAGAAATCGAAGAGATGCAGCTGAAGGAAGCGAAGAAGGACTTGACCGAAGAGTTCAAGATCCTGGAGGACGGCATTTTCGGCCGCTCTCGCAACCTACTGCTGGCCGCCGGTTACAGCGAAGATCGTCTGAACAAGCTGGAGCGTTCCAAGTGGTTTGAACTGGCCATCGAAGATGAAGCCAAGCAGACCGAACTGGAGCAGATCGCTGAACAGCACGTTGAGCTGAAAGCCGAGTTCGACAAGAAGTTCGAGAACAAGCGTCGCAAGATTATCCAGGGTGATGATCTGGCGCCGGGCGTACTGAAAATCGTCAAGGTTTATCTGGCAGTCAAGCGTCGCATCCAGCCGGGTGACAAGATGGCGGGCCGTCACGGTAACAAGGGTGTTATCTCCAAGATCTGTCCGGTCGAGGATATGCCTCATGACGAGTTCGGCCGTCCGGTCGACATCGTACTGAACCCGTTGGGCGTACCGTCTCGTATGAACATCGGTCAGATCCTCGAAGTGCACCTGGGCCTCGCGGCCAAGGGTATCGGCGAGAAGATCGATCGCATGGTCAAAGAGCAGCGCGAGCTGCACGAGATGCGCAACTTCCTGCAACAGGTCTATGACCTGGGCGAGAAGGACACCCAGCAAGTGAACATCGCCGAACTGTCTGACGACGACGTACGTACCCTGGTGGGTAACCTGCGTAAGGGTTTGCCGGTTGCTACTCCGGTCTTTGATGGTGCCAAAGAGCGCGAAATCAAAGCCCTGCTGAAGCTGGCCGATCTGCCGGAGTCCGGTCAGATTGATCTGTTCGATGGCCGTACCGGTAACCGCTTCGAGCGTAAAGTAACCGTTGGTTACATGTACATGCTCAAGCTGAACCACCTGGTCGACGACAAGATGCACGCGCGTTCTACCGGTTCTTACAGCTTGGTTACCCAGCAGCCGCTGGGTGGTAAGGCTCAGTTCGGTGGTCAGCGTTTCGGTGAGATGGAAGTGTGGGCCCTGGAGGCTTACGGTGCGGCATATACCCTGCAGGAAATGCTGACCGTCAAGTCTGACGATGTGAATGGCCGTACCAAGATGTATAAGAACATCGTGGATGGCGACCACCGTATGGAGCCGGGCATGCCCGAATCCTTCAACGTATTGCTGAAGGAAATCCGCTCTCTGGGTATCAACATCGAGCTGGACGAAGAGTAAGAGCTCGCTCTTATTGTTCGAGAATTGACGTGGGCGCCCCGCTGTTTTGGCAGCCGGGGCGCCGAGGTTAGACTCCTGACAGGGGAAACACGTGAAAGACTTACTCAAGTTTTTGAAGGCTCAGACCAAGACCGAAGAGTTTGACAGTATCAAGATCGGTCTGGCCTCTCCTGACATGATCCGCTCCTGGTCATTCGGTGAGGTCAAAAAGCCTGAGACCATCAACTACCGGACTTTCAAGCCGGAGCGTGATGGTCTGTTCTGTGCCCGTATCTTCGGACCGGTGAAGGACTACGAGTGTCTGTGCGGCAAGTACAAGCGCCTGAAACACCGTGGTGTGATCTGTGAGAAGTGCGGCGTTGAAGTGACCCAGACCAAGGTCCGTCGTGAGCGTATGGGCCACATCGAGCTGGCCAGCCCGACTGCCCACATCTGGTTCCTGAAGTCCCTGCCGTCCCGTATCGGTCTGCTGCTGGACATGACCCTGCGCGACATCGAGCGTGTGCTCTACTTCGAATCTTTCGTGGTAATCGAGCCGGGCATGACCAACCTCGAACGTAGCCAGATGCTCTCTGAAGAGCAGTACCTAGACGCGCTGGAAGAGTGGGGCGACGAATTTGACGCCAAGATGGGTGCCGAAGCAATCCTGGCATTGCTGCGCGCTATCGATCTGGAAGGTGAAGTCAAAACCATGCGTGAGGAGCTGGATCAAACCAACTCCGAGACCAAGCGCAAGAAGACCACCAAGCGCCTGAAGCTGATGGAAGCGTTCCTGCAGTCCGGCAACAAGCCGGAGTGGATGATCATGACAGTGCTGCCTGTGCTGCCGCCGGACCTGCGTCCGCTGGTACCGCTGGACGGCGGCCGTTTCGCGACTTCCGATCTGAACGATCTGTACCGTCGCGTGATCAACCGTAACAACCGCTTGAAGCGTCTGCTGGATCTGGCTGCTCCGGACATCATCGTGCGCAACGAAAAGCGTATGCTGCAAGAGTCCGTCGATGCGCTGCTGGATAACGGCCGTCGCGGTCGTGCCATCACCGGTTCCAACAAGCGCCCGCTGAAATCCCTGGCCGATATGATCAAGGGTAAGCAGGGTCGTTTCCGTCAGAACCTGCTCGGTAAGCGTGTCGACTACTCCGGTCGTTCCGTGATCACCGTAGGCCCGACTCTGCGTCTGCATCAGTGCGGTCTGCCGAAGAAGATGGCGCTGGAACTGTTCAAGCCGTTCATCTATGGCAAGCTGGAAACCCGCGGTCTGGCGACCACTATCAAGGCCGCCAAGAAGATGGTGGAGCGCGAAGAAGCTGTCGTTTGGGATATCCTGGACGAAGTGATCCGCGAACATCCGGTTCTGCTGAACCGTGCACCGACTCTGCACCGTCTGGGTATCCAGGCATTCGAACCGACTCTGGTCGAAGGCAAGGCAATCCAGCTGCACCCGCTCGTTTGTGCTGCGTATAACGCGGACTTCGATGGTGACCAGATGGCGGTTCACGTACCGCTGACCTTGGAAGCCCAGCTGGAAGCGCGTGCGCTGATGATGTCTACCAACAACATCCTGTCGCCAGCCTCCGGTGAGCCGATCATCGTTCCTTCTCAGGACGTGGTCTTGGGTCTGTACTACATGACCCGCGCCCGCATCAATGCGAAGGGTGAAGGTATGGTGCTGTCCGGCCCGAAAGAGGCCGAGAAAGTGTACCGTGCTGGTCTGGCCGACCTGCATGCTCGCGTCAAGTGCCGCATCACCGAGTACGTGAAGAACGAAGCCGGTGAGCTGGTTGCCAAGACCGAGATGAAGAACACCACCGTTGGTCGTGCGATCCTGAGCCTGATCCTGCCGAAAGGTATGGAATACGCCCTGATCGACGAGCCGAAGGTGCTGACTGCTGCCGAGCAGGCCGATCTGGAAGCCAATCCGCAGAACTGGATCAAATGCGTATCCAACAAGGCGCTGGGCAAAAAGCTCATCTCCCGTCTGCTGAACACCTGCTATCGCAAGCAGGGGCTGAAGGACACCGTTATCTTCGCTGACCAGCTGATGTATACCGGTTTCCACTACGCGGCGCTGTCCGGTGCTTCCGTTGGTATCGATGACATGGTCATCCCGGATGCCAAGAAAGAGATCATCGCAGCAGCCGAAGCCGAAGTTGCCGAGATCCAGGACCAGTTCCTGTCCGGTCTGGTAACTGCGGGCGAACGTTACAACAAGGTTATCGATATCTGGGCCAGCGCCAACGAGCGCGTCTCCAAGGCCATGATGGAGAACTTGTCCAAAGAGCGTAACGTCAACTCGCTGGGTGAAGAAGAAGAGCAGGCCTCGTTCAACAGCATCTTTATGATGGCTGACTCTGGTGCGCGTGGTTCCGCCGCTCAGATCCGTCAGCTGGCCGGTATGCGTGGCCTGATGGCCAAGCCGGATGGCTCCATCATCGAGACTCCGATCATCGCGAACTTCCGCGAAGGTCTGAACGTACTGCAGTACTTTATCTCTACCCACGGTGCTCGTAAGGGTCTGGCGGATACTGCACTGAAGACTGCGAACTCCGGTTACCTGACTCGTCGTCTGGTAGACGTGGCGCAAGACATGGTGATCACCGAGGACGATTGCGGCACTACCGACGGTCTGTGGATGACTCCGCTGATCGAGGGTGGCGACGTGGTCGAGCCGCTGCGTGAACGCGTGCTGGGTCGTGTGGTGGCAGAAGATGTCATCAAGCCGGGTACCGAGGACGAGATCCTGGTTGCTCGCAACACCCTGCTCGACGAGCAGCTGTGTGACCTGCTGGAACGCAACTCCGTTGACCGTGTGAAGGTGCGTTCTGCCATCACCTGTGAAACCGACTTCGGTAACTGTGCTCACTGCTATGGCCGTGATCTGGCCCGTGGTCACCTGGTTAACAAGGGTGAGGCTGTCGGTGTTATCGCCGCCCAGTCCATCGGTGAACCGGGTACCCAGCTGACGATGCGTACTTTCCACATCGGTGGTGCTGCATCTCGCGCCGCTGCTGAAAGCAGCATCCAGGTCAAGAACACAGGTACCATCAAGCTGCAGAACGCCAAGTTCGTTCATAACAGCGATGACAAACTGGTTATCACCTCACGTTCTACCGAACTGACCATCATGGACGACATGGGCCGTACCAAGGAAAGCCACAAGCTGCCTTACGGTTCTGTGCTGGAAGTGAAGGACGGCCAGGCCGTGAGCGCTGGTGAGACTGTTGCCAACTGGGATCCGCACACCCACCCGATCATCACCGAAGTGGCAGGTCGCCTGCAGTTCGAACACATGATCGATGGCGTGACCATCACTCGTCAGACCGACGAGCTGACCGGTCTCTCTTCTATCGTTGTTCTGGACGTCAACGAGCGTCCGAGCGCCGGTAAAGAGATGCGTCCGACCGTTAAACTGGTCGACCTGAACGGCAAAGACGTGATGATCCCGGGTACCGATGTCGCCGCCCAGTACTTCCTGCCGGGCAAGGCGATCGTGAACCTGGAAGATGGTGCCAACGTGGGCGTGGGTGACGCGGTAGCGCGTATCCCGCAAGAGTCCGGCGGTACCAAGGACATCACCGGTGGTCTGCCGCGCGTTGCGGATCTGTTCGAAGCACGTCAACCGAAGGAACCGGCAATTCTGGCCGAGATCTCCGGTACCATCTCCTTCGGGAAAGAGACCAAGGGCAAACGCCGTCTGGTCATTACCCCGACCGATGGTGGCAACGTCTACGAAGAGATGATTCCGAAGTGGCGTAACCTGAACGTGTTCGAAGGTGAAAAAGTTGAGAAGGGTGAAGTGCTGGCAGACGGTCCTGAGTCTGCTCACGACATCCTGCGTCTGCGCGGTATCAGCCCGGTCGCCAACTACATCGCCAACGAAGTGCAGGACGTATACCGTCTGCAAGGCGTTAAGATCAACGACAAGCACATCGAAGTCATCGTTCGTCAGATGCTGCGCAAGTGCGAGATCCTGAGCGCTGGCGATACCGATCTGATCGAGGGCGAACAGGTTGAAGTGGCTCGCGTGAAGATTGCCAACCGTAAGCTGGTTGCCGAGGGCAAGACCCCTGCGACCTACCGTCATGTACTGATGGGTATTACCAAGGCATCTCTGAGCACCGAGTCCTTCATCTCTGCGGCTTCCTTCCAGGAAACCACTCGCGTTCTGACCGAAGCCGCCGTAGGTGGCAAGCGTGATGAACTGCGTGGTCTGAAAGAGAACGTCATCGTGGGTCGTCTGATCCCGGCTGGTACCGGCTTTGCCTACCACCATAGCCGGATCAACCAGCGTGCCGCCGCAGCTCGTGCTGTTGGTACCCCGCAGGTGACCGCTGATGAAGCGGAGCAGAACCTGGCGGATCTGCTGAACGCAGCCGGTAGCTTCGACGAAGAGTAACTCGTCATCCGTGATTAAAAAGGGCTCCTTCAAGGAGCCCTTTTTGTTGGCCAATTCCTCGGCAAAGGTAGACGCAGCGCGGGTTTCAGGATGATCCAGAGCAAAGTTGTAGAGTAAAAAATCAAAAAAAGTTGACTTTACTCCCCTGCAATTTAAAACTCGGGAAAGTTGAATGGTTATTACAGGGGTAGAACATGACTGTCGGTATCGAGGAAGCCATGCTTCCCGAAGAACAGCTGATCAGCCGCACTTTTACAGATGAAGACAGGGAATTGTTGCGCTCATACGATGGGCTCATCGATGGCTTGGCCGAGCTGTTCGGCAAGCATTGTGAAGTGGTACTCCACTCCCTGGAAAATCTGCACGAGTCGGTGATCAAGATCGCCAACGGCTTCAATACCGGACGCACCCTCGGGGCGCCCATCACCGATCTCGCCCTGCGCATGCTCAAGGACATCGAGAGCACCGGCCAGGATTACACCCAGAGCTATTTCGCTCGCAGCCGTACCGGCGCGCTGATGAAGTCGAGCACCATCGCCATTCGCAACAGCGAGCGGCAAGTAGTGGGGCTTATCTGCATCAACCTGCACATCAATGCGCCTTTCCACGAGTTCGTGGCCGAATTTTTCCCGACGCCCCAGCAGGCGGCGCGTCAGTCACCAGAGACCTTCGCCAATAGCGTGGAAGAGTTGGTTGCCCAGACGGTGGATAACACCATCGACGAGATCAACCGCGATCCCACCGTGGCCAACAATGCCAAGAATCGCTTCATCGTGACCCAGCTGTTCGAGAAGGGCATTTTCGATATCAAGGATTCGATCAATCTGGTGGCGGACAAACTCAATATTTCAAAACATACCGTTTATCTTTACATCCGACAGCGCAAGCAGGGTGAAGACGAGAACGAGTAACTCATTCCAGAAGGGGATAGATGAATGGCTAAAGAAGTGATTGCAACCGACAAGGCGCCTGCCGCGATTGGTCCGTATGTTCAGGCTACCAAGGTTGGCGAGATGATCTTCACCTCCGGGCAGATCCCGCTCGATCCTGCCACCATGGAAATCGTGGCTGGCGGCATTGAAGAGCAGGCCGAGCGGGTGATGAAGAATCTGGTTGCCGTGTTGCACGCTGCGGGTGCCGATGCCAGCAAAGTGGTCAAAACCACCTGCTTCCTGAGCGACATGAACAACTTCGTTGCCTTCAACCAGGTCTATGCCCGCTACTTTGGCGATGCGGCGCCAGCCCGCTCCTGCGTGGAGGTGGCTCGTCTGCCGAAAGATGTGCTGGTCGAGGTCGAGGCGATTGCCCATCTCTGATCAACAGATCGAATCAAGCCCCTCCTGGCAGGGGCTTTTTTGTTTTTGGCGTAAAATGGACCGGGTCAGCACAGGAGTCCTGCTATGAGTCTGAGTTTTGCCATTCTGGTCACGGGGCCTGCCTATGGCACCCAATCGGCCAGCACAGCCTATCGTTTTGCCCGCGCCCTGTTGGCGCAGGGGCATACCTTGTCCCACCTGTTCTTCTATCAGGATGGGGTCTGCAACGCCAACGGTTTGCATCTGCCAGCATCCGATGAGACTGACCTGGTGCGTCTGTGGCGAGAGCTGGCAGAAGAGCAGGGGATCCGTATCGACGTCTGCGTCGCTGCCGCCATGCGGCGCGGTGTGCTCGATGAGCGGGAGGCCAAGGGGGCAGGGCAGGCACACTTCAATCTACAAGCGCCATTTTGCCTGAGCGGTCTGGGCCAGTTGGCCGAGGCGGCGCTCACCGCCGATCGATTGGTTCAGTTCTAGGGGGAGTCATGAGCAAGAAAATCGCCTTTATCTGCAGTCGTGGCCCCCATGGCCATGCTGCCGGCCGGGAAGGACTGGATGCCTTGTTGGCCACCTCGGCCATGACCGATGAGCTGGCCCTCTTCCTGATTGGGGACGGCGTGCTGCAACTGCTTAAAGAACAGCTGCCACAGACTATCTTGCAGCGCCACTATGCGCCAACCTTCAAGATGCTCGAACTCTATGACATCGAGGAGGTGTACGTCTGTGCCTACTCGCTGGCCGAGCGCGGCGTGACAGTGGATGATCTGCTGATCCCCGTCGAGAGTCTGCCGCGCCAGGAAATGGCTCGGCGCTGGGCCCAATGTTCGACTCACATCAGCTTTTGAGGTCTCCATGTTGCATCTGATATTGAACTCTCCCTTTCAGAGTCAGGCTCTGGCAGAGGCGCTCTCATACCTTCAGCCCGAGGATGAGCTGGTACTGATGCAGGATGCCGTGATTGCGGCATCGGCTCCCCAGTGGAGTGCGCGGCTGGCGGGTATCCCGCTTTATGTGATGCAGGAAGATCTGCAAGCTCGCGGTTTGCATCATCGGGTGGGTAATGTGCTCGATATGGCGGGTCTGGTGACACTGATTGAGCAAAAAGGCTCTCCTCGTACTTGGGCTGGCTGATAAACACATTTTCAAGATAATTCAATGTGATGCCGTGAAACAAACCGGATCCGAATTGCCCTTTTGTGACGCAAATTGTATAAATCTTGACTCCCCTGACAACA
Source organism: Aeromonas sp. 600774 (assembly GCF_049175075.1). Lineage (NCBI taxonomy): Bacteria > Pseudomonadati > Pseudomonadota > Gammaproteobacteria > Aeromonadales > Aeromonadaceae > Aeromonas > Aeromonas sp. 600774. The sequence goes on from NZ_JAAKUJ010000012.1 coordinate 178,955, forward strand.
GGGCATAAAATTTCGCGTCCCCGTATCTGCGGGGAGGATTTTCCACACGTTTATGAAGTCATTATCAGGAGCCTTTTGATGGCAACTATTAACCAGTTGGTTCGCAAGCCACGCATCAAGCTCGTTGTGAAAAGCAACGTGCCGGCGCTGGAAGCGTGCCCTCAGAAGCGTGGCGTATGCACTCGTGTATATACCACCACCCCGAAGAAGCCTAACTCTGCACTGCGTAAAGTGTGCCGTGTACGTCTGACCAACGGCTTCGAAGTCACCTCCTACATCGGTGGTGAAGGTCACAACCTGCAAGAGCACTCTGTTGTTCTGATCCGTGGCGGTCGTGTAAAAGACTTGCCAGGTGTTCGTTATCACACCGTTCGTGGTGCGTTGGACTGTGCCGGTGTTAAAGACCGTAAGCAGGCTCGCTCCAAGTATGGCGTGAAGCGTCCTAAAGCTTAATGGTTCTCCGTTAAGTAAGGCCAAACGTTAATTCGTTTCTAGTTAGATAGCTTTCTAGTTTTGGGTAATCCCTGAAGTTACGGAGAATTTGAAATGCCAAGACGTCGTGTTGTTGGTCAGCGTAAAATCCTGCCAGATCCCAAGTTCGGATCAGAGCTGCTGGCTAAATTTGTCAACGTAGTAATGGTTGACGGTAAGAAATCTGTTGCAGAAGCCATTGTTTATGGCGCCCTAGACATCATTGCCACCAAATCTGGCAAAGAGCACCTGGCCGTATTCGAAGAAGCTCTGGATAACATTCGTCCGGCGGTCGAGGTTAAATCTCGTCGCGTCGGTGGTGCAACCTATCAGGTTCCGGTAGAAGTTCGTCCGGTACGTCGCAATGCTCTGGCAATGCGCTGGTTGGTTGATGCCGCTCGTAAACGTGGTGAAAAATCAATGGCTCAGCGTTTGGCTGGCGAGCTGCTGGATGCCGCTGACAATAAGGGTTCGTCTGTCAAGAAACGTGAAGACGTTCACCGTATGGCTGAAGCGAACAAAGCCTTCGCTCACTTCCGCTGGTAATCCGCTTGCGCAGGGTCTTTTGGCTCTGCGCACCTTTAATTATCTAGGGACAAGCGCCTTAGTAAGAGGATGACAATGGCTCGTACAACCCCCATTGAGCGTTATCGTAACATCGGTATCTCCGCTCACATTGACGCCGGTAAGACTACTACTACCGAGCGCGTACTGTTTTACACCGGTGTAAGTCACAAGATCGGTGAAGTTCACGATGGCGCTGCCACCATGGACTGGATGGAACAGGAACAAGAGCGTGGTATCACCATCACCTCCGCCGCGACCACCGCTTTCTGGTCCGGTATGGGTAAACAGTTCCAACCGCACCGTATCAACATCATCGATACCCCGGGCCACGTTGACTTTACTATCGAAGTAGAGCGTTCAATGCGTGTTCTGGACGGTGCCGTGATGGTGTACTGTGCCGTAGGTGGCGTACAGCCACAGTCTGAAACCGTATGGCGTCAGGCTAACAAGTACAAGGTTCCCCGTATCGCGTTCGTCAACAAGATGGACCGTACCGGTGCCAACTTCCTGCGTTGTGTTGAGCACATCAAGACCCGTCTGAAAGGCAACCCGGTTCCGCTTCAGCTGAACATCGGCTCTGAAGAGAACTTCAAGGGCGTTGTTGACCTGGTCAAGATGAAGGCCATCAACTGGAACGAAGCTGACCAGGGCGTCACCTTCGACTACGAAGATGTGCCGGCCGAGTTGCTGGAACAGGCGCAAGAGATGCGCATGAATCTGGTTGAAGCCGCTGCAGAAGCGTCTGAAGACCTGATGGAAAAATACCTGGGCGGCGAAGAGCTGACCGAGGAAGAGATCAAAGGTGCTCTGCGTCAGCGCGTGCTGAACAACGAAATCATCCTGGTAACCTGTGGCTCCGCGTTCAAGAACAAGGGCGTACAGGCAATGCTGGATGCCGTGATCGAGTACCTGCCGGCTCCGACTGACGTTGCTGCTATCGACGGCCTGAAAATGGACGGCGAGACCAAAGACGAGCGTCACGCTTCCGATGACGAGCCGTTCTCTGCTCTGGCGTTCAAGATCGCTACCGACCCGTTCGTTGGTAACCTGACCTTCTTCCGTGTCTACTCTGGCGTGATCAACTCCGGTGACACCGTGCTGAACTCCGTCAAGGACAAGCGCGAGCGCTTTGGCCGTATCGTTCAGATGCATGCCAACAAGCGTGAAGAGATCAAAGAAGTACGCGCTGGTGACATCGCTGCAGCCATCGGTCTGAAAGATGTGACCACTGGTGACACCCTGTGTGACCCGAACGCACCGATCATCCTCGAGCGTATGGAATTCCCGGAGCCGGTAATTTCTATCGCGGTTGAGCCGAAAACCAAGGCTGACCAGGAGAAGATGGGTCTGGCACTGGGCCGTCTGGCTCAGGAAGATCCGTCCTTCCGCGTATGGACTGACGAAGAGTCAGGTCAAACCATCATCGCTGGTATGGGTGAGCTGCACCTGGACATCATCGTTGACCGTATGCGTCGCGAGTTCAAGGTTGAAGCCAACGTAGGTAAGCCGCAGGTTGCCTACCGTGAAACCATCCGTACCACCGTTAAAGACATCGAAGGCAAGCATGCCAAGCAGTCTGGTGGTCGCGGTCAGTACGGTCATGTTGTTATCGACATGTACCCGCTGGAAGAAGGCAAAGCCTACGAATTCGTCAACGACATCAAAGGTGGTGTCATTCCTGGTGAATTCATCCCGGGTGTTGATAAAGGTATCCGTGAGCAGCTCAAATCTGGTCCGCTGGCTGGTTACCCGGTTATGGATCTGGGTGTGCGTCTGCACTTCGGTTCTTACCACGATGTCGACTCTTCCGAACTGGCGTTCAAAATCGCTGCTTCCATGGCCTTTAAGGCTGGCTTCATGAAAGCCAACCCGGTTCTGCTCGAGCCGATCATGAAAGTAGAAGTTGAAACTCCGGAAGATTACATGGGCGACGTGATCGGTGACCTGAACCGTCGTCGTGGCCTGATCGAAGGTATGGAAGATGGCCCGTCCGGCAAGATCGTACGTGCTCTGGTGCCGCTGGCCGAAATGTTCGGTTATGCAACTGCACTGCGTTCCGCTACCCAAGGTCGTGCTTCCTACGCCATGGAATTCGCCAAGTATCACGATGCACCGACCAACGTTGCACAAGCCGTGATCGAAGAGCGCAAATCCAAGTAATTTAAGATTCCCCGCCTACGACGGTAGGCGGGTTTAACCTAGAAGGACTACGTCGTGTCTAAAGAAAAATTTGAGCGTAATAAACCGCACGTAAACGTCGGCACCATCGGCCACGTTGACCACGGTAAAACCACCCTGACTGCAGCTATCACCAACGTGCTGGCCAAGCACTTCGGTGGTAAAGCTTTCGCCTTCGACCAGATCGACAAGGCACCGGAAGAGCGTGAGCGTGGTATCACCATCAACACCTCCCACGTAGAATACGACACCGCTACCCGTCACTACGCACACGTAGACTGCCCGGGTCACGCCGACTACGTTAAAAACATGATCACCGGTGCTGCCCAGATGGACGGCGCGATCCTGGTAGTAGCAGCGACTGACGGCCCGATGCCGCAGACTCGTGAGCACATCCTGCTGGGTCGTCAGGTAGGCGTTCCGTACATCATCGTGTTCATGAACAAGTGTGACATGGTAGATGACGAAGAGCTGCTGGAACTGGTCGAGATGGAAGTTCGCGAACTGCTGTCCGAGTACGACTTCCCGGGTGATGACCTGCCGGTAGTCCGTGGTTCTGCACTGAAAGCGCTGGAAGGCGAAGCTCAGTGGGAAGAGAAGATCCTGGAACTGGCTGGCCACCTGGACAGCTACATTCCGGAGCCGGAGCGTGCAATCGACCAGCCGTTCCTGATGCCAATCGAAGACGTATTCTCTATCGCAGGCCGTGGTACTGTAGTAACCGGTCGTGTAGAGCGCGGTATCGTTAAAGTTGGTGAAGAAGTGGAAATCGTTGGTATCAAAGATACCACCAAGACCACCTGTACCGGCGTTGAAATGTTCCGCAAACTGCTGGACGAAGGTCGTGCAGGTGAGAACATCGGTGCACTGCTGCGTGGCGTGAAGCGTGAAGATGTAGAGCGTGGTCAGGTACTGGCCAAGCCGGGCACCATCAAGCCGCACACCAAGTTTGAATCTGAAGTGTACGTACTGTCCAAAGAAGAAGGTGGTCGTCATACCCCGTTCTTCAAAGGCTACCGTCCGCAGTTCTACTTCCGTACTACCGACGTGACCGGTACCATCGAACTGCCGGAAGGCGTAGAGATGGTAATGCCGGGCGACAACATCAAGATGGTTGTTACCCTGATTGCGCCGATCGCGATGGACGACGGCCTGCGTTTCGCTATCCGTGAAGGTGGCCGTACCGTAGGTGCTGGTGTTGTAGCTAAAGTTATCGCTTAATCGATACTTTAAATGCACACATGAAAGGGGTGGCTTCGGCCGCCCCTTTTGTTTTTGGGCTTTATCTGCCCTGTGAGATACTGGGCAAAACCATTGATTGAGGTAGTTTCCGTGAGCAAACCCGCCATTTTTCTGGATCGTGACGGTGTCATCAATGAAGACACTGGCTATGTCAGCCAGGTCGATGACTTCCATTTTCTGCCCGGAGTCATAGACGCCCTGCAGCTCCTCAAAAAGAAAGGCTATCTGCTGGTTGTAGTGACCAACCAGTCAGGGATTGCCCGCGGTTATTTCACCGAAGATGATTTCATGAACCTGACCGAGTGGATGGATTGGTCGCTGGCTGATCGGGATGTGGATCTCGATGGCATCTACTTCTGTCCCCATCATCCGGATCACGGTACCTCCTGTGACTGCCGCAAGCCTGAACCGGGAATGTTGCTGCTCGCTAGGCAGGAACTGAACATCGATATGAGCCGCTCCTATATGGTGGGTGACAAGCCTTCCGATTTGAAAGCAGCCATCAATGCCGGGGTTGGTCACAAAATCATGGTCAGAACCGGTAAGCCGGTCACCGAAGTGGGTAACGCTCTGGCCGATACCATCTATGACAATCTGTATGATTTTGCTATCGCGGTGCCTGCAGTAAGCTGATTTCGCCGGTTTAATATGCTGATTGGTGGCTTTGTGAGCTAACGAACAGCAAAAGTCATCTTTTTACAATTATCTGCTTGCCAGAAAATTCCAGCTCCCTATAATGCGCCTCCATCGACAGGGCAAGCGGCAACGCAAACAACCTCGTCGATAACCTCGAAAAGCCTTTGAAAATAAGGCTTGACTCGAGAAGGCGGTTGAGTAGAATGCCACTCCCGCAGCAGCAAAAGCTGCGTCGCTCTTTAACAATTTGAATCAAGCAATCTGTGTGGGCACTCACAGCATCGAGCATCAAAAACAATTTTTGA